>DFKQ01000097.1 GCA_002373875.1 Lachnospiraceae bacterium UBA3641
TGAGCCTGTTCTGAATAGTTACTATGGTACAGAGTTTTTTTTGAGCAGGCAATAACACTTGTATAAAGGGAGGAAGCTTATGAGAAGAATGATCGGGGATCGGATCTGTTTTATGCTGGTACTGGTGCTGGTGCTTGTTACGGTGCCGGTTGAAGCATATGCGGTTGAACCGATGGATACAGTCATCGAAACCGGCAGTGAAGCCGTCATTTCCGGCAGCGGAGCCGAAGTATCTGCGGATAACACGATTCCGGAGGATGATACTGCCGGTAATGAAGGAGATGCCGATCTTCTGTCGGAGCCGGCAGGGCAGGATGTTGTAACGGTGTCCGGGAATGAAGCCGTATTTGAGATACTAACCCCCATGATAATGTACGGTGAGGACGGGAGCAATGCAAACGGTAACCTTGACAGGCTCTTTAAACCCGTATATACGGTAAACGACAGAGAGTGGGTTCTTGTATCAGCGGATTCGTTGGAGGCGGAAGACGGTGCCGGGAACGCCGTATACAGTGTAGAGTATAAGTTCTTCACGGATATTGCTTATGCTGATACGGTAAATGCCGGCAATTTCGATGAACTTGAAGGCGTCAGGCTCGAGGAGATAAGTGCAGGCACTGACTTTGTTGCCGCAGTTAAGGCTTCAGGCAGGGATGATGAGGGTGTGGTTGCGGCAAGAATACTCACCATGCACAAGCGGCCGCTTACGGTAGCGGTGGAAAGATCACGCGACATCGGGGTGAGTGAGAAGGACATGCCTGAGGATGAGAAGGTCACGGTATCGGCCAATACGCCTGCATTTGACAATGTGGTCATTACTCCTGTGGAGAATAATGAGAATCAAGCCGGAGAGTCAAGCTTCGTTTATGCGTATGACGAAGCACTCATGCCTGAAAACGCGATCGAAGGTGATGTTTGGCTGGATGTGTCGGGTATTGACGGAGACAGGGTCGGTTATCAGGAGGTTCCCGTTATTGCCGCTCTTAACGATGATCTGAACGATAATTACGAGATCCTGGAATCTCCTACTGCTGATGGATATGTTTATGTTGAGGAGTCGACCTACTATATCACATTTGCTGTTAAGGTTAACGGACAGACATATACGAAACAGTACATAAATGATATAAGTGAAACCAATACGGTGTTTTCGACATGGATCAATGAATCCGGCCGTAAGGCGGCAGTAACCAATCCGAATACCTACGATCTTGATTATTCCGTTATCGGAGCCGTTACGGGATGGGGTATGTATCAGGACGGCAAGTACGAGAGGGAATATGATACTGATATGAGATATGTTGTCGGTACAACAACGTATACCTCATATGTAAACAGGAAGACGGATTATTATTTTATAGCCAGGACCTCAAGAAAGGCCATTAACAATATATATGTAGAAGCCATTCCCGGTGTTGAATATGACGGACGGGCCCATGTGGTGACCGATCAGCCCCTTAAGAAAACCGATTCCACGATAAATGACATTAAACTGTCGGTATTTTGCTCGTTGGACGGTGGTGCTTATGATGTATATAAGCTTCGCTACGGCAAGGACTATAAGGTTTCCTATAAGAATAATACGAATGCTTCCGTTTTAATGGGAAGCGACGGGATCTACAAGGACAGGGATCTGCCGGCAGCGCAAAGACCGCAGGTTATCATAACCGGTCTGGGTGATTATACGGGTTATACGACAACGGTATATTTTGATATCACCCCCTACAATCTGGCCAAGGCACCCGAGTACGCGACTGCGTCCGTTTCGGGTCTTAAGCATCTGTATGCCCTTAAGGGTGGCAGGCTGAGCGGTAAGGCGGCTCCCTCTGTCACGATCAGGTTCCCCTTCGACGGGAAGGCGAAGAAGCTGAAGGCCGGTGTTGATTATGTGCCCGCGATATATAAATATGAGGGCAATAAATGGGTGCTCAAGAATGAGACAGGCGGTGATGTGAACGCAATAACCGGTGAAGGGAAATACTTATATACCCTGAAGGGAATAGGCAATTATTGCGGAGTTTATTTCGGTTCGGAGAAATACAGGGATGATTTTGATCCTGCAGGTGCAAGATGGGGTGTCGTTAAACCGGCCGTATGCTCTTATAATGATTCGAATTACAGCCCGTGCCAGTTCATGGTTAAGGATGATACGATATATGATCTTTCCAATGCTGCTGTAAATGTTAAGACGACCGGGGTAAATTATACGGGCAAATATTATACCCCGACCGATCTGGGAATAGAGGTATATATCGGAAGCGGTAAGAATAAGATAAAGCTTAACGAAGGAGAGGATTACCGGGTCCTGTTTGACGGTGTGGATTACATATATTACGAGGGTATATATACTAACGGAGTATACAAGACGGCCATATACGAAGCCAAATACTACAATAAGATCGGGATTTCCAATAAATATAAGGTAATAATAGAAGCAATAAGCGGGAACGCCCGGGGTGTATTCGGCTCCAGGGAAGCTGGCAAACAGGTAACGATAAAGGGTATTACGATCGCCCCCAAATGGTATAAGCTCGCGGCTTCTAATGCTGTTTACAACGGAGCATGGGAAGATGGAGGATCTTACAAATATTCAACGGCTAAGAGGGTAACGGATGTTAATCCGGATTCCTGCTTGTATAATGTGAAATCCTCAGAAACCTACACCGATTCATATGGAAAATACTACAAGTATACATATGTAGGAACCGATGAGGAGATGAAGCTGATATCTAACGGTGTTGTTGTTTCAGGTGATTACGCCAAGCTGCCCGGAACATATTTGAACAATGTCTATCCCTTCGGTCCGGGAGTCGATCACAGCAGCCCCATTAAGGTTAAATTCACCAAAAAAGCCGTAAATATGAAGGATGCCCTTAAGGATGTCGAGGTTAAGGTAGGTGACAATACCTATAAGTACAGGCTTCTCGAGCTGACCGCAGCACCGGGTAAGCAAAATGCGGCAGGGGCAATGCCGGGTTCGGTCACCGTAAAATATACGACTGTAAAACATGATGGCACTAAAGCCACTAAAGAGCAGAACCTGAAAATGTATTACAACGGTCAGGAATTTAAGATAGAGGATGCGGAAGGCTATACCACGACCATAAGGCTGTACGCCTCAAACAACACGAAACCCGGACAGGGTACACTAAGTATAGAAGGTGACGGTGAGATATTTAAGGGTAAGGCTGCTGCCTGCACATATGCAATAAATAAGATCGAAGTTCCCGCTGAAATTCCGGTCCTTGACAGAGATTCGTATATACATAAATATGGAAGTTATACATCTACCGTAGGAACCAGGGAAAGCGAGAATCCCGCAGGTACCGTATACGCTGTGATGGGTACGGAAAAGAAGGGAAAGACGGCTCCGGGTAACCCTAAGATCACCCTGTATCAGTCTTATTACGCCAACGGTTCTGAGCTTGAGGACAAACGTGCCGGCCTTAAGAAGATAGACTCCAAATGCTACAAGCTTGTGCTTACTTCCAATGGAGATTACGGATATAAGGTCAGAGTGACCAATTCGGGGTCGGCGGAGCTTACGGGATATGATTTCAATAAAAACAGCTCTTCGCTGAAAGAGGATTACACTGTATATGATACCGGGGCTGCAATAACGGATCTTGAAGTCAGCTATTATGGTAAGACCTACTACCTTGGGAGAAAGGGTGAAAGCCTGTCGATACCGTATACAGGTAAGCAGATAACAGCCGACGGTTCTGCATTCCAGATATTAAGCGTGGGAATAAAGGGAACGGATGAACGCTTGTATACGGCGGTACACCCTTTCAGGGTTGAGTATGGCAATAATGTTGCTGCCGGTAAGAATAAAGGAACGATAACGATTATCCTGCAAAGGGATGATACCGGAAAGTATAAACTCGGAGGCTCCCAAACATTTAAGTTCAACATAATGGCTGCTGACCACAAAACATTATAACTTAAGGCCGTAATTCTATAGTAAACCAACCATGCGTGAATATGATGAAAAGACAGGATTATATTATGAAATAAAAGAAGCCGGGGACCGTAAATACGCCGTGATAACGGATGCGGACAGGAAGCTTAAGGAAGCCGCAGTGCCTGATACACTGGGAGGGTGGCCCGTTGAAGCTGTTGGCCGCAAGGCCTTCCTTGGCTGTAAAAGGTTAAGGAAGGTACTCCTGCCGGAAACCGTGAATATGGTAGGGGAGTGGGCATTTGCATTTTGCGACAGCCTGACATGCGTATGCCTTCCCCGCAGAGCTGTTGAGCTTGGCAAGGGCGTATTCAAGAATGATAAGAAGCTTCGTGATATTTTATTATATGAGGCGGACAAGACAGGCGGGGATGATCCGGCGGAGGTTTGTGATCCGGGAACCTTAGGAAATGAGCGTGAATCCCGGGCGGTAGCGGAACTTCTTGCAGCGGCTCCCATATATATGGATGCCGGATATCTGCTGGATATCCTGCAGGCAGGAAGCGTTGAATGGTACAACAAATGGGATACCCGGCTTATGCATATCTTAAGCCTTAAGGATGATGAGGGATACCATCTGTACGTTCTGTGCGGGGAGGAAGACCTTCATTTCGATTATGACCAGTATCTTGAATATAACAGGGAGAAGAAGGCCTATCTGTGTATGCTGCGCCTTTATAATGACATTTACCTTCAGGATGATATAAGGAATGTGCTGACGGGGTATCTGTTGGATCATACCATAGGAAGCGGATCAGATGCCGCGATCCGTGTTCTTCTGCGTGACCATGCGGAGGATCGGGAGTACTACGGGCTTATGATAAGGGAGGGTGTTATTACACCCTCCAACCTTGAAGCTGTTCTTCTTAAGATGGGTGACCGGCATCCGCAGATGAAGGCCTTTCTCATGGAAACGGTCAGGACGGATACCGGAAACGGCACGGATTCATTCTTTGACGGCCTTGCCCTTTAAGGCCCCGGTTATAAAGCTGCTCACATCGCTCTTGTCGATATTGAGGGCGTAGGCCAGCTCCTCATAGAGCTGGTTCTCTGCCTGCTTGAAGTAGCGCTCGTCCACTACGGTAACCTTCTTACCGGCATCGATGCGTGATTTCTTCCGTCTGTACAGGGTCTTGATAATCTTGACAAGCTCCACGCAGTCGCAGGTACGAAGGGCCGTCTTGTACTGGGTTTCCCGCTCCTGCTCGTTCACTATCCAGGCATTCTCGATGTCCGGGATACGTTTGATAAGTGACTCGGCCTCCTTGCGGGAGATGACCGGCCTCATTACGGAGGTTACGTTATCAACAGGTACATAGACAGCGGCGTCCTTGTGGTAGAAGGGCCGCAGGGTATAGTATTTCTTCTTCTTGTCGGCCATAGACATGGAAAGAGTGCCGATGTTAACGACTTCGCAGACACCCTGATTGCCGTAGACTACAACATCATTTACATTATACATAGCTCACGCTCCTATATAAAACAAAACAATGGGTTCAGAAATGGATTTATACCCCCGATATTTATATAATACCACTGAAATTCTCATAATTTCTATTAAAATTTTGTAAAAAATACCTTTTTATTTTTTGGGGGTGATTTTTTATCAAGAATTCTTGCATTTTAAATTATTCTGTGATTTAATGATTGTTGAGGATTAGTTTTGCATAGTTATAAACGCATTACTCGTAACGCATCAACACAGTTCGTGTTAAATCCCGATGGAGAATCTAAGATCAACAGATGTTGACTTGAAGCAATAAATTACAAAACAGGAGTGAGATATGAACAACAGAGCTAAGTATGAAACATTGGCGCTTACTGTCCTTAAGGATCTGGCTAAGGCACGCGGCATCAAGGGCCTCACGGGGCTTAAGAAGGCTGACATTATCGAGGCCATGGTTAAGAAGGATGAGGAGGAAGCAGCGGCCGGAGCTCCTTCGTCCAAGATTCAGGAGTTCCCGGGGTCGGCAAAAACGGCCGAAGAGACGACGGAGAGCTCCGAAGGAACCGAGAACAAGGGAGCTTCCGACGGGATCGATATTTCCGAGGAGAAGAGGAGCCTTGATTCCGGGATCGAGGCCAGGGGCATCCTGGAGGTATTGTCCGACGGTTACGGCTTCATCAGGAGCGAGAACTATCTTCCGGGCGAGAACGATGTCTACGTCGCTCCCAGCCAGATAAGAAGGTTCTCTCTCAAGACAGGAGACATCATCACCGGTAACACCAGGGTCAAGAGCCAGACCGATAAGTTCGGAGCCCTGCTCTTTGTAAAGACCATAAACGGGTTAAGCCCTCAGGAGCATTCCCTTCGTAAGAATTTCGAGGATCTTACCCCGATATTTCCGGATGAGAAGCTGACGCTTGAGAGGCCCGGCGGTCCTGTTGCCATGAGGATTATGGATCTCTTTTCACCCGTGGGCAAGGGGCAGCGCGGTATGATCGTATCACCGC
>DFKQ01000056.1 GCA_002373875.1 Lachnospiraceae bacterium UBA3641
CGAATTAAATTCGTTCACTATACTACTCTTAATCCATGAAAACAATAAACATATATGCCCTGACGAGGAGCATGACGGCTACGGAGCTTACAAGGCTGGAACGCCAGATGTCGGGCAGACCTCACTTTTTAAAAATAAAGGATTGGGAGATAAGCGGACTCAGGGCCCTTACCGACAGGCTTGTTGAGAGCGGTGCAGACGCAGGCAGCCTTAACTTCTTCTACTCCTATACAATTCCCAAGCTCGGGAAGGAATTCGACCTGTTGCGTATCAGTGACGATACCATCATAAACATAGAACTTAAGAGTAAACCGGTCGGAAATGACCGTATCAAATATCAGCTTGCTCTTAACAGAAGCTATCTTGCGACCCTTAACAGGTCAATCCGTTCCTATACCTATATAAGCAGCGAAGACCGTCTGGTCCGTTTAAGTAACAGCGGCAACCTGCTGGAGGAATCATGGGACAGCCTGTGCCGTGACCTTATGATGCAGACGGACTGCACGGAGGATAATATAGACTACTTCTTCAAGGAGGAGAACTACCTTATCTCTCCCCTTACCGATCCCGATCGTTTTCTGCGGGGTGATTATTTCCTGACTTCCCAGCAGAAGGATATAAAGAAACAGATATCGGGTGCGATCAGGAAATCCGACAAGGCGCTTATCCAGGCCTTTACCGGTCTTCCCGGAACCGGCAAGACCCTCCTTCTCTATGACCTTGCAATGGAGTTCACCTCCGGTGCAGGGAAGGTCATCGTCCTGCATTTCGGCTCATTTCCCGATGAAATGAACAAGCTCGACAAAAGGCTCAAAAGGATTGACTTCTACCCTTCAAACGGGATGGATACGCTGCCTGACTTAAAGCAATATGACCTTATCCTTGTGGACGAGGGTCACAGGATGGGCAGGAATATCTTACAGGAGCTTATGACATACTGCAGGAACGCAAACAGGAATGTCATTATATCATACGATCACGAGGCGATGATATGCCCCGGGGAACGCCCATTCGACACGGGCGAGGATATTGACTCTGCCTCAGATATCATTAAATACAGGCTTACCAACAGGATAAGGATGAACAGCGAACTGTCTTCCTTCATATGCTGTATGATGCGATGTACAGGGAACCACAGATTAAGGTCATATCCTTCGGTATCACTCTGTTACGCCGGTAATGACGAAGAAGCAAAAACCCTGCTCCTATCATACGGGAACAGGGGGTATACATATATCGCCGATAACAGCATGGCCACCTGCCGTGAATTTGACAGGGTGGTAATGCTGATGGACGAAACCTTCCGTTATGATGATGACGGCTTCTTAAGATGCTCCGCCGAAGGAGAATACAGGGTCCGCCGCCTCTTCCACGGTCTTAACCGGGCCAAATCATCTCTTGCCGTCATAGTTGTCAACAATCCGGAAATCCTTGATGTCCTCCTGACCATAGCCCAGGGAAAATGAAACAGTGGGACGGTTCCGTCCCCCTGTTTCACTTCACGAAGCGGAACTTACCGCCCACATCCCATCTTATACGTGAAGCCATGCAGGGTGTCTCGCCGTCAAGATGGATCTGTTGGGGTTTCGCTGTGACAAGGTACATCCTCTTACACTTATGCGTACTTACCCTGCCGAATTTAAGATGATTCCCGGAATAGACCATGGCCACTGCAAGAAGAAGCTTTATCTTGGGCATATCGCGGACCAGACACACATCCATGATCCCGTCTGTCGGATCGGCTCCCGGGCAAAAGGGAACTCCGCCTCCCTCACATATATGGTTCATTCCCACTACGAAGAAAAGCTTCCCTATCCTGATGGGTTTATCATCATCAAGATAGAGAAGAGCCTTTGTCTTCTTCCTGGTGAATATCTGCTTGACCCCGATAAAGACATAAACAAGCTTGCCCATTCGAAAGCGGTTGAAAATCCTCTTAAGCCTGCTAGTGGAAACCTACATGCATATATCGGCATCATAACCGGCTCCACAGCTTATCACAAACCTCCGTGAAGGATGGTCATCCGCCGTGACCAGTCCGTAATCAAGCTCGTACTCCCCGGGCTCCGTTATCAGATGCATGATGGCCTTTTCACAATCCCTGTCCACATGCATGTTCATGGCAAAGTCACTCCCGGACCCGCACCTTAAACATGACAGCTTCGTGCGCTCCAGATCCCTGATACCGTTTATTGTTTCATTCAGGGTTCCGTCTCCTCCGACCACAAGGATGTGGATATCCTCCTCAATATCCTTAGTGAGCATGGAGGTAACATACTCTGCCTGTCCCGGTGCGGAGAGCAAATGCTCCCTGTAAGAAACCTCATGCTCATCAAGGAGCTTCTTAACCTTTTTCCATATCCTTATCCCGTTTCCCGAAGAGGATTCGGGATTTATTAGAATCTCGATCATCCCGAATTCACTCCAGGTTCAGCCTTCTCGCCATAACACGATGAGTGACCGAATAAAACACAACTGCCAGTGCGCAGATCGTAAGTGCCATAAAGAAGCTCAATCCCAGTGAAAAAGCTCCTGCCCTTCCGGGTATATAGTCATCATTCATACTTATCCTCATCATTAAGAACATAAGCATCTGGCTGATCATGTTAGTGACTATGCTGACCGCTATATTAATTCCGAAGAAAATACCCACCGAGGCCAGCACCTTATTCTTCTTAGCCTGCTGCCCGAGGGAAATGGCTACGTATCCCAAAAATATCGAATATATGATGCTGCCTATCCCTGTAATGAGCATCACGATGATATACAGAAGAAACAGACCTGCATTTCCGCCATATACCTGATCAACATATTCGTCAAACATCTCATGCCCGTAAGGCAATATCTCACGGAAGATATCTTCTGCCGTACCGGCAAAGGTAAGTACTATGGCACCGATACCCAAACCAACGACAAGAACGCTTACAGCCTTCCATATGAAGGCAACGATGGCCTTACTGAGGATAAGCTCATGCTCGGTAACGGGAAGGGTGTGCATAAGATAACCCTGATCGGTATACAGGTTCCTGTAGAACCTCACATAAAAATACAGGGTCGTTCCGACTGACAGAGCAATGATCCCGAGAATGTAGACCATGATAAAGCTTATATACATAACAAATACCCACACCGAGGTCACATCCTCCCTGTTGAAGATATCCGTGAGGTTGCCGGTCGCAGCGAAGAACATACCCAGCACTGACAGGACAATGACCGCACCGTTAAGTATTGTCATCAGCTTCCATGTGTCCTTCCATTCATGTGAAATAAGCTTGCCTAACATTTGAACACCTCCCTGAAATGCTTATCAACAGATACACCGTACTTATCCATGATCTCCTGTTTGGTCCCGCGAAGAACCAGATGTCCCTTCATAAGGAAGATCACCTCATCAAGGATATCCTCTATATCCGATATAAGATGGGTGCATATAAGGACGGAGGCATTCCTGTTATAATTATTTATTATGGTGCGGATGATATAGTCCCTGGCCGCCGGATCCACTCCCGCAATGGGTTCATCAAGTATATACAGCTTCGCATCCCTGCTCATAACAAGGATAAGCTGTACCTTTTCCTTGGTGCCCTTGCTCAGGGTCTTGACCCTGGCTTTTTCGTCAATTCCGAGGGTTCTGATCATCTCCAAAGCCCTTTCGGGCCTGAAATCCTCGTAAAAGTCACTGAAATAGCCTATCAGGTCTGATACGGTCCTGCCGGCTTCAAGATATGTTCTTTCGGGAAGGTATGAAATTATTGACTTGGTATAGGGTCCCGGGGGATGGGAATCTATCAGTATTTCCCCGCCGGTGGGCTGAAGCAGCCCGTTCATCATCTTTATTATGGTTGTCTTACCGGATCCGTTGGGTCCCAGCAGCCCGATGATACGACCGGACTCAAACGTCAGGCTTAGATTATCAACGGCGGGTTTGCCTGTGCCGTAGTTTTTGGTCAGATTACGTAACTCAACCAGTGTGCTCATGTTCACTTCCTCTATTTCGTTAGATATTCCCGCAATTTCTCCTTGTCCAGGATGGCCTGCAGGTCACCTCTTGCAACCGGTCTTGTGATAAGCCCCGCCGCTCCCGTATCCTTCTTCTGCTCGAATACGTATTTCTCCTCCTCATATACCATAAAGTATATGGGTACATTCTCCATCTCCTTATAGGACCTGACTATTGACATGATCTTCTTCGTTTCCATAACGGTCATGTAACAGTCAAGGAAGATGATATCGGGAAGATGGGTGTTCATATAGAAGATCGCTTCCTTGGGGTCCGAAAATACCGCACATTCGTAATCCCTTGACAGGTATATCTTCATTATATCCAGGGCCGCATAATCATCATCGATGACAACTATGGTAGGCTTCCCGCTCTCGCTCCTCACAGGCTTTATCACAGGTGTCTCAAGCCCGTCATCCGGTGAGAAAATCTCATTTGGATTTATTTCCTTCTCATGATTCTGAAGTATTTCCTGTATATCATCTTCGTTACCGAATTTAATGAATTTATCTATTCCGTTTGCCATATATTTCCCCGTTACTGGTTATTATTTACTACTTATGCCCGTCCAGAAAGGCCTCGAATTCCTCTCTTGCCTTCTTGAATGACTCTAAAAGCTTGGGTGAGAACACACCCGACTCGCCCCTCATGATCATGTTGAATGCTTCTTCCTTACTGTATGCTGCCCTGTAAACCGATTCCGTTACCAGAGCATCATATACATCTGCTATGGATTCGCACTGGGCGGATATTGGTATATCATCACCCTTAAGATGGTCAGGATAGCCACGCCCATCATATCTCTCATGGTGATACCGGCATATCTCGTAACATATCCTGGCATAATCCTCATCCCAGATACCCGTAATGGAGTTGACTATATCGCCGCCTCTTATGGTGTGACTCTTGACTAATTCGAACTCGTCATTCGTCAGCTTGCCCGGCTTGTTGAGAATCGAATCCGGGATCGCTATCTTACCGATATCGTGCAGGGCACTGGCTGATATGATAACCTCCGCTATGGGCTCCGTTATCCCAAGCTCCGGATAATTCCTCATCATCTGCCTTGTTATTATTCCGGTATAGCCCTTGATCCTGCCTATGTGGTCACCGGATTCCAGGCTCCTTCCCTCGGTAACGGTGGCCAGGATATCAACAACGTTCTGCTTACTCTTGGCCAGCTCCTCCTGCTGAACCTTCAGGAGCTTGAACTGCTTGTTCATGGTGACCATCTGGGATTCAACCTTTTGCTCAAGGCCTCTCTTGTATATAAACAGATCGGTCAGGTTACTGACCCTGCGCCTTACTATTTCCGCAACAAATGGCTTATGGACAAAGTCATACACACCCATCCTGGTCTGTGAATGCTCCAGGTTGGCGGCTTCACGCTCATTTATAAAAAGAACCGGCAGCTTATTTAACAGATTATGATCGTCAAGCTTCTTAAGAAAGCCGAAACCGTCGAGACCCTGCATGGAAAACCTGTAAAGAACGGTCGCTATCTCGCTTCCTATCCTGTTAAGCTTGTTGGTCACTTCCTCCACAGTACCCGCAGTCTCCACATCATAGGCATCCTGAAGTATTTCCCTTAGCTGGTTTCTGTTCACTTCTTCATGGTCCACGATAAGTATTTTTTCCATTTCCAAACCCCTTTTTTAATCTTATATACCGATGATGCACACGATTGCAATAGGAAGGGCATCTTCGATGCCTCGCAATCGGCGCAAAAGGAAACGAATAAATTCGTTTACTATACTTATATGTTCAGAACCTTCACGCCGTTTTCATCATCCATCATGGCCAGACCTACATTCCTTCCGTTTGCCACCCATCTCTTACCGTTGACCTCAACCACAACCCCCTCGTAGATGGCACCCATCATCTCAATCTTTGCCTTCTTGCTCTCTTCTATCTTCTCATCGACCTCTTTAAGATCTTCATTAAGTATATGCTTCTCTTCCCTCTTCCCGGCCCTTGCGGTTTCTATTTTCTTGAACATATCTATGCTTTCACGCACCTCAGGTGAATACATGGATTCCAGTTCTTCATATCCCTCCTGCAGCTGTTCCAGTTCCTTATCGATCTTTTTGATCTGATTCGTTATGATTATCTGCCTTCTTATAAGCTCATTGCTTATTCCGACCTTTACGAAGGTCTTGACACCGGATTCGTTACCCACCTCATTGACCTTTATACTGCGGGTCGCAAAAGCCACTCCGCCCACAAGCGAACCCTTTCTGCCTGATACCTCAATGGTCCCGTCACACTCTATGTTTGATTTAAGCGCGTAGCTGACCTTGATATTCCCGCCTGCCCTAATGTTGGCATTCTCAAAAAAGGATCCCTCAATGTTGCCCCCGGCCTTGATGTGGCCCTTGTTCTGGGCATTTACACCCTTTCTGAGGATGATGTTGCCGCCTGCTTCAAGAACCGCCCCTTCGACAAAGTCATCCACTATAAGATCCTCCTTGCATATTATGGTCACTCCGTTGCCGACGGTTCCCGTTACATGAACATTGCCGTCAAACCTTGTGTCGCCCATGTAAGCGGTGACATCTCCCAGTGTGAGAAGGTTGGAAACCTCCATTTTATTGCCTTTAAGCTCCACGATCCCGTCCACATTGGCAACATAGGTGACTCCGTCCTTATCTATATAGAAGCCCTTGCCCGTAAGAACATTCTGCTCCTTGCCCTTGACGGTGGGAAACTCGGTACCGAATATATTGTAGCCCACGGGCCCCTGCTGCGCCGGATGATATACCGCCAGCTTCTGTCCCCGCTTAACCTGTTCGAACCACTCTATATCCTTATAATCAAGGCTGCCGTCCTCAAGAACCTTGGGCTGCCTGTTTATCTGTGTCTTGAAGAAATACTCATAATATCCGTCCGGACCCGGTTCGCTTTTCTGCCCCTTGGCTATGATCTGGGGCTGATTGCCTGCCTGGTCGGTAAGTATCTTGTTTATTATATCTTCATCGATGCCCCTTACAATCCCCCTGTCCTCCAGGGCATTCCTTATGACCGATCTTGTTATCCCGGTCCTGCGGCCGGTAAGCTGGAAGTAGGCGGTCATCTGGTCAGGCGTGACCTTAAGTTCGAAATTATTGAAGGCTATCGGTCTTCCGTCACCACCGCTTAAGAAGGGATCATCCTCAACGATACCGGCTGCCAGATAAGCCCGCTTGACTGACATATCGGTTGCCGGATACATGAGTGAAGCGTACTTGCTTACATCAAGACCGTCCTCAAGACCCATGCGGATCTCCCGCATCTGCTGCCAGTCGTAGAGGGGATTAAGGTACATACCTATATTGACCTGATGCTCCATTCCCCTTCTTATCTCACGCATCTGCCTCCACTCGTAATCAAGGCTTGCGTACTTCTTGACATCCAGATGCTTCTCAAGCCCCAGACGGATCTGCTCAATGGAGGAGCCTCTGAGCATGTTATTGATGAAGGGCTTAATAAATACCCTGTTCTCCAGACATATCCTGATCTGTTCAAGCTGCTCCTCATCATACCTGTCTTCAATATACGGGGCCAGGTCGACCCCCGCACTTATGGCTAACCTTAACTGTTTAAGGACTCCTGCCGACAGGCTTAAATACTTGGACAGGTTTATTCCGTCCTTAAGGGCCAGACGAAGCTGGCGCATGGTATCGAAGGGAACCCTGGGATAAGCATAGAGACGCACGTTTAACTTGTCCTCAAGTCCCAGCCTTATCTCCTCCATCTGGAACCAGTCGAAATCCTTCCTGGCATATATCTCCACCGGAAGCCCCGCTATGATCCCATATCTGATCTCCCGCATCTGCCATGCGAAATAATCCTTATCCTCATAAGGTTCTATATCAAGGCCCTCTTCAAGGCCCAGCTTGATCTCCTCAACCTGATCCTTGGTAAATCCCTTATCGTAATATTCCTGCTGCTCGGCTCTTGTCATGACATTCACCCTCACCCATATATAAACAAAAGTGTGTGCATTCTCCCCTATAATATAGTATCATACATTATATACACAATACAAGTGCCGCGGGTACCGTTCCTTAAGGAGATAATATATGAACAAAAGACTGTTTTTTTACATAGCATTGGCAATTCTTACCACCCTCTCTCTGGGGGCCTGCATGCAGGAGCCGGAGGAACCGGAGCAGTCTGTTACGAAATCGCCGGAAAAGGTCATTCAAGCAGAGGACACCGAAGCAGCTGATGCCGCAGTCACTTCCGCTTCGGAAGACCGGCCGCAGGAACAGGAGCCGGAGGAGGCAGGCAACGACAAGGAACAGAACAAACCCGATATAATATGGATAGGCGATTCCCTTACTCAGGGGTCCCTCGGGGATGATAACCGGAACGAAAACAATCCCCAGGCACCATGGAGGGTACTTGGGGAATTATCCGGACTTAACGTTGCAGGTGCCGGCTACTACGGCTACAATACCAACGAAATCTTCTGGGTCTATGGAGAACATGGCGGTATCAAGGATCCTGACATCACCTATATTTACTGGGTTGGGTCCAATGATTTTTTCAAGTCTCCCGACAGCATAGATCAGGTTATCGAAGAGATCGACAAGTTCAATACTAACGGGGGCATAACCCGCTATCTTGTCCTGGGAACCACCGACCGCCACGACATGGAACCTAAGGCCCACATCGGGATCAACAGGGTATTTGAGGAAACCTACGGTGACAGATATCTTGACGTCATTCCCTACCTTGAGTACGGTCCCGACGGCGTTCATCTGACCGAAGGATCATATGCTGCAGTTGCAGGTGCTGTCTACGAGAAGCTCAAGCAGCTTAACTGGTTCTGACAGAACCCGGGCGGCCACCGATCCTCACATCCGGTCCTGAAGGATCAGCTTCCTCATGCCCTCCACCGCCGTCTTAACAGCCTGCGATATGTCCTCGGTCATGTTCTGGTCAAGACCTGCCTTCTCCCTCTCCTGATTCCATATAACGTGGAATACAGAGCCTGCCCGGCAGCCCCTTGCGGACGCAATGACGAAGAGGGCCGATGATTCCATTTCGGAGGCCTTAACGCCCAGCCTCTTCCATGATTCCCATTTACTCAGAAGCTCATCCGCAACCGGCATCGTCTCGGGCGAATGCTGCCCGTAGAAGGAATCCTTACACTGGACCACCCCAACATGGACCCTTCTTCCCGTCTCATCAGCCGCTTCCTTGAGCTTGTTAACTATTTCATAATCAGCCACTGCCGGATATTCTATAGGTGCGTACTCCATCGATGTATGCTCATATCTTATGGCTCCTGTTGCGACCACTATATCTCCCGACTGTACATGAAGATCGATACCGCCGCAGGTACCGCATCTTATGAAGGTGTTTGCACCTATGTGAACAAGTTCCTCAACGGCTATGGCAGTTGAAGGGCTTCCGATACCCGTTGAGCACACGCTTACCTTCTCACCTTCAAGATATCCGGTATAGATGTTAAACTCACGATTACAGGCAACATGCTCCGCATCATCAAACAGAGCCGCCACGGACTCGCACCTGCCGGGGTCACCAACCAGTATCACATACCTTCCGACATCACCCTTAACGCATTTAATATGGAATTCCTTATCTAATTTCTGCATGATCCACCTCTGCTTTTATCTGTATATTCATTCTAAAGCTTTCTCAACTGTTTGTAACTGTTCAAGTATATGTTTATTTTATACATGTTTCATAAATACACGTCAAGCATGCGAATACACCCGGTCCCTGTGATGAAGTTCGGCCGCGTCCGAAAAATCAATTGACGAAGCCGGGGAATTGGGGTATACTTCTCCTTGTGACAGCCAACGGAAATGTTTGGCTTGCCATCATAAGGAATCCCCCATCTTTGATGGTCCACCTTATGACAATAGCCGCAGTGGCGGAACTGGCAGACGCACAGGACTTAAAATCCTGCGGTGAGTTTCACCGTATCGGTTCGACCCCGATTCTCGGCATTGTTTTATACGCAGCCATAGCTCAACTGGATAGAGTACCTGACTACGAATCAGGCGGGTG
>DFKQ01000110.1 GCA_002373875.1 Lachnospiraceae bacterium UBA3641
GACTACAGAAGAGTAGCTCTTTACGGTATCGATTACCTTATCGAGGACAAGCAGGCTCAGAAGGATTCAACCGGACGCGTTATGACAGATGATGTTATCCGTCTTCGTGAAGAGCTTTCAGAGCAGATGACAGCTCTTAAGATGATGAAGGAAATGGCTGCTTCATACGGCTGCGATATTTCAAAACCTGCCCAGAACGTACAGGAAGCCATCCAGTGGACATACTTCGGATACCTTTGCTCGGTTAAGGAGCAGAACGGTGCAGCAATGTCACTCGGACGTACTTCAACATTCATCGACTGCTATGCAGAGCGTGACCTTAAGAACGGTACATTCACAGAGGAAGAGATCCAGGAGTTCATTGATCACTTCATCATGAAGCTTCGTTGCGTTAAGTTCGCTCGTACACCTGAGTACAACCAGATATTCGCAGGCGATCCCGTTTGGGTAACCGAGTCTATCGGTGGTGTCGGTGTTGACGGACGTCATATGGTTACGAAGATGAGCTTCCGTTATCTGCATACACTTGAGAACCTTGGTGCAGCTCCCGAGCCGAACCTTACAGTTCTCTGGTCAACAAGACTTCCCGAGAACTTCAAGAAGTTCTGTGCTAAGATCTCTATCACAACATCTTCTATCCAGTACGAGAACGATGACCTTATGAGAGTTACACACGGTGATGACTACGGTATCGCATGCTGCGTATCTTCAATGGTTATCGGTAAGGAAATGCAGTTCTTCGGAGCCCGTGCAAACCTTGCAAAATGTCTCCTTTACGCTCTTAACGGCGGTATCGATGAGAAGACCAAGAAGCAGGTAGGTCCTAAGTATCGTCCTTACGAAGGTGATGTTCTTGAGTACGATAAGGTTATGGAGAAGTTCATGGATATGATGGAGTGGCAGGCAGATGTATATGTTAACACTCTTAACATTATCCACTACATGCATGACAAGTACTGCTATGAGAGAGCAGAGATGGCTCTTCATGACAGAGACGTTAAGAGATATTTCGCAACAGGTATCGCAGGTCTTTCAATCGTTGCTGACTCACTTTCAGCTATCAAGTATGCAAAGGTTGAGTGCATCAGGGATGAGGACGGACTTATCGTTGACTTCAAGACAACAGGCGAGTTCCCTAAGTACGGTAATGATGATGACCGTGTTGACAGCATCGCTCAGGAGATCGTTCATAAGTTCATGACAGCTATCAGACGTCATCATACTTACAGGAACGGTGTTCCCACAACTTCGATCCTTACCATTACTTCTAACGTAACCTACGGTAAGGCAACAGGTAACACACCTGACGGACGTCGTGCAGGACAGCCTTTCGCACCCGGTGCCAACCCGATGCATGGCCGTGATACCCACGGTGCTGTTGCTTCACTTGCATCAGTAAGTAAGCTTCCTTTCAAGGATGCACAGGATGGTATCTCAAATACCTTCACCATCATCCCCGGAGCTCTCGGTAAGGAAGATAAGGTATTCGCAGGCGATATCGAGCTTGATCTTAACAAGTAAGAAATAAAAGAGCTTAATCCCGTTTTCGCTCAGGGGACTATGCTTCTCCTGAGTGGGACGGATAAACAGAATCAGAAATAACAGGAGGTGGCTCTCATGGATGATAATACCAATAAGAACATTGACGATTTAGTAGCATTCTTAGACGGTTCAGTAGGCAAGGGTGTCGGACACATCAATGTCGATACGGATGACAAGGTCGAAGAGGCAGTAAATGTCGAGACCATGGGATGTACCGACTGTTCCAGAACCCCGTTGGCATGCAGTGTTCCGACACTTCATCAGGGGCTGGATGACTATTCATAAATATAAGGAGGAAATTATTATGGCAGCAAATCAGCAGCAGATCGATAACCTTGTATCATTGCTTGACGGCTATGCTACAAAGGGTGGACATCACTTAAACGTAAACGTACTTAACAGGGAGACATTACTTGACGCTCAGGCACATCCTGAGAAGTATCCTCAGCTTACGATCCGTGTTTCGGGTTATGCGGTTAACTTCATCAAGTTAACACCCGAGCAGCAGGCTGACGTTATCTCAAGGACATTCCACGAGGCTTTATAGATCATAAGCGTAAGATTATTAATCCCCCGGCATAAGCCGGGGGATTTTGCTTTACAGAAGATTATTTGGTATAATGTTTTCATTATGCTGAGAATCCGAATTCTGGAGGGGAAGATTTGAGAAACGGTGATTTTGAAAATAACGGCAATATGGTAAGGCGCAGGCCCGGTAAGCGCCAGCGAAGGAGAGAGATGATGAGGCATCTTCTGCCTCCCCTTATCGCGATCGTTCTTATAATAATTGTAGTATCGGTGGCTCTTTTTTCGGGCATGCTTGACAGCCTGAAGTATTCATCCAAAAAGGCAGACCTGTATTCTTACTATAATGTAAGCGATGATTCGCAGGCAGTCGTTACGGGACTTAAGGCGGCAACGGATGAGAAGATAAGTATAGTGGAAGGCCAGCCGTATATAGAAATCGACACGGTAAATGAGGAATTCAATGATCGCTTTTATTATGATGAAGAGAGTGATTCCTACTTCTATACAAGGGCTGACAGCATAGACAGAGCCCGTATTGGAGATAAGGTGATAACCTTTGACGGAAGCGATCAGACACTTGAATACGATCCTTACGTAAAGATCGGGGATGCCGTATATATGGCATTTGACTATCTTAAGATGTATAAGGATTTCGAATACCGGCTGTATGGCGGTGAAGGAGAACCCTACAGAATATGGATATCGACTCATGAGACTGAGACATCCGTTGACTATAAGACGGTCCGTAAGGAACAGGCAGTCAGGGTTTCTCAGGATAAGAAGGCTGAGATACTTAAGGAAATGGCTGTCGGAGACAGACTCATCCTTATTGAAGAAGGCGAGGAGTGGAGTAAGGTTGCTACCGAAGATGCACTCATCGGATACATAGAGAACAAGTTCCTTGATGAGGGCGTTACCACTGAAGATATACCGACCTACAGCGGGATAAAGCCCCTTGAAGTACCGCAGACTGCCGCGGACGGCCCGGTGATCCTTGCCTGGAACAATACGGTGGGCAGTTCGGGTGCCGATTCAATTGCAGCGATCCTGGATTCCGCTCCCGGATTAAACGTTATTGCCCCTACCTGGTTTACGGTCATCGACGACGAAGCAAATATAGAATCAATAGGAAGCAGGGAATATGTTCAGGCCTGCCATGACAAGGGCGTCAAGGTATGGGGCGTGTTCGATAACCTCCAGCATCTTGAGGTAAGCTCGTTTGAGATATTCTCCAAGGCATCTAAGAGGTCCAAGCTTATATCACAGCTTATCGGCTTTGCCCATGAATATAATCTCGACGGTATAAATATCGATGTTGAGTCGATCCCTACAGAATCAGGTATCCACTTTGCCCAGTTCATAAGGGAGATGTCCATGGAATGCAGGCGGGACGGGATCATCCTGTCGGTGGATAATTACGTGCCCATGGGCTTTAACGACCACTATAACCGGGCCGAGCAGGGTGTATATGCCGATTATGTCATAATCATGGGTTATGATGAGCACTACTCGGGCAGCGCCACGGCAGGTTCGGTAGCGTCGATCGGGTATGTGCGGTCAGGTATAGAGAACACGGTATCCGTGGTTCCTTCAGGTAAAGTCATAAATGCGGTTCCCCTATATACGAGACTGTGGATCGAGACTCCCAAGACCGAGGAGGAGATCGAAAACGAGAAGGTGACCTATGATGAAGCAGGTAACGAGATCATTACCGATGAGGAGGACATCGTTCCCTACACACTTGAGATACAGACACTTAAGATGGGCGACGGGGTGACGACAGCCAATGCTAACGGAACCGTTGCATGGGATGAGGAGACGGGTCAGAATTACGCAACCTGGCAGAAGGGCGGCAAGACCTACGAGATATGGCTGGAGGATAGGGATTCACTGGAGGCCAAGCTTAAGGTAATGCAGGAGAATAACCTTGCGGGTGTTGCCGCATGGCAGGTTGCATACGCCGAGAGCTATGTGTGGGATCTGTTTTCGAGTTACTATTAATAAAAAAGAGAAAAAGAAAAGGAGAAGGAGAAGGGTATGAAGTATACGGAGGGTTTCTGGTTAACAAGTGAGCGTGCAACGATCTGCTATGCATCGGATGCATATTTTGTGGAAGAAATAGAAAACGGGATGCGGGTGGTCGCCCCCACGAAGAAGATAGTGACAAGGGGCGATACGTTGAACCTGCCGGTTATAACGATCGAATTTACCGTGGCCGGGAAGAATGTCATAGCTGTGAGACAGTGGCACTACGAGGCTTATGAATCGGGAGAAGCCAGGTATCCTGTTAATACAGAGTCATACGAATACAGCGTATCGATAAATGACGATGAGGCTGTTCTTACGACAGGTGATATCTCGGTTGTTGTAGACAGGAAGGATTTCTCCTACAGATTTGTTTCAAATGGAGAAGTTATAACCGGATGCGGATTCAGGAACTTATCATACATACTTATGGACCGTGAGCGCGCTTCCATGCTTCCAGGTGATGAATATATGAAGGAACAGGGGAACAATTACATGCACACCGAGCTGTCTCTTAAGCCGGGTGAGTGTGTTTACGGTTTCGGCGAGAGGTTTACGCCCTTTGTAAAGAACGGACAGACCATAGAAACCTGGAATGAAGACGGAGGAACCGCATCACAGATAGCATATAAATCAATACCGTTTTATATGACCAATAAAGGGTACGGAATATTTGTGGATCATACGGATAACGTATCCTACGAAGTGGGCAGTGAGAAGGTTGAATTCGTAGGCTTTTCTGTTCCGGGAGAGGAGTTGAGATACTACTTTATCTACGGTCCTTCACCTGCTGATATAATCATGGAATACACAGATCTTACAGGCAGGCCCGCGCTTCCGCCCGCATGGTCCTTCGGTCTGTGGTTATCAACATCATTTACAACAAATTACAACGAAGAGACGACAAGTTCCTTTATACAGGGAATGGCCGACCGTGACATACCTTTGTCGGTCTTCCACTTTGACTGCTTCTGGATGAAGGAATTCCACTGGTGCGATCTTGACTGGGACGAAAGAGTATTCCCCGATGTAAGGGGAATGCTTAAGCGCTATCATGATCGGGGTCTTAAGATATGCTGCTGGATCAACCCTTATGTTGCTCAGGGGAATGACTTCTTCAGGGAAGGCGTTAAGAAGGGTTACTTCCTTATGAGGGCTGACGGTAAGGGGGTTAAGCAGGTTGATACATGGCAGTGCGGCATGGCTCTGGTTGACTTTACCAATCCTGAGGCGGTTAAGTGGTATACCGGTAAGTTAAGAAGCATACTCGATATGGGTGTCGACTGCTTCAAGACGGATTTCGGGGAGAGGATTCCCGTGGATGTTAAGTATCATAACGGCGCGGATCCTGTATCCATGCATAATTACTACACGTATATTTACAATCAGGCAGTGTTTGATCTCCTTAAGGAGGTTAAGGGTGAGAACGAGGCCGTGCTTTTTGCAAGGTCCGCAACGGCAGGCTGCCAGCAGTTCCCGGTTCATTGGGGTGGTGATTGCAGCGCATCATATCCCTCGATGGCAGAGACCCTGCGTGGAGGACTCTCATTTGCCATGTCGGGATTCTCCTTCTGGAGCCATGACATCTCAGGATTCGAATATACGGCGGCGCCCGACCTGTATAAGAGGTGGGTTGCGTTCGGACTGATGTCTACGCATTCAAGGCTGCACGGTTCCACCAGCTACAGGGTTCCATGGCTGTTTGATGAGGAGAGCAATGATGTCGTAAGGTTCTTCACGAAGCTCAAATGTACGCTTATGCCTTATGTATATTCTCAGGCGGTTTATGCCCATGAAACAGGTGTGCCGGTAATGCGTCCCATGGTATTTGAATATCCGGATGATCCTGCATGCGCATTCCTTGACATGCAGTATATGCTGGGACAGTCACTTCTTGTTGCGCCGATATTTAATGAGAAGGGTGAAGCGACCTATTACCTGCCTGAAGGAAACTGGACCCATCTCCTTACCGGTGAGAAGCGTGAAGGCGGAAGGTATTACAAGGATACCTATGACTATTTCTCTCTTCCATTATATGTGGCTCCGGATACGATCCTTGTCCGTGGCAATACGGATGACCGTCCTGATTATGACTATACGGACAATATCACCGTACATATCTACGAACTGGCTGAGGGACATACAGCGACGGCTGATATCGTGAATGTTAAGGGTGAGAGGGTAAATACCATCATTGCCACTAGAGAGGGTGATTCCGTAAAGGTATCTGTAAAGAAGCCTGTAGGGCACGTAGAATATGTGCTGCATACGGATGATGGTGTTTCAATAATATCCTGATTGATGTCAAAAGAACCTTCCCCGTGGCGCTATCAGCCACGGGGAAGTTATCGCACAATATGTTGTTTTGTGTTTTAATTTTCCTCTTGATGCCAAAAATGTGCAAATTTTGTTTAATTTTGCCATTTTTTATTCACTATTCACTAATTATATGGTATAATTTCATATAACATATACCCCTTAATGTAACAGGGGAGATCATAAGGAGAATCCCTTTGGGAGGATTCCTTGTGATGCCTTAGTGGCAGATGAAATAAAAATAATGAGACAAGAGGTGATAGCGTGATTAAGAAAGAAATGATTGCCATGTTGCTTGCCGGCGGGCAGGGAAGCAGACTGGGAATCCTCACATCCAAGGTGGCCAAGCCGGCCGTGTCCTTCGGCGGTAAGTACAGGATCATCGATTTTCCACTCAGCAACTGCATAAATTCAGGTATTGACACCGTTGGTGTGCTGACTCAGTACCAGCCGCTTCGGCTTAATACCCATATCGGGATAGGTATCCCCTGGGATCTTGACAGGAATTCCGGCGGTGTTACCGTTCTCCCTCCGTACGAGCAGGTGGGAAACACCGAGTGGTATACGGGTACAGCCAATGCTATCTACCAGAATCTGGCGTATATGGAGATGTTCAATCCGGATTATGTTCTGATTCTTTCGGGTGACCATATCTATAAGATGGACTACGAGGTTATGCTTGATGTCCATAAGGCCAACAAGGCTGAGGTTACGATCGCCGTAATGCCTGTTCCGATCGAGGAAGCTAAGAGGTTCGGTATCGTAATAACAGATGATGACAAGAAGATAATCGATTTCGAGGAGAAGCCCGAGAATCCGAGGAGCAATCTGGCATCAATGGGTATTTACATCTTCAACTGGAAGACCCTTAAGGAAGCCCTTATCGCGATGGCCGATCAGCCGGCGCTTGACTTTGGTAAGCATATAATCCCGTATTGTCATAAGAAGGGCATGCCCGAATACGCATATGAATTCAACGGTTACTGGAAGGATGTGGGAACCCTTAATTCATACTGGGAAGCCAATATGGAGCTTATAGATATCATTCCGGAGTTTAATCTCTATGAGGAATACTGGAAGATATACACGAAATCGGATACACTTCCGCCTCAGTATATAAGCAAGGAGAGCGTTATCGAGAAATCCATCATAGGTGAGGGAAGTCAGATCTATGGTAAGGTTTATAATTCGGTTATCGGTTGCGGAGTCACGATAGGCAAGGATACAGTGGTAAGGGATTCCATTATCATGAACGAAGCGGTTATCGGTGACGGATGCACGCTTGATAAGGCGATCATCGCTGAGAATGCGAAGCTGGGAGACAAGGTAGTTCTGGGAGCGGGTGATGAAGTCGAGAATGAGACGGATCCCACCATATACTCACATGGCCTGGTAACGGTGGGTGAGTGGTCGGTGATCCCTGATAACATCACTATAGGCAAGAACAGTATGGTTTCCGGAATAACAGAAGCATCGGACTATGAAAACGGTAAACTTGACTCTGGCAAGACTTTTGTAAAGGCGGGTGATTGATTTGAGAGCGATAGGACTTATTTTGGCAGGTGGAAACAGCTTCCGTATGAAGGAACTGTCACAGAAGAGGGCGATCGCGGCAATGCCCGTTGCGGGAAGCTACAGGGCTATTGATTTTGCCTTGAGTAATATGAGTAATTCACATATAGCCAAGGTCGGGGTACTTACCCAGTATAACGCAAGGAGCCTTAACGAGCACTTAAGCTCATCCAAGTGGTGGGATTTCGGACGTAAGCAGGGAGGACTTTTTGTATTTACGCCTACGGTCACGGTTGAGAATAACTTCTGGTTCCGCGGCACGGCGGATGCGATATACCAGAACTTAAGCTTCCTTAAGAACAGTCATGAGCCCTATGTTGTTATCGCCAGTGGCGATGGTATCTATAAGATGGATTACAACAAGGTGCTTGAATACCATATCGAGAAGAAGGCCGACATCACGGTGGTATGCAAGAATGTGGATTGCACGGATGATTCCGAGAGATACGGGATCATGAGGCTTGACAAGGACAACAGGGTTGAGGAGTTCGAAGAGAAGCCGGTTGTGGCCAGGTCAAACACCATTTCCTGCGGTATATATGTGATCAGAAGGCGCCAGCTCATAGAGCTTATAGAGAAATGCGCCGAAGAGGACAGGTATGACTTTGTAAGGGATATACTTATCAGATATAAGAATATCAAGAGGATATACGGATACAAGCTTAATACCTACTGGAGCAACATTGCTTCGGTCGAGGATTACTACAGGACCAACATGGACTTCTTAAAGCCTGAGGTCAGGGAGTATTTCTTCAGGACATATCCGGATGTTTACTCTAAGATCGATGATCTGCCGCCGGCTAAGTATAATGTGGGAACCAGCGTTAAGAATTCGCTTATAGCGTCCGGTTCGATCATAAACGGAACGGTTGAGGATTCGGTCATATTCAAGAAGGTTTTCGTCGGTAACAACTGCGTTATCAAGAACTCGATAATTCTTAATGATGTTTATATTGGGGATAATACATACATTGAGAACTGTATCGTGGAGAGCAGGGATACCATAAGGGCCAACTCCTACTATAAGGGAGAAGGTGAAGTCAAGATAGTTTTGGAGAAGAACGAGAGATACGTCTTCTAGAATACAGCATTTATGCAGGGGGAAAGTTGACGGAAGGAGAAAGGCATAATGGACATTACGGACGTAAGGATACGTAAGATCGAGCAGCCGGAGGGCAAGCTTCGCGGAGTGGCATCTATTACCATTGATGATGCATTTGTAGTGCATGACATCAAGGTTATTCAGGGAGACAGGGGTCTCTTTATAGCGATGCCGTCACGTAAGACTTCCGAAGGCGACTACAGAGATATTGCACATCCTATTACATCACCTGCACGAGACAAGATCCAGCAGGCCATACTTGAAGCCTACGATAAGGCCGAGTAGAAATTTATTAAAAAAAATGTTAGACTGGGAGACAGGGGACGAATCTCTGTCTCCTTTTTGTGCAGAACACTTAGCGAGGTATTTTCGAGCTTAGTGTGAGCCAGTCATCGACCCTTAGCGAGGTATCTCACGAGCTTAGTGGAGATGACAAGCAGAACACTTAATAGGGATAATTTAATATGTATGTAATCGCAGGACTGGGAAATCCCAGCAGGGAATATGCCCATACAAGACATAATGCCGGATTTGATACGATAGACATTCTGGCGGATAAAAACAACATAAGCATTGATACGGTAAGGTTCAAGGCCCTTATAGGGAAGGGAATGATAGGGAATGAGAAGGTCATCCTTGTCAAGCCCCAGACCTATATGAACCTAAGCGGAGAATCGTTAAGGGAGGTTGTGGCTTACTTTAAGACAGATCCGGAGACCGGGCTTATCGTCATATATGATGATATCTATCTGGCACCCGGAAACATAAGGATCCGCAAGACGGGAAGCGCAGGCGGCCATAACGGGATGAAGAGCATCATAAGCTGCCTTGGTACCCAGGACTTCATACGGGTACGCGTCGGTGTGGGTGAGAAGCCTAAGGGTTATGATCTGGCTGATTATGTATTGTCGCATTTTTCAGCAGATGAGAAGGAAGATATGCAGGATGGGATGATAAAGGCCGTTGGTGCTGTCGAGATGATCCTTTCGGGGGATGTTGACGGAGCTATGAGTAAGTACAACCGGAAGGAAGGCAGGGAGCCCTCATCCGACCGCTGACGCGGCCACCTTCCCCCAGAGGGGGAAGGCAAGAAAAGACCGGAAAGGTAATAGCAAAAGACCGGAAAGGCAAGAAAAGACCAGAAAGGCAAGAGCAAAAGACGAAAATATGAAAACACTACTGACTCCGCTAAAGGAGATGGCGGAGTATGAGGAAGCAAGATCAAAAATCAAGAGAGAAACAGGAATAGTCGAGTTAAACGGTTGTGTGGATTCCCAGAAGCTCCATGCGGTCTACGGACTGAGCAGTGACTACAGGTACAAGGTGATAGTCACCTATTCGGAGCAGAGGGTTAAGGAACTGTCGGAGGACTATTCCTTTTATGATAAGGATGTGGAAACCTACGGAGCCAGGGATCTTATATTCTATCAGGCGGATGTACACGGCAATCTACTGACCAAACAGCGTATGGCAGCCATCAAGCCTGTCATGGAAGGTGATCCGGTTACCATTATTACCACATTCGATGCTCTGATGGAGCATATTGTGCCTATCGATACACTGGAAGACCATATGACCGATATAGGGATCGGCGATCAGATAGACTTACCGTCATTTCAGAAGCAGCTCATAACCCTTGGCTATGTCCGTAACTATCAGGTTGAAGAAGGCGGGCAGTTTTCGGTCAGGGGAGGAATAATAGACATCTATCCCCTTACGGAGGATAATCCGGTAAGGATAGAGCTGTGGGGTGATGAGGTGGATTCCATCAGGTCTTTTGATATCATGAGCCAGCGGTCCATCGAGAAGCTAGACTCCATAATGATCTTTCCGGCAGCAGAAACCATCCTTACGGAAGAGGAAAAGGAGGAGGGATTAAACCGCCTCCTTGAAGATGCCGATAAGTATGAGAAAAAATTAAGGGATGAATTTAAGACCGAGGAAGCCCACAGGGTGAGGACTGCTGCCGATGAGATAGCCGAGCAGGTGAAATACCTGGGAGCCGGAAGCCTTAACCTTGAGAGCTACGTCAACTATTTCTATGATGAAGAGGTATCCTTTCTTGATTACTTCAGCGTTAAGGACACCCTTCTTATACTTGACGAGCCCGGCAGGCTTAAGGAGAAGGGTGATGTGACCGAAGCTGAGTTCCGCGAGTCCATGGAACAGAGGCTTTCCAAGGGATACATCCTGCCGGGGCAGACGGACATACTCTTTTCAAGGGAAGAGATAATGGCTAAGATTTCCCTCTTCCATGCCTGCGCCCTGTCAGCCCTTCCCGTTAACAAAAGCGTGTATAAACCTTCGGCACGGTATTCAATAATAGCAAAGTCAGTCAATTCCTATAATAATTCCTTTGAGGCCCTTAAGAAGGATCTTAAGAGGTTTAAAAAGAATGACTACAGGGTATTGCTTCTGTCAGCCTCAAGAACAAGGGCAAAGAGGATAGCAGAGGACCTTGCAGGCGCAGAGGAGGATCCGATAAGTGCCTTCTATACGGAGGATCGTGACAGGGAGTTAAATCCGGGTGAAGTAATGGTAAGTCCCGGTCGGGTAAGGCAGGGATTTGAATATCCTTTGCTTAAGTTCGTTGTCATATCCGAGAGCGATATATTTACCGAGCATAAGAAAAAGAAGAGGCGCAAGAAGTTCGAGGGCGGGTCGAAGATACAGGATTATTCGGAACTCAGCGTGGGTGACTATGTTGTACATGAGAGTCACGGCCTGGGTATATACAAGGGAATCGAGCAGGTTACCGTAGATCATGTGACTAAGGACTACATGAAGATAGAGTACAGGGACGGAGGCAACCTGTACATTCCCGCAACCAACCTTGATGCCATACAGAAATACGGATCGGGTAAGGGTACTGCTCCCAAGCTTAATAAGCTCGGCGGCAGCGAATGGACCAAGACCAAAACAAGGGTTAAGACAGCCATAGACGAGATAGCAACAGACCTTGTTGAACTGTATGCGGTAAGACAGGAGAAGGACGGATACAGGTACGGTAAGGATACGGTATGGCAGACGGAATTCGAAGAACGCTTCCCCTTCGAGGAGACGGAAGACCAGCTTGCAGCCATAGAAGCTACAAAGAAGGACATGGAATCAAGCAAGATCATGGACCGGCTCATCTGCGGTGATGTGGGATACGGTAAGACGGAGATAGCCCTGAGGGCAGCCTTCAAGGCAGTTCAGGAGAACAAGCAGGTGGCATATCTGGTACCGACCACGATCCTTGCCCAGCAGCACTACAATACCTTTGTGCAGAGAATGAAGGACTATCCCGTGAGGATAGACATGTTGTCAAGATTCCAGACGGCGGGACAACAGAAGAAAACGATAACGGACCTTAAGAAGGGTATGGTTGATATAGTCATCGGTACCCACAGGCTCCTTAGCAAGGATGTTGAGTATAAGGATATAGGACTTCTTATAATAGATGAGGAGCAGCGCTTCGGTGTTAGGCACAAGGAGACCATTAAGAAGCTTAAGGAAAATGTGGACGTTCTGACCCTTACGGCAACGCCTATACCCAGAACCCTCCATATGAGCCTGATAGGCATAAGGGATATGAGCGTGCTGGAAGAGGCTCCACAGGACCGTATGCCCATACAGACCTTTGTCATGGAATACAATGAGGAGCTTGTCAGGGAGGCCATAAACAGAGAACTGGCGCGCGGCGGCCAGGTATTCTACGTTTACAACAGGGTTGATACCATCGTTGAGATGACGAATTTCGTGCAGAAGCTGGTGCCGGATGCAACGGTTGCCTTCGCCCACGGGCAGATGAAGGAGCAGGAGCTTGAGAGGATAATGGTGGACTTCATAAACGGAGAGATAGATGTCCTTGTGTCGACCACGATAATAGAGACCGGGCTTGATATATCGAATGTCAATACCATGATAATACATGATTCCGACAGGATGGGTTTATCGCAGCTCTATCAGCTAAGAGGCCGTGTAGGCAGGTCCAACAGGACAGCCTATGCCTTTTTAATGTACCGGAAGGATAAGCTTCTTAAGGAAGTGGCAGAAAAGAGACTTCAGGCCATACGCGACTTTACCGAGCTGGGGTCCGGCTTCAAGATAGCCATGCGGGACCTTGAGATAAGGGGTGCGGGGAACCTGCTGGGTGAGATGCAGAGCGGCCATATGGAAGCTGTGGGATACGATATGTACTGCAAGATGCTTAATGAGGCAGTGCGCAGTAAGAAGGGGATCGAGACAAGAGAGGACAATGAGGTATCCGTGGATATCAATGTGGACGCATTTATTCCCGATTCCTATATAATGAATGAGAATCAGAAGATCGACATTTACAAGAGGATCGCAAGCATTGATTCCGATGCGGAGCGCGAAGAGATGGAGGAGGAACTGACCGACAGGTTCGGGCAGCTTCCGGGGTCGGTGATCAATCTTCTTGATATCGCCCATATGAGGATGATGGCCGGGCAGGTATACATTTCGGATATTAAGGAAGAGTCACGCAGCATCAAGTTCTCGGTCTATGAGAAGGCTAAATATGATCCCGCAAGGATTGCCCCCTTTATTCAGGGATATAAAGGAGCCATGATATTGCGTACAGGGGCCAGGCCGTACTTCCTGTATAATTATCCTAAGGGCAGGATATACGAGGGGGAGGCTCTGATCCGTCTGATTGAAGACCTGCTCGTGTCAATGAGGGAGCTTGTTGAAGAATGAGCACAAATGAGCCGGCAGATACGTTTCCTGACTCACCTGACCTGTCTGCCTACAAGTACAAACCTTCCGTTGTCCTCATGGTAGGCACAGGTTACAAGTGTGATGAGCTTGTCGCCCGGTTCTGCGATCACACCGGTATCGTAAGCTGATTTGCCGATAAAGTTATCCACAGCCCTGTTATAGTCCGCATCATTCTCAGCGTCAATAAAACCGTAAAACCTGAAAGCATCCTCGTCAGTGTAATAAACCCTGTCATAAAAGGCGGCCATAACCTCATATTCACGGATTTCGTCAGGAGTATCGAACCGTATGACGGGATGTTCCATGCAATAGTCGCGGCTGTCATACATGGTGAGGTTTCCGAACATGCTGCCGTCCTTCATGTTGTGGCCATAGATGATAAGATTGTCTGAAGCGGGAGATATACTGCATGCGGCATCGATAAAGGGTAGCCCTGCATTGCTGTCATTACCGTTGATGTCCTTGTGCAGGTATTTCTCGGGTTCATCCGGCGTATACATCACAGGATACTCAATATCGGTCCCGTCTATTGTCAGATATCCGGCAAAGTCAGGATTATCCTGTTTCATTTTTTTATAAACCGAGCTGAGTGTATCATCCTGTCCGGCCTTTAATTCTTCGACTCTTTTAAATGCCGCATCGGGAAGAGAAGCGGAGAGGACCTCCGTATTATTTTTGGCATAATATCCTCTGCTGAAGATGTCTCCCAATACCGGCTCCGGATCGGTGGCATCCACTTCTTCATAAACGGTGGAGCCGGCTGTTTCTGCATTGGTACGCGGCTTAGTTGCGATCCTTACAACGGATATGATGCCGCCTGTGATAACGGCAATGACTGAAAGCAGGGCAAGAACCAGTATAAGAAGTCTTTTTTTATTGACCTTTCTTACCTCTCCCGTATTGAGTTTTATATAGATATCCTTCATTAGAATTACCTAAAATAACCTTATATGTTATGACTATCTGTCGCCTGTTCTTGGAACATTATCAAGAATCCTTACGTTGGCAGAAGGTGTCTGCATGGCGGGTGCGGCAGGGCTTGTATATACCGGCTGCGTATTGGTTGCAGGCTTCGATGTATTTTTTTCCACATCTCTGTATTGTATTACCGGAACATCTCTGTATATAACCCTGGTCTCTGCCTTGGGTGAAGAATTCTTCTTATAAAGGATCGCATACTCGGTAAAGTGGGTGGCCGTAAATGAAACATATCCCACTCCGTCGTCCTCTCCTACAGAAGATGAAATCGACTTATCCAGACGCCCGTCCTGAATGCTTACCACTCTTACGGTTCCCTTGTGTATATCCATATCGGTCGGAAGAGGGATCCTAACCGTACATTTTATAAAGTCATTTTTCAGATATCCTCCTATATCGACTATCCACATATCGTAGAAGAGGGCCTTGGTGTAAGAAAGGGAGCTGTCACCCTTGATTAGGGGCTTAATGGTGGAACCTGAGGAATCACGTATAACCAGATATCTGTCACCGGCCAGAGCTTCTACCGTTCCCCTTACCTTGTCCGGACGGTATGCATTTGTTCTGTCATCAACTATATAAAGCTTATATGGACCTGCCACCGGCTTAGGTTCTTCCTTAACGGTTACCTCGCATGTTGCGGTCCTGCGCTCGCCGTTTACGGTAAGTCCATTGGTTGTAACGGTAATGGTTGCCGTCCCCTTCTTTAAACCGGTAACCCTTCCGTTTTTTACAGTGGCAATACTTTCATTGCTGCTTTTCCAGGTGACGGTCCTGTCATAAGCGTCGGAAGGAACCACGGTCGGAGTAAGGTCAAAGGATTCGCCCACATAGATTGTCTTAAACATCTGATCTAAATAGACATCCTCTACATATATTGTTCTTATGATATCTTCAACCGTTACTATACAAAAAGCTGTTTTGCCGTTTGATGTTGTGGCGGTTATCACGGCAGTACCGGCTGCCTTACCGACCGCATTTGCCTTAAGACCGTTGCCGCTGACGGTAACCACGGTGGGATTGTTGGTCTTCCAGGTAATCTTTTTATCTGTTGCGTTATCGGGGATCAGGGTAGCGGTAAGATCAAAATCCTGACCGATATTTATTGTTATTTCCTCGGGTGTCAGCAGGATCCCATCCGCATCTATACCTCTTTTGTGGACGTGTACGATACAGACATCCCTTTTGCCGCCGTCATTTGCATGAACCGTGACCACGGTCGTGCCTTCCTTAACACCGGTTACGAGACCGCTTTGATCAACGTATGCCGTGGAAGGCGATGCAGAGTTCCAGGACAGGCTCTTGTCCTCGGCATTTTCCGGAAGCACAGTTGCTTCCAGCTGCTGACTCTCTCCTTCATACAGGTCTATTTCATTAATACTTAAGTATACATCCGTAACTCTTATACGCTCGACGGTTACATGGCAGGTGGCAGAGTGCCCCTCGGCAGTTGTTACCACTATATCGGTTTCCCTTGTTGCATCCACATTGCCTCCGGTCACGGAAGCGCTGCCCGTCCCAGAACCTGTTTCCGGTTCTACGGTTGCGATCTCCGTATTGTTGCTCTTAAGCGTGACCGTTGTTTCATCCGCGCCTTCAGGAAGTGTGTGCCAGCTTAAGTTAAATGCTTCTCCCGGCTTAATGGTTATGCTCGCAGGTTCAACGACCAGTCCTGTTACCGGAACAGGCTTCTTATTTACCGTGAGGGTGCATGTTGCGGAGTATTCGTCATCATCATTCGATACTACGGTTGCGGTAATTGTTGCGGTATTGGAAGTATCAACCCCTGATGAGGTTATGGTGCAGCTGTTACCATTGGCACTCAGGCTGGCGATTTCCGGATTTATGGTCCACTTTATTTCCTTATATGTTTCAGTGGCGGGTGTTACGGTTGCCGTAAGCGTGTCGGATTCCCCTTCCTCCAATGTAAGCTCTGATTTATCAAGCGTTATCTCAAGAGGCTTGGGAACAACCGTAATCTCGCAATAATCATACAGATTCTCATTGTCAAGAGATGTTGCCTTGAGTCGTACACTTCCCTTCTTAAGCCCTTTTACATAACAATAAGCAGATCCGGCTCCGGTCGCAGATGAAGGAGAGGTTATTTGAGAAATGGTATCATCCGGTTCATCTGCGGAATTTACAAGCTCCCACTTAAAGAGTTGATTTGTTGCATCAGTGGGGGTAACCGTACCGGTAACTTTTTGTGCTGCTTCACCGACAGTCAGGGTAAGATTTTTCGGTTTAACTGCGACCTCTGAAACCGAGACCGGTGAAACGACCGTAACCTTGCAGGTGGCTATATGATGTCCGTCTTCCGTGGTTGCCGTAATAGTGATAGGTGTATCCTGGGCTTTTTTACCATAAACCGAGACTGTGGGACTTGCCGAACTTGTGGTTGCGGGCAGGACGGTTGCGACATTTACGTCCGAACTCGTCCATGTAACATTTTTATTGGTCGCATTATCTGGAGTTAACTCTGCGGTCAGTCCTTTGCTTGTTCCCTCGGTTACCTCCATTTCTCCTGAGGAGGGATTTGTAATGCGTATGCCTGTTACGGGAACGGAATGTACATAGACCTTACAGGTAGCTGTTTTGCTGCCGTCTCCTGTAGTTACCGTAAAGTCAACCGGTCCGCCTTCTTTTACGCCGTAGACCCAACAGGTGGAAGAGCTTGCACCCGAGGATACTCTTGCTGTTGAACTGTCCGAACTTTTCCATGTTACACTTGTATCCGATGCTTTGGGAGGTGCTACAGTTGCAGTTATATTTGCATATTCTCCGACATTGATATCCAGCCTGGTTGGATCCACCGTCACTCCCGTAACAGAGATTCTTTCCTTGACAATAACCGTACACGGACGGGCGGTGATCAGGGGATAATTTGTCAGCTTTGCGTTTATTGTAGTTGTTCCGACTTTTACTCCGGTAATGGTGGTTGTTTTACCTTTGGCAGGGCTCAGTGATGCGATGGAACTGTCAGCGATACTAAAGTCAACTATTTTGGCCTCCTCCGCAACACCTGACGGTGATATTGTGGGATTGATGGGTTTGGACTCACCCACATATAATTCGATCCTGTTATTTAAGAATAAAGAAAGGGTTTCGGGAGCAGGCGCTTTTATAGTTAGTTTACATGTTGCTGTTACACCGTTTGGCGCTCTTACCGTAAGTGTAGCGCTTCCTGCTGTTCTTCCGGTTACGTTACCGTTGCTGTCAACCGTGGCATAGCTTGAGGGAGAAATGGACCATGTTAATCCCATATCGGACGATACTTTTATGGATGCATCATTGTTTATTATCAGCTGGGGAGCGTAGGACTGGTTAATTATAACGGTAAAGGCCTCCCCGTTATCCTTGAAACGCATGTTTGTTATCGTTACGGCCTTGTCAGCGGTGATCTCTCCGTTTTCCGGGCTGTCGGCGTATATTTCGCCGGCTGAAAGGGATCTTTCTTCAGGCTTATTTGCCGACAGGCTGTTCGAAGAAAGCGTTCCGGATTTCTTATTATCCGAATCGTCATCTTCAATCCTGTCTGATCCTTCGGTTTCATTCCGGACTTCGCTCTGTACGTCTTTTTTGGATTCTGTGCTTTCGGATGCCGTGCATTTAATATTACAGGTGGCGGATGCCCCGCTTTTGGAACGAACGGTTACTGTTGTTTCTCCCGGATTTATTCCTTCAGCCAGGCCTTCCTCATCAAAGCGGACTATCCCTTCATCATCGCTTTCCCATTCAAGCACCTCTGTTGCGGTATCGGGTTCAACGATGATTTCGGGCTTGACCTTTTCGCCTTGCATTATGGTAATAAGGCTGTCCTTGAAGCTTATGCTCTTTACAGAGGCATTCAGGAAGTTGTTAAGGACCTGGTTACGCAGTGTTTCCGGCATGCCCATTTCCTTAAGTTCATCTTCCTTTTCCTTATATTTAAGGTTCTGATCGTTTGAATCCGATGCTTTCCCGGACACAGGGGCCTTGGATGACTTTTCTTCAGGCTTGTTCCCCGGAAGGGTTTCAGGATTTATCACAGGTATCATCGTGGGCCGGGCAACCGGTGCCGGCGTTGGATTCACAAAGGGATTGGTATTCTGCTCTTCTGCCTGTTCCGTATAAGGCTCGGCTGTGGGAACAGGGGTGGGAATGGCAGTCACGACAGGCACCGGGTTAAAGATCGGTGTCTGTATGGGAGCGTATGTGGGAGTTGCCTGTAATTCCTTATTGTGAAAGGGTACAGCAGGAGCAGGCTCTTCAGCCGGTGCTTCCGGCTCCGGTTCCGCAGGTTTAGGCGGTACGGTAAAATGAATCACAGGCCCACTGACTGATGGATCCTGTTCATCGGCATGATCGGCCTGAGCACCATATGAAACAACATTGAATTGCGAAACAAAAACAGCGGATATCAGAATAGCTGCTAACCGTTTTAATCTGCCCTTGTAAAAAATCTGTATTCCCATATTATAACTTTACACACCCCGTTTAAAATAAAGTAAATCCAATAATTCCCATGTTCTGTATTTATACTTACCCAACAAACATGGGAATGATCAAATTTACATAACATTGCCCTTTAAAAAAAAGATATCTCATATTTGCAAAATAGTCAATGTTAAGATTATAATCATAGCTGAGACTTTGTTTGTAATATTCATATGATTTATGGTAATCTAAATCTGAAAGGAAATGCGGAATAAAAATATGGGACAGATGATCTATACATGTGCAAAATGTAAGAAGGTTTATAAGATAAACGGCTCCGGCAAGAGACTTAAGTGTCCGAACTGTAAGGATATGTTTCTGTTTGATTCGGGGATCACGGAAGATGAATGGAAGACAATATCAAAAGAAGATAAGGAAGCGATCAAGAACCGCAAAGTTGAGGCGGAGCCTGCAAAGAAGCCGGAGCCTGTAAAGCAAGCGGAGCCTGTAAAGAAGCCGGAGCCTGTAAAAAAAGCAGAGCCTGCAAAGAAGCCGGAGCCTGTAAAGAAGCCGGAGCCTGTAAAGAAGCCGGAGCCTGTAAAAAAAGCAGAGTCTGTAAAAAAAGCAGAGCCTGCAAAGCAAGCAGAGCCTGTAAAGAAGCCGGAGCCTGTAAAGAAGCCGGAGCCTGTAAAGCAAGCGGAGCCTGCAAAGAAGCCGGAGCCTGTAAAGCAAGCGGAGCCTGTAAAAAAAGCAGAGCCTGTAAAGAAAACGGTGACTGTAAAAAAGGTAGTACCTGTAAAACAGGCGGAGCCTGAGAAAGAAGCCGGGGAAGTAAATGCTAAAACAGAAGAAGAACCAAAGCCATTCGAACCCGAGAGTAAAGCAGAACCCGTAAAAACCGTACAGAAGGAAGAAGGAACGGAAACAGAAGAAATAAATAATGAAGCAAAAGAGGGAGAGAAGAAAAAGGGCTTTTTTAAAAGGAAAAAGGAAGATAAGTCTGCAAAGCCCGTAAAAGAGAAAAAGGAGAAGGTAAAAAAAGAACGGGTAAAAAAAGAGAAAAAGCCGGGCGAAGAAAAAGTAAAGAAAGAGAAGAAACCCTTAACCAAAAAGAAAAAGATAATAGTTATCGCGATTGTATCTTCAGCTGTGATCCTGTTGGGAACAAGTGTTGCCTGGGGCTGGTATACGGAAGCCATCCAGGATTTCATGTGGGAACACTTTGATCTGGATCTGTATGATCTGGGCGGAGATACACAAGAGGACTGGGAGGAAGATTGGGAAGACGAGACCTGGGAAGAAGAGGATTTGGGGGACGAAGCCTGGGAAGAAGAGGAACCCGAAGATGAATATTTGGAGGAAGAGGATGAGAACTGGGATGAGGAGTATTTCCCGGAAGATGATATGGAAGAAGAGCCTGTAGAGGAAGAAGAGGAATTCGACGAGGAAGAGACTTTTGCAGAAGAGGAATCCGAAAGCCCGGAAGAGAATAATGAAGATACTGCCCCTGCGAAGAAAGTAGAGACGGGAACCGCCCAAAAGAAGAAGCCTTCGCAGGAGGAAACCTACGAAGAAGCTGAGGAAGAGTACCACGACGAGGAGGAAGACTACGGGGAAGAGTATTACGACGAGGAAGATTACGAGGATGACGGGTACTACGAGGAAGAAGAATATGAGGATGAAACATCTACCGATGACCCTAACGATATACTTCTGTAATCCTGCAATATAAAATGTGATATAAATACCTTACTGCGGAAATATACTTATTTACATAATGGCTGAAATCAAGTAAAATTATAATGTGTTCTGTTATAAGTGACTTTTATGGTCGGTTTAGAGGATGTATTATGGGAAGATACGAGTTCAGCCCCGAGAAGCGCGAACTGATGGAGAACTCACTCGTACCGTTCGCTGTATACCAGTTTGTTGACAAGCGTGTAGTCACGCTTATTCTTTCTGCCGGCTTTCTGAAGCTCTTTAATTATACAGACAAGGATCAGGCCTATTATGAAATGGATCATGACATGTATAGGGAAACAGATCCCGAAGATGCTGCAAGGATCGCAGACGCTGCCTTCAGGTTCGCAACCGGGGACGAAAGATATGATGTGATATACAGGACCAAAAAGTCTGATGGAAGTTCATACACCATCATTCATGCCATAGGTGAGCATTTTATCACCGATACCGGTGTGCGGCTTGCTCAGGTATGGTATATGGATGAAGGCTCCTATTCGGGGGACAGGGATGGCAATGAGCTTACCGCATCCCTTAAGAAGGCTATTCGCAGGGAGAGTATGATCAAGGCAAGCTATTACGACCATCTGACAGGTCTTCCCTCGATGACCTATTTCTTCGAGCTTGCGGAAGCAGGCTGTAAGATAATCATACAGGAGGGTGGTTCGCCGGCATTCCTGTTTTTGGATCTTTCCGGTATGAAGAATTTCAACCATAAGCATGGATTTTCCGAAGGAGACAATCTCCTTCGTTCATTTTCGAGGCTTCTTATCAAGCATTTCAGCAATGAAAACTGCAGTAGGTTTGGTCAGGATCATTTCGCGGTATTCACCGATGAAAACGGGGTTGAGGATAAGCTCCATCTTCTCTTCAGGGAGTGGCAGAGCACGGGCAAGTCAAAATCACTGCCTGTCCGTGCAGGTGTTTATCTCGCCCGTTTTGATAAATTCGAGAATTTTGACATATCGACAGCCTGTGACAATGCGAAGGTTGCCTGTGATACCTTAAGGAATACTTATGTTTCAAATATAAGCTACTATAACAAGGAGCTGGAGGATAACCTTGACAGAAAGGATTATATCATTTCGAACCTTGATAAGGCCCTCTCGGAGAAATGGATAAATGTATACTATCAGCCCATAGTCAGGGCGGTCAATGGCAGGGTGTGTGATGAAGAGGCTCTTGCCAGGTGGATAGACCCTGTAAGGGGCTTTATGTCTCCGGCTGATTTTATACCGATACTTGAAGAAGCCCATCTTATCTACAAGCTCGACCTCTATGTGGTGGATCAGATAATAGAGAAGCTTAAGATAATAGATGAGGAAGGACTTCATAAGGTTCCCCAATCCGTAAATCTGTCAAGGACTGATTTCGATGAATGCGATATTGTAAGTGAGATATGCTCCCGCATGGATAAAGCCGGTATAGATCACAGCCTGCTCACCATTGAGATTACCGAGAGCATAGTGGGGGCTGATTTTGAATTTATGAAGAAGCAGGTAAACAGGTTCCGCAATCTCGGATTTCAGGTATGGATGGATGATTTCGGAAGCGGCTATTCATCACTTGATGTGCTTCAGGATCTTGAATTTGACCTTATCAAGTTTGATATGCGTTTCCTTCAGCAGATGGAGAAGTATAATAACAGCAGGGTTATATTGACCGAACTTATGAGGATGGCGACCAATCTGGGACTTGAAACCGTCTGCGAAGGTGTCGAAACCATTGAGCATGTTAATTTTCTGAAGGAAATAGGATGCTGCAAGCTGCAGGGTTATTATTTTACCAAGCCCATTCCCATCGATCAGATCCTCTACAGGTACAGGACCGGAATACAGATAGGCTTCGAGGATCCCGGGGAAGCGGATTATTACGATAATCTGGGTAAGCTTAACCTTTACGACCTTGACTGGGTTGCCGGAAGCGGCAGCACGGATCTTGATAAGTATTTCAACATAATCCCCATGGTTATTATGGAGCTTAATGACAGGGCAGTACGTATAGTGAGATCCAATGCTTCATATCGTGATTTTTCCGACAGGATGCTTGAAAGAAATGTAGGTGAGGAATACGAGGATTTTGATACGATTCCGGAACATTACCAAAAGACCTTTCTGGCCGCGATGATCAAGTGTGCCGGAAGCGGTGAGGGGCAGCTTGTGGATGAACGTTTTCCGAATAATATAACAGTGCATACCATAATGAGAAGGATAGCGGTAAATCCTGTTTCGGGTACCGCTTCGGTAGCGGTGGCGATCCTGTCAGTGACGGATGACAGCAAGGATGTATCCTTTGCAAGTATTGCCAAATCATTGGCTGCGGATTACTTCAATCTGTTCTACGTAAATACAGAGACCGAGGAATACATTGAGTATGATTCGAAAGTGGGTGATCAGGAGCTCGCTGTCAAAAGATCAGGCAGTGATTTCTTTGCACAAAGCCGAAGGGAGGCTTTGGAGAAGATCCATAAGTCTGACCGCAAGACATTTATAGCCACCTTTACCAAGGAGAAGGTACTTAAGGCGCTTGATGAGCAGGGTACATTTACAATGACTTACAGACTGCTTATGAAGGGCAAGCCAAATTACGTGAATATGAAGGTTATGCGTATGAGCAGGACCGATAACTACATAATAGTTGCAATAAGCAATATTAACGCCCAGAAGAAGCAGATGGCAGTACTTGAGAAGATAAAGAGAGAGTATCAGTTGTATTCAAGAGTAAGTGCCCTGGCAGGTAATTATATATGTATGTATACCATTGATCCTACGACCAACAGATATATAGAATACAGCGTTAGCAAGGATTACGATAAGCTGGGTATCGATAAGGAGGGAGAGGATTTTTTCGCTCAATCAAGCAGGAACGGAGACGCGGTTATCTATAAGGAAGACCTGCCCATGTATCATAAGACCTTCACCAGAGAGAATGTTATCAATACGATAAAGGAAAAAGGTGTATTTATGATGAAGTACCGGCTTATGATGGATGGAGAACCGGTCAGGGTATTTCTTCGGGCGGCCATTGTGACGGAAGCCGATGGAGAGAAGATCATAGTCGGAGTCAAACGCGAAGAAACATCCAAAAATGAATAGCAGCAGTCATTGATCTTAGTGGTGAGCAATCATTGAGCTTCCGGGGATGAAGCGAATTTAAGTATAGTCTCTGTCAGAACCCTGGCAGTTACCGGTTTAGAGAGGTGGGCATTCATGCCTGCCTCTTTTGATTTCCGTATATCATCTTCAAAGGCATTTCCCGTAAGTGCTATGATGGGTATTGTTGTTGAATCAAGACGGCCGGACATACGTATCTCGCGTGTGGCATCCAGTCCGTTTATACCGGGCAGGATTATGTCCATCAGTATAATATCGAAGAAGCCGGAAGGAGCGTCGGTATACATCTGCAGGGCTTCCTCTCCGCTCGTTGCGGAATCGGTGATCGCACCCTCGGCCTGAAGGATGGACTGGGTAATGGTACGGTTAACATTATCATCCTCCACAAGCAGTATCCTTAAGTTCTTTAAGCTGTCAGCCGATGAGGGCTTCTTGCCCCGAAGTGATGATTCCGTATCCTTGTCTATTTCAAAGGTCATAAGTACGGTAAACTTGGAACCGACGCCCTGTGTACTCTTTATGCTTATATGACCATCCATGAGGTCAATAAGCTTTTTGGAAATGGTAAGTCCAAGCCCCGATCCCTCATGAGAGGAAGAAGATCCCTTGAATTCCTGAGCAAAGGGATCGAAAATACGTTCAAGAAATTCGGGGCGCATTCCTATGCCGGTATCTTCTACTTCGAAACGATAGGATACATTGTCTTCATCGGATGATTCCTCCAGGATCCTGAAGAATATGATATCGCCGTCTCTTGTGAACTTTATCGCATTGTCAAGTATATTGACAAGAGCCTTCTGGAGATGGAGCTCATCACCGAGTACATAGGGATGAGGAAGGTTGTCAAAGGCGGTTGAGAGGTTGATCTCCTTGCCGATCATCTTACCTGATACTATGGAAACACAGTTGTCGGCAAATACGTTTATGTTCATGGGCTGGTGGATGATCGATACATGGTTATCCTCAAGTGAGCTTATGTCCAGAACATCATTAAGAAGAGACTGAAGATGGTTGGATTCGCCCATCATACTCTCCAGGTATTTGCTGACCTTATTTACATCGGAAACGTTACGCCTGGCCATTTCCATCAGGCCCATTACACCGTTTAAGGGGGTGCGTATATCATGGGAGAAATTGGTAAGGAATGCACTCTTGGCAGTGCCGGCAGCTTCAGCCTGTCTCTTGGTACGGCTGACCTTGTTTATATATTCGGCCAGAGGGAGACTGACATCATAGGTGGCCATTGCGATCTGTTTGCCATCGGCTGCGGGTACGTTGCAGAATCTGGTCTGATAGTCCTTAATATCCCCGTCAATAAGGAGCCTGTAATTTACGTAATAGGGCTTACCGGTGTAGAGGCTTCCTTCAACGATCTTAAGATCCATGGTCTTAAGAACCTTATCCCTGTCGGCGGAATAGACAAGCTGATCAACATATGAATTAAGCTGACCGGCATAGCACATGGTATCGAACTCACCCGTTACAAGGGGCGAGAAGATATTGGTAACCGGAGCGGATTCAATATGTCCCGACTCAAGATCTATAAGAGCTATGCCGTCATAATCAGAGATCAGCGCCAGTGCTGCCGTAACCCTGCTGTTGCTTAATGTATCCATAAATTCTCCTACCTGTTCAGGGAAGTTATAAAAGATGGCTTCGCATATCATCCGGGCTCATGTTAAGGAGATAGGCGGGAGCAACATCAAATACGGTCTTGCAGCCGCTGATACCCTCAGCATGCATCCTGTAAGCTGCTCTCGCATAGGCAACGAGTACTGAAGAAGTGAATTCCGGATTGGAATCAAGTGTAAGCTTATATTCTATAACGTGCTTATTTTCCCTGTTCCACCCGCTGACACCGCTTCTTATGACCATACCTCCGTGAGGTATACCCTTGTGATCGCGATCGAGCTCTTCCTGTGTTATAAAGTGAACAGTGGTGTCGTAATCGGCAAAGTAATTGGGCATGGTTACGATCTCCTTCTCGATCCTTGCCTTGTCAGCTCCCTCCTTTGCAACAACGAAGCACTCACGTGTGTGCTTCTGCCTTGTTGTAAGCTCGGGGTTACTTCCTGATCTGACCTCTTCAACGGCCTTCTTTACCGGAATGGTGTATTGTCTTGCATCAAGGACTCCGTCTATCCTCCTTATGGCATCCGAATGCCCCTGGCTTACGCCCTTGCCCCAGAAGGTATAATCCCTGCCCTCGGGAAGGATGGCGAGGGCATAGGCCCGGTTAAGTGAGAACATACCGGGGTCCCAGCCTACCGAGATCATGGCTACATGACCGCCGGCCCTGGCTGCGGCGTCAACATTGGCAAAATGCTCCGGAATGCGGGCATGTGTGTCGAATGAATCTATAACATTGAAATCCTTAGCGTATTTCGGTGTCATCTCGGGAAGATCGGTCGCACTTCCTCCGCATATTATAAGAACATCAACATCATCCTTGTGTGCGAGTATATCATTTACCGAATAAACGGGAACCGTGCTCGTAAGAATGCTGACAGTGGACGGATCGCGCCTTGTAAAGACACATGCAAGCTCCATATCGTCATTCTGCTTTACGGCACATTCTATACCGCGTCCAAGGTTTCCGTAGCCTAAAATACCAATCCTTATGCTCATAATCTCAAGTCCTTTCAATTTGTCTTTGTAATAAACTAAAGTATCCTTTCCTATTTTAATTTTCAGTGCCGTGTTTTGCAACCTATTTTTAAAATATAGGTTATTATGATATAATGCCTCTATGAGATTCGTTACTTTGTTTCTGAAAACGGAAAATGTACACCTTCTTAAGGATGTGGGAATGATCCCCTACCATCTTTTTAAGGATCATGGGCTTGACTGCACCGTGGCCTGTTATAAGAACAGTGAGGAATATACCTATGCGGATGATGAGGTGAGGGGGCTTAAGCTTGACTTTGTAAAGAAGACAAGGGGCGGGATGATATTTGACGGAATCCTGTATCTGGTGCGAAATGCACGTAAGACAGATATCCTCAATATATACCATCTGAATCTGTCATCGTATTTTTATGAGATCGTATACAGGCTGTTTAACCGGAAGGGGAAGATATACCTTAAGCTGGATATGAACCCTGCCGGCTTCATAAGCTGTTTTAAGAAGAACCCTGTGGGTATGATCAAGAGGGCGACGATAAGACGCGCGGACATAGCCTCGGTTGAGACTACAAGGATGCTTAAGAAGCTAAAGAAGTTCTACGGTGATAAGATCGTATTTATACCAAACGGATGTTACCGCGGGAAGATGGAGGAGACGGTTCCCGCCAAGGAGCATATAATCCTGACCGTGGGGAATCTGGGGACATACGAAAAGGCGACGGATGTACTTCTTGAGGCGTATGCGGGATATATAAAAAGATCGCCCGGTAGTGACTGGAAGCTTAAGCTTGTGGGAAGTGTTGACGAGGGCTTTAAGGATTATATTGAGGATTATTACGCACGCTATCCGGGGATAGATAAAAGGATTACCTTTACAGGCCCCATAAGCGACAGGGCCAGGCTTGATGATGAATATGGGAGGGCAGGGATCTTTGTGCTTCCGTCTCTGAGCGAGAGCTTTGGCATTGTCCTTGTGGAGGCGGCACTTAAGGGCTGTTATCTTATAACATCGGATATGGTACCGGCAGGTTATGATATATCGGATAAGTACAGATACGGTGCCTGCGTTCCTGCCGGGAATGCTTATGAGCTGACAAGGGCCTTCATAAGAGCCTGTGACGGCAATATGGACAGGGACGAAATGGCAGCCGGGCTTGCGGCCAGGACCGGGGCCATGTATGACTGGAATAAGATAGTTGACAGACTGTATAAAAGATTAAGCTGACCGTTCCCATTCGGGGATCGTAAGTGGCGCATTCTGTTTCCTTATCTTAAGCTGGAAGTAGCGTATCATCTTTTTGATATAGTCGGGGAAGTAGTCCATGACGAATTGCTTAACCTTCATCTGGCGGAGCCTGATGGTAAGCTCGGCTGCGGTGGGACCGTCTATACCGTGTGAGTTCCGTATCTTAAGTGTCTCCATATATGTATCGTAAAGCTTAAGGGAAGACACACCGTTCTTCGAAATAATGCATGTTATCACACCGGTGTCCCTGAAGAAAAAGCCCTTCTTATACATGGACAGGAGGAAATCATAATCGGCACCTATCCTGTAGCATGTCTTGTAGGGATACCTGCTCATGAGCTCCCTGTTTATAAATGCGGACTGGTGGGAAAAGGGCATTCTCTCCTCTATCTTGTCGAAGGCCTTGCGGAACATATAGTAGCGGCCGTATTCGCACTCCACCGCATCACCGTAAAGGATGGCGGCATTGGGGTAGTTGCTCCTGTTGAAGATATCGGACAGGACAGTTGCAGAATAGAAACAGTCACCCGCGTTCATGAAGTTGATCCAGGTACCGAGGCTACGGGACACGGCCTTGTTCATTCCGTCATATATTCCGTCATCACTTTCGGATATCAGGGATACCCTTATTCCCTTCTTCTTAAACTTCTTCTTATAGTCCCTGATAAGATCAAGGGTTCCGTCATCGGAGCCCCCGTCCTGTATGATATATTCAAAATCAGAATAATCCTGTGCAAGGATGGATTTCATGGTCTTGATGATGTCCCTGCCGGGATTGCGGCATACCGTTATCACTGATACATTTGGTCTTAAGCTCTTATCTTCCATAAAAATGATTATATCATACTTACCCGAATTGTGGTATGCTAAATATGATCATGAGGAGGGTGCATATCATGAAATCCACCGCTGTAATGGTGATCCTTAACTACAACGATATGAAGGTCACACAGAAGCTGACAAGGTCTGTCATGGATCATGAATGTCTTGAAAGGGTCATCGTCGTTGATAATTGCTCTACCGACGGTTCCTATGAGTATTTAAGAAATGCATTCGGTAAGTCTGAGGTGGATGTGATACAGGCGCCGTCCAACGGAGGTTATGCCACGGGCAATAACTATGGTATAAGATATGCCCTGGATCATTATTCACCCGAGTATATTTTTGTCGCTAATCCCGATATCGCGGTATCGGCAAGTACGTTGGAAACCATGATCAGGGATATGACAAATCATCGTGATTACGGGGTTATGGCGCCTCTTGTAAATCAGGGCTATAATGTCTGGAGGCTTCCCGGCTTTATCGGTATGATCGAGAGCCTCTTTCTTGTATGGTTTAATCTTGATAAGAGACACATAAAGAAGAAGCTTGCGGCTTCCGATAACCGTATAGAGGATGCGGGTGTTGTTGAAGGCTCATTCTTTATAATAAGGGCCAAGGATTATCTTGCAATAGAAGGCTTTGATGAGAGGACATTCCTGTATGCGGAGGAGATCATTCTGGCAAAAAGGATGAAGGCAATAGGCCAGAAGGTTGGAGTCTTAACAAGGGAGAGGTATGATCATCTGCATTCGGCCAGTATTAAAAAGGCTTACGCATCATCAAAAAGGAAGGCCTTTCCCAACTTCTACGCAAGCTTTAAGGTGTATAACAAGTATTATCTTAAGACCAATTTCATTCAGGACGGTATTTTTTGGATATGCTATGAGCTGGCATATTTTGAAAGATTCATATATGATCTGGTGAAGAGATCTTAAATGAACATTAAGGACAGACCGGTATAAAAGATGATAAAGAGGAAATTAAAGGAAACAGGTTCGGTCATATACAGGAAAATATGCTATCCGTTTATTCGCATCGCCCTGGAGCTTAGAACAAACAGCATCATGGAGCAGGGCTCCTACTTAAACAAGGGATCGGTACTGGAAGGACGTAATTACATCGGTAAGAATACCTGCTTATCAAATGTGGTGGTCGGTTACGGGTCCGTGGTCAATCGTGAATGCGATCTTACCAACACCGTGATCGGGAAATATTCGTCCGTGGGATCAAGGATAAAAACTGAGCTTGGTTCTCATCCGCTTGACGGCAGACATGCCGCCCTTCATACAGCATTCTATTCAACAGCCGGGGTACACGGATATACCTATACTGATAAGGACACATACATTGATGAGAAATATATTGATAAGGGTCGGGGTATCCAGATCGTTATAGGAAATGATGTATGGATAGGAAATAACGTCAGTATAGTCGAAGGGGTAACCATAGGAGACGGAGCGGCTGTTGCATCGGGCGCTGTGGTGACTAAGGATATTGAACCCTATGCGATATACGGCGGAGTGCCGGCCCGTAGGATAAAGGATCGTTTTGACAGGGACAGGATAGATAAGCTGCTTAAGCTAAGATGGTGGGAGATGGATGAGAAGGAGATAAAGGAGCTTGTTAAGAGCGGTGCCTTTGATGATGTTGATAAGCTTATAAAAGTTAATTGCGAGGGGACATAAATGAACAGAATAGCGATCGTCGTGATTGCCTATAACAGGGGGGAAGCACTGCTAAGGCTGCTTGACTCCCTTGCGAACGCTTATTATCCCGAGGAGCTTAGTGTTCCGCTTATCATAAGTGTGGATAAGAGTGACAGCAATGAGGTGGCCGACATAGCCAATGATTACGTGTGGCTTCACGGAGACAAATCTGTCAGGCTTCAGGAGAGGAACCTGGGCCTTAGGGAGCATGTACTTAAGTGCGGCGATATTGCACTTGAATATGACGGTATAATAATGCTTGAGGATGATCTGTATGTATCACCTTCGTTCTATATGTATGCTCTTGCGGCCCTTAACTATAGCAGGAACGATGCCCGGATATGCGGGGTATCGCTGTACAACCACCGTCTTAATGTGCATGCGAGGGAACCCTTCGAGGCAATCGATGACGGATTTGATAATTACTATATGCAGCTTGCCTCATCCTGGGGTCAGGCCTTTTTACCGGATATGTGGACGGGCTTTCGAAGCTGGTATGAGCTTAATAAGGATAAGGATATAGGAGCTGCTGACGTTCCCTTGAATATTTCATCATGGTCCGACAGGTCATGGCTTAAATATTTCATCAAATATCTTATAGATAATGATGGTTACTTCTTATATCCCAGGGTTTCCTTTACCACTAATTTCGGAGATGAAGGGACACATGCCGCGGCAGGAGTCAATGATCTTCAGGTGCCCCTTGCAGGTGTGAGAAAGTACGGCCGGATGGACCTTCATTTCTCGGATATTGACGGATCGGGCTCTGTTTATGATGCCTATTTTGAGAACCTGCGTCTTGAAGGCATGTTGCCCGAAAGTGTCAGAAATGAGGTAACGGTCGATCTGTATGGACAGAAACAGGCTGAAGGCTATAAGAGATACGTTTTAAGCTCCGTTTCTCTTCCCTACAGGATACTGGAAACCTTCGGAAGGAGGATGCGCCCCTTGGATGCCAATATTTATTACAAGACAGAGGGCAGTGATTTCTTTCTGTATGATACACAGAAATCGGGACAGGCACCGGTGGTTGACGAAACATCAAAATATCTTTACAACTACAGGGCACTTAAGGCCAGGGAGATGACGGCCGTTCTTAAGTATCGGATAAGAAACAGGATACCGTTTATCAGGTAGACGGTTTAAGGAGAACATAGCAGTATCGATGTGTGGTATATTTGGCGTTATTAATAAAAAAATAGACAGGGATCTTGCGGATAAATGTGTGGACCGGATGGCCCACCGGGGTCCTGACGGAAGGGGCGTATGGCAGGAAAAGGGTACAACACTCGGGCACAGAAGGCTGGCAATCCTTGATCTGTCCGAAAACGGAACCCAGCCCATGACGTATGATGATGGACGTTATGTGCTTGTATTTAACGGAGAGATATTCAACTTTCTGGAGATACGGGAAGAACTTAAGAACAAGGGATATGACTTTAAGAGTGATTCCGATTCGGAAGTTCTCCTGGCCTCATATAAGGAATGGAATGAGAAGTGTCTTGACCGCTTTAACGGGATGTGGGCCTTCCTGATCTGGGACAGGAAGGAAGAGAGGCTCTTTGTTTCCCGTGACAGGTTTGGTGTCAAGCCTCTTTTTTATGCGGAGCTTGGCCGCGGCGGGGAAGAGGGCAACCCGGTGGCCTTCGGGTCGGAGATGAAGGTTATAACTCCTCTGATGAAGGAAATAAGGCCGAACAGGGCTCTTGTTACCGACCAAAGCAGGATAGTATTTTACGAAGGCACGGATGAATGCGTTATAGAAGGCATTAAACGGTTCCCCGCAGGCTCATATGCCTATGCGGATAAGAACGGAATGAAGATAACGAGGTGGTGGAACACACTCGACAACCTTGTTAGTGTTCCGGCATCCTACGATGAACAGGTTGAGCTGTTCAGGGGTCTTTTCCTGAATGCCTGCAAGCTGAGGATGAGGAGCGATGTAACGATAGGAACGGCATTGTCGGGAGGTCTTGATTCCTCAGCGACCATATGCTCTATGGCTTACCTTGCCGGTTCTGAGCCGGACATCAGGATGAATAAGGACTGGCAGCATGCCTATGTTGCGACCTTTCCGGGAACGACCATGGATGAATCCTCCTACGCAAGGATGGTTACCGATCATCTTAAGATAGATTCCACGTTTGTTCAGATCGATCCTGCCGGAGCGATAGATAAACTGGATGACTATATATATCTTTTTGAGGATGTGTATCTTACAAGCCCCATACCTATGATGCTTCTTTACGGAGCCCTCAGGAAGGATCATACCCTTGTAACGATAGACGGGCACGGGGCCGATGAACTCTTTGGCGGTTATACCTTTGATTTTATCCATGCGTTAAGGGATGCACGAGGCAGCAGGGAACGGGATATGGTCCTTGATGCCTACATCGGGAGCTTTCCTAAGGACGGCAGCAATATGGCCCTTAAGAGCACCGGTAAGATGGCAGTGTGTCTGAATTATCTTAAGAGGTCTCTGAAGGATAAACTGAGAAGCGGACAGGAATCCTATAAGAGGGTAAGGGCAGCAGGCCATCCCGCATATGAGGGCATGGATACCTTAAACAAGATACTGTATGCATCCTCCCATGAGACCATCCTTCCGACCCTCCTTCGTAATTACGACCGCTACAGCATGGCGAACGGAGTGGAGATAAGGATGCCCTTCATGGACTACCGCATAGTGACTCTTGCAATGTCACTTGGCTGGAAGAGCAAGCTCCACGGCGGCTATTCCAAATCAATAGTAAGGGATGCCATGGCCCCTTACATGCCCCGTGATATAGCCTACAGGCGTACAAAGATAGGCTTCAATACTCCGATAGTGGAGTGGATGAAGGGCCCCTTAAAGGATTACTTTACGGATGTGATCTCATCATCATCCTTCAAAAGCTGTTCCCTTATAGATCCTGCATCTGCAGCATCTAAGATCACACAGGTCATAAACGATCCGGCTGCCACATTTGCCATGGGAGAGCAGGCATGGAGTGCGCTATACCCTTACCTGTGGGAAAAGAATGTACTAAACAGATTATAAGGGAGAACCGAGCGGAGAAAAATATGAGTATACTTAAGAAAATCAACTATATATTTTCTGCCAGGCAGAAGCTTCAGTCGGTCCTCCTCTGTATTGGCCTCTTTATAGGTGCCCTCTTCGAGCTGGCGGGAGTGTCTCTTATCACCCAGCTTGTATCCATAGTCACGGATCCTGCGAAGATCCACAGCAATGAATTGCTTGCAGGTATCTATGATGCCTTTAACATGAAGGATGATCGTCAGTTCTTTCTTACACTGGTCATAGGGCTTATCATCGTCTATCTTGTTAAGAATGCATATCTTCTGTGGATCAATTATGTTCAGTATACATTCATATACAACAATCAGTTAAGGCTTTCGGGACGGCTTATAGACTGTTACCTTAAGAAACCGTATACATATCATCTTGATAAGAACTCGGCCGAGATGGTAAGAAATGTAATGCTTGACTCCGAACGGTTCTTCCAGATGCTCTTAAGTGTGTTTCTTATGCTGTCTGAGGTCCTTATCTCGGCTCTTTTGTGCATATACCTTCTGACCGTTGACTGGTTCATCACCCTTTCCGTTGCTGTTATCCTGGGTATATTCACCGGCCTGTATCTTATCTTATTTAAGAATAAAGCCAGGGAATACGGTAAGGAAAATCAGATATACGACGGTAAGATGCACCAGTCCATAAATCAGGCTCTCGGTGCCGTGAAGGATATAAAGATACTACACCGTGAGAAGTATTTCGTGGATGCCTTCTGCGGTTACGGTAAGAAGAAGATGAGGGCGGTCCGTAACAATAATGTGCTGGGGCAGGCTCCCAAGTATATCATAGAGACCGTGTGTATAGGGGCCATTCTTCTGGTCCTGGTTTATAAGTTATTCAGGGGAGAGGACTTAAGCTCCATGATAACCCAGCTGGCTGCTTTTGCACTGGCTGCCTTTAAGCTGCTTCCGTCGGTCAGCAAGATAAATAACTTCGCAAACCTGATAATATTCCTTAAGCCATCGGTAGATCTTATTTATCGTGATATCAGGGATACCGAGGACATGAAGTCCTTCGAACTGAGTGATGCAAGCTCACAGGTGGAGGGCCTTGATGAAGCGAAGGACATTACGGTTAAGGATCTAAGCTACCGGTATCCTCATACAGACAGGGATGTACTGAATAAGATAAACCTGAAGATACCTTTGGGTTATGCGGTAGGTATGGTAGGTCCGTCGGGGTCCGGTAAGTCAACGCTTGCCGATGTGATCCTGGGTATACTTACACCTACTGAGGGCAGTGTATGCTACGGAAGCATGAATGTTCATGAGCATCCGCTTAAGTGGTCGGGGAAGCTTGCATATATACCGCAGGCCATATATCTTGCGGATGAGACCATAAGGAATAACGTAGCCTTTGGTATTGATGACGATAAGATCGATGAAGACAGGGTATGGGCTGCCCTTGAAGAAGCCCAGCTTAAGGATTTTGTTAAGGACCTTCCTGAAGGTCTTGATACCATGGTGGGTGAACGAGGAGTCCGCTTGTCCGGAGGACAGAGACAGCGTATCGGTATCGCAAGAGCCCTGTATGATGATCCCGAGATCCTGGTGCTTGATGAAGCCACATCGGCCCTTGATAATGAAACGGAGACTGCGGTAATGGAAGCGATAGACTCGCTTATGGGCAGGAAGACACTTATCATTATAGCCCACAGGGTAACTACCCTAAGAAACTGCCAGCTGATATTCAAGGTTGAGGATGGCAGGGTCAGGGAAGTTAAGTATGAGGATATTGAAAATACGGGAATAGATCAGGAAATATGAACAGATTAAAGCTTAGTGTGATATTCATAACATATAACCACGAGAAGTATGTTGAGAAGGCCTTAAGGAGTGTATGCGAGCAGGAGACTGATTTTGCATATGAAGTGGTTGTGGGTGAGGACTGTTCCACGGATTCCACAAGGGAGATCCTTAAGAGGCTGGCCGGCGAGTACCCCGATAAGGTGAGGCTCCTCTTCAGGGAGAAGAACTTCGGCCGTCCTACCCTTAACGTATATAACACGACCATGGAATGCAGGGGTGAATACCTTGCCTATCTTGAGGGTGACGATTACTGGACGGATAGGAAGAAGCTGCAGAAGCAGGTTGACTTTCTTGAAGCAAATCCGGAATATATCGCGTGTACCCACAGCTGTGTAATGATCGATGAAAACAGCGAAGAGATCACGGATGAAGAGACCCTTAAGATAGGGGACCTGTATAAATGGTCAGGCAGGTTCACCTATGATGATTATAAAAAGTCAGGCAAGTGGCCGGGCCATTATGCTACTGTGGTCTCAAGGAACATATACCTTGAGGGTAAGTACGATTATACGATATTATATAAGGCTCATGACTTTGTGGATGATGCGATAATCCTTCTCTTCCTCCTTATTCAGGGCGATATCTACAGGATGGATGAAGTTATGAGTGCCTGGAGGTATGTCCGCAAGAAGACCGGCACCAACTGGAATTCTCTGTCCATGAAGAGGGACCTTATTAAGGATGACTGCTATCTTAACACGACGATGACCAAATGGGTGGAGGAGGCAGTAGGACTTACGGATCACGCAGCCATACGCTGTAAGAAGGACTTCCTCACGGCCCTTAACATGTTCCTTCATAAACCAAACAAGGATAACGGTAAATTTGTGAAGGATATGTTTGAATACAACATACAGCATGTAGTGCTGAAGGATGAGAAAACGAGTTTACCGATATATAGTGTCAAGTGTATTACACGGAAGTTATTTCATAAATTATAATTTTGCAGATATTGACGTGACAGAGCGGAAGTGATACCATATAGTTGGTGCTACCGATAGACGGTTAGCCCGGATTATTGATTAGTAAAATAACCGCTCAATCTGCCAGGACTGGGGCGGTTATTTTTGTGCCTTGGAATCATGCCTGCCATGCACGTAACCAAGACTGTAGAAAGTCGCACACAGAGCAAGCACTGCGATTAAGTCACTGATGGTCAGCATAAGCAAGTACCTCCGATAGTATTTCTCAAAATGAGATTTCTATATAAACAGAGGTCACAGTCCTCTGAGTAAGGACTAACCGCCTACCGAGTATGGTAGCACCAATAGCATTATAGCAAACATATGTTCTTGATTCAACAGCAAAATCATGATTATTGTACGATTCACAAGTGGCCTTGGAAACCAGATGTTTCAGTATTCCTTCTACCGCTTCTTAAAAGACCTATACAGCGACGTGCCCGTTAAGGCTGACCTCACCTGGTTCTACGCCAACAATGACCACCACGGTTATGAACTTGAGCGTATCTTTGGGAAAGACGCGGATTCTGACTTTTCAATGGAAGAAGCCACAAAGAGCGAAATATTTAAGGTGACCGGCCTTGTCCCGAATATGATCAAGGGTGGGGGAGAGGCAGCAAGAGCCTTTGAGAGGTTCAGACGATATCCCAACCGCATCATCCGGGAATTCACACAGAAAAAAAGAGAGCCGTATATGATAGACCAGCTGTCCGGCAGGATAAACAATGAAGATGCAGCCGACGGAAGCAATGAGATGTATGAAAAGGTCACACACCTTGATACATCAAAAGACTGGTATATCTGCGGTTTCTGGATCGAGGAGAAGTACTTATACGGAAGGCTTGATGATATAAGGAAGCAGTTAAGATTTCCCAAGATGGAGGATGAAAGGAACAGAGGGCTGGCTGATGAGATCGGTTCCTGTAATTCCGTGAGTATTCATGTCAGAAGAGGAGATTATCTTTCTTCGACTTATGAGAATATGTTCGTTTCCCTTGGCCGTGATTATTATGAAAAGGCTGTCGGATATGTTAAGGACAGGGTGGATGGGCCGAAGTTTTTTATATTCTCCGATGATGCTGATTTTGTAAGGGATGAATTCACATGGCTTGATGATAAGTGTATCGTTACCGGTAATGAAGGTGATGAAAGCTTTCGGGACATGCAGCTTATGAGCCTGTGTAAGCACAATATAATAGCGAACTCAACCTTCAGTCAGTGGGGAGCCCTTCTTAACAAAAACGAAGGACATATGACTCTGTACCCTGAAGCCTATCTTAAGGACAGGGATAATGAGGTCAAGAAGATGCCGGGATGGATCCGGATATGAATAGTGTGATTTTAATGATTTTTTAATCTTTTCTCAAAGATGGATTAATTTATTAACCATATAGTGGATACTGTCAGGAGGACGTGAGAGGTCAATCCCGGGGACCGGGTCACGGAAATCTGAAACATAAAACGATGATTGAGAAAAGAGAGGGAAATAAAATGGAAGAATTCGAAAAGGTTGAAAAGTTAAGGCAGAGAGCAAATATTTCTTACGAAGAGGCTAAGGAAGCACTTGATAAGTCGGAGGGAGATCTTCTGGATGCAATGATCTATCTTGAGGGTCAGGGCAAAATATCCGCAGATGAGCAGACCAGCAGGTCAACGACTTATGAGGGTCAGACGGACCTGGTGAATGTAAGGGATACGGTTGAGAAGGAAGACAGAAAGAATAAAAGGAGCGAAAGAACCCTGGGTCAGAAGTTAAAGCATCTGTGCCATCTTATCTGGATCAAGTTGAAGGATAATAAATTTCTGGTTGAGCGCAGAGGTGAGACGATCGTTACCCTTCCCGTATGGGTGCTCATACTGGCATTGTTTGTTTCCTTCTGGACAGTGGGAGTTATTCTTATAATAGGTCTTTTCTTTGAGTGCAGGTATGAGATCGCGGGACCCGATGACCTGAGTATGGTGAACACGGCTTTTGATAAAGCGGGTGATGTGGTAGATAAGGTTAAGGACGAAGTAGACAAGTTATAAGATTATGTGAGGAGCTTAAATTGGATACGCGCATTTTAGTTGTTGAAGATGAAGAAAAACTGGCAAGATTCATAGAGCTGGAACTGGTCCATGAGGGTTATGAGGTCAGCAAGGCTTTTGACGGACGCAGTGCTCTTGATATGGCAACAGAGGAGCATTTCGATCTTATCCTCCTCGATATCATGCTTCCGGAGCTTAACGGACTGGAAGTGTTAAGAAGGATCAAAAATGAAGGGACATCGGCTGCCGATGTCCCGGTTATTCTTCTCACTGCCAGAGATGCAGTCATGGATAAGGTATCGGGACTTGATGCGGGTGCTGTGGATTATATCACCAAGCCCTTTGCCATAGAGGAACTGCTTGCAAGGATAAGGGTTGCCCTTAAACTGTACCATAACCGGGACACAACCGGCAATGGTGCCGGCTCGTCCGTAAACGGTGATGCTTCCGAACCGGAAGAGGGAGTATATACATGGGATAAGCTTGTTCTTAATGAGAAGAAGCATACGGTCACATACGACGGGCATGAAATAACCCTTACCAACAGGGAATTCCTGATGCTTATGACCATGCTTGCCAACAAGGACATAGTTATGAGCAGGGATACTCTGCTTGAAAAAGTGTGCGGATACGATTATGCAGGGGAGACAAATGTGGTGGATGTTTACGTTCGCTTCCTCCGCTCCAAGATTGATGAAGTATTTGGGATCAAGATGATCCAGACGGTACGGGGTGTGGGATATGTCATTAAATCAGAATGATAGTTATGCCAATGAAGAGGGCATGTCATCCATACGACGCAGGATACATGGCCTGTGGCTGCATGAAAAGTTAAGGCGGATCTTTTGGGTAGATGTGCTCATAGCTGTCATAATGCATATTTTTTTTGTGATCTCCAATGCATATATGCACTACGGGGATTCTTTTGTATCAAGATATGTCGACAAATGGCAGAAGTTGACAAATGGCAGTATCAATAATGACGAGCTTAGGGATGCCCTTATTGAGATATACGCTAAGGGGTCAATGGGACTTTTTTACCGGTATATGTTAATAGCCCTGTCGTCCATACTCATCGTACAGCTTTTGGGGCTTTTGATAAGCTATCCCTTTGAGAACAGGAAGATAAACAGGATACTTCGTCCGATCAATGAGATAGCCTTAAGGGCAGATGAACTGTCGCGGATGACCTTTGCGGATGAAGACAGGTACAGGGTTATAGAGGATGCCCTTGATAATATCGAACCGGGTGAGGATGATAAGTTAAGCTTCAATAATTCGGACCTTAAGGGGGTTGAGGCGGCCATGAACAACCTGCTGACCAGGATGCGGGAGAGCTACAGGCAGCAGGCAAGATTTGTTAACGATGCTTCACATGAATTAAGGACACCCATAGCGGTAATAGAGGGTTATGCCAATATGCTCAAGCGGTGGGGCAAGGATGATGAGAAGGTTCTGGAGGAATCGATCACTGCGATCTCACATGAATCCGAGCATATGAAGCATCTGGTTGAGCAGCTTCTGTTCCTTGCCAGGGGTGATTCGGGGAAGACCGTACTTGAGCTTAAGGAAACATCGCTCAATGATCTTATGCGGGAAATATATGAGGAATCACTTATGATCGATGAGGATCATCCCTACAGGTTCAAGCCTTATGACGAGGATATTAAGCTGCAGGCGGATGCGGGGATGCTCAAACAGGCAGTCCGTATCCTGATAGATAATGCGGCCAAGTATACCAATAATGGAGACGAGATAATACTGTCTGTGGGAAGGACCGAAGATAAGCGCCCGTACCTTAGGGTTCAGGATACCGGAATAGGCATGGCCGAAAAGGATATGGAGCATATGTTCGAACGCTTCTACAGGGCTGATGAAGCCAGAAATACCCAAGGGACCGGTCTTGGCCTGTCAATAGCCAAATGGATAGTCGATAAGCATAAGGGTCATTTCGATATAACCTCAGTTACCGGCCTCGGGACGAGGATAAGTATTGTTTTATAAACCGATGGATTTTTTGTATCGAAGTGATATAATACAGCTTGTAGATATTTACTGTCTGAGGCTGTAGATGAAAGAAAGAGAATACGGAAAACTGAGCAATAAAGCAAAAATATTGGGCATACTTACTGTATGCCTGATTTTTGTTTGTGTATGCACCTTGTGTTTAAAGCTTCAGGACAGAACAGATGAAATAACCTTTGACAGTAATGATATTGAGCTAAAGACAGCTGTTTATGAAGACGGGGTAATAAGATCCAAAGAAGCTTCGGATGATTACATATTTACGACCAAGCCCTTTATCCTGCCGGCCGGAACATATCTTACGGAAATAGTTTATACGGCTTCTGCACCGGGATATGCTGTAGTACAGGGTAATAATGACTGCGTGTTCAATATAGATATGCCTGCTACATACGGCGAGGAAAGGATAATAGCTAGCAAGCATCTTATACTCACTGTTGGAACCGATAAGGGACGTATTAAGTTTTACCAGCAGGGTGAAGGTATCTTTGAAATAAGGAGCATAAGGATCGTTTCTGATAAATACATCTATAATGATTTTTATGCGGTCATAGGTATTGCCGCGGTTATTGCGATCGCACTGATAGTTGTGATACTTGAGTTTAATAAGCTCCGTCTGTCAAGGATCGGATTTTCATATATCGGATTGTTCCTTATCGCGGTGGTTGCGGTAAGTATCCCTTTCTGCATCAGGGGTTCGTATTATGAGGTGGATACCCAGGGGCACATGAAAAGGATAGAAGCGATCGCCTGCGGTATAAGAGACGGACAGTGGCCGGTGATCATAGGGCCCAATTATGCCAACCAGTATGGGGAACTGGTAGCCCTGCAGCCAGGATTGTTTCTCTATATCCCTGCGCTTCTGCGTCTGTGCAATGTTACCGTACCGACGGCCTACAATATTTACATGATCCTTGTAAACATAGCAACTGCCATAGCAGCTCTTGTCTGCGGGGAGAGGTATTTTACTTCTCTCAGGTGGGGAATGGTGGCGGCAGTCTTTTACCTTGTGGAACCATTCAGATTGTATGTGATGATGGGCCTCGGAGCGGGAGCCGGGATGGGTACAGCGCTGATCTTCCTGCCATTTCTCCTGGTCGGACTGCACGAGACCATGGACAGGGGAGGCTTTAGGTGGAAGTATATCGCCGTAGGCCTGTGGGGAATGGCATGCTCGCATGTAATGGGTTTTGCACTGGCAGCGATTGCGATGATCATATATATTCTTTTCCATATTAAGCAGCTGTTTGATAAGGATGTTTTTATAGCGCTCCTAAAGGCAGCGGCTGCTTTTATCATCCTTACGATCGGTGTACTGGCACCATTTGCCGGGTACTATTTTACTGACTGGAACAGGGCTGCACTTCAGTGGGCTGACTTTTACCGTTTTCCGGTTGAACCGGTACGGGAAGTCATAAATGTGATCGCAATTCTCGTTATCATTATCTCATTTATCGCATTAAGAAAGACAGTTCATATATCAAGGTTCGGCAAGGGCATGTTATTTACGGGTTTCATTTCTCTTATCATGTCTTTTCCGGTCTTTCCATGGATCCTGTTTAAAAGAGTGCATATCATAGACACATTTTTATCAATGATGCAATACCCAATGCGATTTCATTTTATAAGTGTGCTGTCGGTGGCTTTTGCTGCAGCTGAGGCTGTCTGCTCAAGCATGGATTCAAGAAAGAAACACCGTAAAGCTGTAATGTATTCCATTGTCGGACTCCTGGGGCTTGGAATCATAGCGAACTATTATATCTTCTACAGGTCGGAGAAGCTCTTTGATGACCCTGTGGCAGGAGAAATAAACACGCTTATGGAAGATTACCTGCCGGGCGGGACGATGACGGAATGGTATGAAACCGATACGGGTGAATTTTCCGATTACGATAAGGTTACTGCCTATTCTTATTCCAAGATAAATACCCACATCGACTGTACCTATACGGCAAGTGATGAGGGCCAGTACATGGAATTCCCGCTGTTTTATTATGGTGGGTATGCTGCATGCGATCAAAACGGAATTCCCTTAAGGGTTGAGAAGGGCGAGAAAAACAGGGTAAGGGTATACCTTACAAAATCAGACTCCCCTCAGGAACTTCACCTTTCATTTGTTGTAAGGAGAAGATATACCCTGCTGTTTTTCTTCTCACTTGCCGCATGCCTTGTCTGGTTTGCCTATAACATAGGATTTCTTGCATACAGGGCATTCAGATCGGGCAGGATAACGTATCGGACGGCCGGGGAAACGGGAGATAAAGCCGGTGAGGAATAATAATTTGCAATATATGATAAATAATACTTGAATTAAGCGGGATGATGATGTATAATCCCATCTTTGACAGTCCAAATGCGAGGAAAGCCAGCAATTAAGCGCGATCCTCGTATTTTATAATGAACAAAAATGTAGCTATATCTAACTATTTTTTGGGGATTCTGGTATGGTTCATCCCCACCCCTCGGAAGCCTGAGGCTGGCGCCTCAGCCCTTGAATAGAAAGAGCGCGGAGCGCTCTTATCCCTAATTCGGGCTTAATTGCTTTTTTCAATATCCCGGTTCATTAGTCAGGGCCGCAGCCACTACGTGGTGCCGCATGGCGGCAGCCTTGACGAATGGTCCGGGATATTATAAGGGTGATCAAGCCCGAATTAAGGAGTTTTGCGGCCATTGGCCGCATATTCTGTTCAGAGATTTCGGGCTTGCCCGAAATCATCCTTTTTGAGGAAAACAGCGGCTTCTCAATAACTATCTTTTCTTTGATTCACGGATAACTTTTTTCATGTTTGCATCAGTGATTATCTCATAGTCTGTACGGAAACCACATGCAGCATGAAGGTCGTCTGTCAGGTCGGTACGTGTATAAGCAGGATTATATCCGAGCTTGTCGCCGGGGCGGTGCATGTTCATATCTCGGAGTGTTGTTATTATCTCTTCGACCGTATATTTTTCATCAAGCTTCTTTTCAAGTATCCGAAATACAAACAGCGAGATGAAGCATGTGAGGAAGTGTGCCTTTATCCTGTCTTCCCTCTGCAGATAAACGGGACGTGCCTTGAATTCTGTTTTCATGATACGGAAGCATTCCTCTATCTCCCAGCGTTTCTTATTGATCCTGATTATCTCGTCGATCCCCATATCATCAAGGTTAGTGCAGACTGAGTAGAAGCCGTCATACTTTGCTTCTTCTTCGATCAGAGCAGTATTCAGATAAGGTATTTCTACTTTGCATACTTCACCTTCTTCAGTCATGGCATCTCTTGTAATAAAGCGATGAGGATCATTCTGATTCTTCGGACGTTGTTTGTACTTTCCGCTGTCTATTAGTTCCTGCGCACGTTCTATCTGTCCCTGGCGTATCTTGGCTTGGTAGTTCCTGTACTTGATCGAGAATGAAACTATGAGATGCTGCTCGAGTGGCTTTGCTCCCTTTTTTATCTTACGGCCCGACAGGTCTTCTTTTATCCAGCGGTCTTTGTAGAAGACTTCATCATAGAATTCGTTTTCATCAAGTTCGTTTATGTTGTATGTTTTCTTACTTCCGATGATATGCCATCCTTCAGGATCAAGGGCGAACTCTTTTAAGTATCCGGGCAGCTGTTTTACGGACTGAGTAGTGATAAAACTCCTCAACCTTTCCCCGTTGATGGATTTATCATTAAACTTCCGGTTGGTCTTGGAAGACAGGCCTGCATCGGTACACACGATGATCTGATCAAGTCCATAGTCGTTTAGTATCTTCTTTTCAAGCGGCTTAAGGGTTGGCTGTTCATTTTTATTACCGGGATAGATATCGAAAGCGAGCGGTATGCCGTCGTGGTCCATGAACAGTCCCATGCCGACAATGGGAAGCGGCTGATGCTGCTTGCTCTTACCGTAACGCCTTAGGTCATCGGCTTCCTCAAGTTCAAAATAATAGTTGGTGCAGTCATAGTAAAGGATGTCGCTCCTTCGCTCCATAACCTTTTGACTGTTCTTGTAAAGCTCAGACTGGATGAAGTCATTTTCTTCGGCCAGCACCGACAGGGCACGATATATATCATGCAGCTCAAAAGAAGGTGCTTCGAGAAAACTGGCTGCCTGTTTGTTTGATGAAAGCTTTGATGATGGGTACAGGATTCTGGTGTAAACAAGCTTTGAGAGAATATCATTCAGATCATACTCGAAGAGATGTCTTGAGCTTATTGTCTTACATATCTTATCAAGACCAAGGCTGTAGTAGACCTTCTGGAGAAACAGATACCCGCAGTTGTATGCCTTCTGTTCTCCCTTTTTGATAAGTTTGGCAGGAGAGTAGCTTACGATTATCTCTTTCTGCTCCTCATACTCTTTTCGGTTTAATTCCTCGACGTACTCCTGCGCCCAGACATAAGGATCTTTCCCGCCGGCTTTAGCGCGTACTTCTTCAATGTTTCCGAGTTTTTCAATAGTAATTGTTGTTACAGTACCATTCTTTTTTCTGATTGATTTTTGAACATAGAATGAAGCTGAATTCTTTGATTTTGTTACCCCTAATTTCATAGCGACCGCCCTCCTGCCCTTATTATATCGCAAACCGCTACAAAACGCTACATAAATATGCACAAAATTTGACAAAAATTTAAGACTGGGAATCCAGTCTTTACAAAGGGTTGAGGGTTGTTTATGATTCAGTTGTTAGAGGTTGGACTGTCAAACTTCCG
>DFKQ01000028.1 GCA_002373875.1 Lachnospiraceae bacterium UBA3641
AACGAAATTATTTATTTCGTTTACTATAGAATTTGGTACATGAGATAATCATTCAGATATATCAGATTTAGTTGTGGTAAGTGAATATTTAGTGCATTGCGGAGTTAGGGACAATTTAAAAATAAGCTTTTAGGCATTAGGAACATATATTCATAATTTCTTAACAGGGGTCAGGAACCAATGTGAATGTTATGAAACCGTGAGGACAGGTAGTTCGCCTAGTGCACACCATTCCAAGCCGGTCGAAATAAAGTAAAGGGAAGCGATCTTATGATAAGGGATCGGATAGCGAAGCCTACCCAAAAATCAGGAGGAAGCATATCATGTGGTATGTGATCTGGGCTACTACCAGCAAGGAGGAGCTTACAAGAAACGCTATAGAAAGGAACATCGACAGCAGTCTGTATAACAGACTGTCGATACCGCACATGGTAAAATATGAACGCAAGGGAGGCACAGATATCAGGGGTTGTTAAGCGTATACTTACATCATATATCTTCGTTGAAACGGACGATATAGTACAATTTGCCTACAGGCTTAAGTATATGCCCGGTTTTTCCATAGTTCTTAAAAACGAAGGATATTGGCCCTTATATGAGGATGAGGAGAAGCTACTGATCAGCCTTATCAAGGAGGGGGATCTTATAGATATTTCCAGGGGATTTATCGAAGATGGAAGGGTCAGCATAACAGCAGGTCCGCTTACAGGATACGAGGGCGTCATACGCAAGGTCAACAAGCGCAAAAGAATGGCCACCGTAGAAGTTGAGATGTTCAACCGCACAATGCAGATCAATCTGGGACTTGAGATAATGGAAGGTAAGGCACAGAAGGACGAGAATATAACAGCAAATAAACTGTGAGATGGTGTCTTGTTTGTTTAAGTAGGGGCAAAAAATGTTCGTCTTGACTTAAATACATGATGGCTTGGATTTGTTGAAAAACGGCTGTTTTGTGGTAAAATGAAAAACAGATTAAGAGATTTATAGGAAAGGAGCTGGTACGGGCTAATGTACTCCCACAGGACTTTGTAATTGCTGATCATATGAATCTCGTGCCAATGCAAGCCGGAGATGTTCCTATAACCTATGCAGATACGAGTAAGTTGGAGAGGGATTTTGGTTACAAGGCGAGTACTGATCTAAGAGTCGGGTTGAGAAGATTTGCAGAGTGGTACTATGAATACTATATTGAGAATGAAAAATAGGTTCTCCTAAAAATCGTATTGCTAAAGATACTCCATTTATCCTGGCGACATCATCTTTGGTCATAATTGAATGAAGGTCCGTGATCATGCAGCCCGCAGGTGCAGATGTGAGATGCCCATCCTCATATAAAAATCGTGTGGCTATGATGGAAAAACAACACGTTTTTTATGAGGTAGCAACATGAAATTTAGGAGAACCGAGAATTTCCTCCCAGTGTGTTTTTAATCAATAATTAGATTTATAGTTAGCGTATTCTTAACCAATGAGTGAATTGTTACAGGAACATTATTGTAGAATTTGGAAATGTTGTCAATAATGAACTTGCGGATACGGAAAGTTTGTTGTATATTGATATCGTGAGATTCTATGAGTAAGTTGCTTGGAATTGTAAATGTGACGGCAAATGAAGCTGAAACAGGAGATTGGAAAAGATGTTAAGCATATTTTTGGATATGATGAGAATGCGATCCTAAGCGTTGATACATATTTTAATAATACTTATGAAGAGGAGTGGCTTGATGATCCGTTTGTGAGGCAGATTATCAAGATGGTTGACGGATCAGAAGTACGGGACAGGCAGTGCATTTAGTCGGAAGTTTTGGGACAGATTCCTCCGGAACGTTTGTCAGGGGGAGCTAAGGCTCTTATCCTGATGTATGAAGAGGAAGGCTTTTATACAGACCTGATTGTCTGCGGAGCCAACTGCGAGAGCCTGATTTTGGAGATTGCTAAGAAGAAGGACATTTCCTGTAGTCTCAGCGGATACGACATATCGTTTATGAACCTCGGAGATGAGGAGTATTCCCTGCCGGTCAGATGTACTAATGACGGAAGTATGATGAAGACACATGAGGAGTTTATTCTTAAGATGTTGGAGTATGCCGGAGGGATGCGCACATGAATTGAAGACATAATATAAGCATTACCTCCAGAAAAGCAGTCTATAATCTGGAACTTGAAAGAAAGATATCAGTATTGAAAGGAAATAGTGGTACCGGAAAAAGTTCTATGATCAGATTGATATCTGAATATCTGGAATATGGGAAACAGTCAGGTGTAAAGATTTCAACTGACTCTAAGATTTCGTTGTCCGTACTGACAAATACTTCTGACTGGCAGCAAATACTATCCGCAATCCATGATAACGTTCTGTTTATTGATGAGGATGTTCGTTGCCTGTATAGCGAGAGTTTTCAGCGCGAACTGTGGGCGGCAGACTGTTATGCGGTCATTGTTTCCAGAAGCGGCAGGTTTGCGGCACTGCCTTATTCAATCTTTGGAATATATGAACTTGTAACGGAGAAGAAGGGATCCAATACGGCTACAACCATGTACAGTATGTATGCGGAAAAACATGGTCGCGGTGACTTTGATCTGGTGTTGACTGAGGATTCAAATTCTGGTTATGAGATGGCAGATTTTTGGCTTTACATACAGCAAGAGGAAGCTGAACCGGTGGTTTTTAAACAGTAATTGCGTTGAGCAGTATGTTGATATGCTGTACAAGTGCTATGTTGGCAGACGGGTACAAAGCAGCAATGAGTAAGGGAAAGTTGCTTTTTATATAAGAAGAAAGAAATGCGTAAGCGACAAGGCTTTTCTGGGATAATCCGTGGGAGTCTTTTTATTATGAGTGTAAAGAAGTATTGAGTTTCTTGTATAATTCAAAACGTTACGATGATAAAAGTTTGTGACAAGTCAGATGAATGATCCGGTAGTGGAAAGAATTTTGAATATGATGGAGCAACGCGGAATCAGCCAAAGGGAAATGGCAGCCCTGCTCGGAATAAGTGAAGGTTCGTTCAGTAAATGGAAGAATCAGGGGTCCAAGTCCTACTCAAAACACCTCGGGCAGCTCAGCAAAATTCTAAATGTGCCAATATCGTATCTTGTGAATGGTGATCTTGATGGGGACAGGAAGGGTGCCGAACTAATGTATTCTGAGAATACCAGAAATATGATCAGAATGTTTGATGAAATGAACGAAAAGGAGCAACAGTTCTTTCTGGAAATGATGAAGCAGTTTAAGATGTCATTTGATGAGTCAAGTTGAGTTGAGTGATTGAAGAGAGAAAAAGTATGTTTGTTGAATATAATGGTTTGAATGTAATGATTTTACATCACTGTGGAATTGGACGAGAATGGGGAAGTGGACTTTTACATATTGCGAGAGGCCGATGCCAATCCGAAGGTAAAAGATAAGCGGAAGATCACGATTCTTTGGAGGACGGAGCTGAACAATCTGCTTGAAAAGAACGGGCTTCCGAAATATAAGCAGAAGAGCAAGCTGTTTGTGCAGGACGCGCTGATAGAGAAAGTTCCCGCCGAGGAACTATGGCCACAGGCTTATGATGAGCTTTTCGAGCGGGGCTATAACACTATCGGGCAGGAGATTGAAGAATTTAGGAAAAAACGGAGGATAAAATAATGCTTGAAGCAGGAACAAAAGCGCCAGACTTTACATTGCCGGATCAGAATGGAGTAAACCATAGCCTGTCTGATTACAGGGGCAAGAAGGTCATACTGTATTTTTATCCAAAAGACATGACGAGCGGCTGCACAAGCCAGGCCTGCAATTTCCGTGATATATACCCGCAATTTCAGGAAAAGGGAGCGGTGGTTCTCGGAGTGAGCAAGGACAGCGTGGAATCCCATAAGAAGTTCGAGGAGAAGCATGGGCTTCCCTTCACATTGTTGTCGGATACGGAACTTGAAGTGATAAAGATGTACGATGTATGGAAAGAGAAGACTATGTTCGGCAAGAAAGCTATGGGAGTCGTGAGGAGTACATATCTGATCGATGAGGACGGAATCATAGCGAGGGCGTTCGAAGGCGTGAAGCCAAAGGAGAATGCGGCGCAGATGTTGGATTTGGTGTAGGTTGTAATCACGGATGGCAAATGAGAACGGAATTTGGATAATGAAGGGGCTTTCTTGGAATGATCCGTACAGAATTAAAACATGACAGGAGCTTGTCAACTGGGTAAATGAAGCTGGATTCCTTCCTCTGTTTGCAAATGAGGTCGAGGGTTTCTCTGCGGAAGAGCATGTTTCCCCGGATTACTGACGGGAGTAATCGGATAAAGGCACTGTGGCCGAATGCCGACGATAAAGAGATAACCGTGCTCATCGGCAAGAAGTCGGAAGAATAAAGGAGGATTAAAACTATATGTCATAAAAAGCGAGGAGGCTCTGAAGAAGTTGAGGAGCATAAGGGTTTCCCACTTCAATGCTCCGCTCATCATACTTGTCTGCTATGACAAGGAGACTGCATGGAGGAATCCAGCAGATATCTGGTATGACAATTACTGCTCGGGCGAGCAAGATGCGACAATAGTGGCGGCAACAATGATGTACGAGGCGGAAGAGCTGGGAATCCACAATGTGTGGCTTATGGTCTTTGACTCTAAGGCTGTGGCAGAGACATTTGACCTGCCAAAGAACCACATCCCGGTGATGATGTTCGCCATGAGATACCCATCGGAAAAGACGAAGCCCAGCGACTGGCACTTCGTGAGAAAACCGATAGAAGAGACAGTAACGGTGCTGTAAAAATGAAGGAGGATCAAAACAATGCAGAGAGTAGCAGAATTCTTAAAGGAAGCAGGAACTTATTATCTGGCAACAGTCGAAGGAGACCAGCCGAGGGTCAGGCCGTTTGGCACGGCGCACATATTTGAGGGCAAGCTCTATATCCAGACCGGAAAGGTGAAGGAAGTGTCGAAGCAGATCCACGCAAATCCCAAGGTGGAAGTGTGCGCTTTCAAAGACGGGAAGTGGCTCCGTGTTGCGGGAGAGCTTGTGGAGGATGACAGGATGGAAGCGCGCCAGTCGATGCTTGACGCATATCCGTCACTCCAGAATATGTACAAGGCAGATGACGGAAACACGGAGGTATTCTATTTTAAGGACGCCACAGCCACATTTAGCTCCTTTACCGATGAACCGGAAGTCGTGAGGTTTTAGGGTGATGGTGGATATACCATCGAACATCCCTCCGCAGTTCCGAAGCAAGTATGAGAATATAGCCGGAATGATCACAGCATTTTGCGATGAACATCTTGACGATGAGTTCGCTGACCTTTCTCTCCATGCCCTTCAGAAGCTATGCCGCAAGAGAACGGAATCTATGGCATTGGGCAGGGATAATATGTGGGCTGCGGGCATGGTTTATGCAATAACGCAAAATTGTAATGCCATAGGAAATAATGGGGATATGCTGCTCGGCAGGCCCAAATACAGGCTTAAGGCTGACGATTATTGTGATGGCTTTGGAGGCTCAAAAGGCGGTGTGGCAGAAAAGGCAAAGTCCGTCAGAAAGGAACTGGGCATCACGCAGGGCAAGGAAGAATGGCTTATCCCATCTATGAGAGAGGGTTTAAGGCGAGCGGTGAAAGGAGGCATGAGTATATGGTTATGATGGAGAGAGACCGACAGAAACATCCAGACTGGGACGATGAAGAGGTCGCGGATGATGTGCTTGTAGAAGACGAGTAAAAACTCACCAAACAGCCCATGCCCTTATAGTAGGAACCATGGGCTGTTTGTCATTTCCCACAAAGTTCCCGGGAATCCAGAAATAAAGGCTGCTATGTACTGCGTTCTCTGCTAAAGTCCTCAACTAAAAACAAAGCAACAGGAATAGGAGGACTTTACGCAATGATAGTCACAGGAGGGATTAGCGACTGTGAGAGTCTTAAAGAGGATTTTAAGAACCTGACCAGTAAAGACGATCCTACCCGCATCAACTGAGAGACACTGTTATCAGAATTCAATCGACAATATATACCCGTGAAAACGATGCGGATATCCGCAAAAATTCCTTGACGGCATATTCTGCAATATGCTAAAGTGGATGCCGAAACAAGGAGAAAATGCGGTTTGCCGCAAAATTTTCACGAGAGGCGATGTCATGTTACCAAGAAAACAGTATATGAATATGCTCATTAGCAAAAGGGATAATGGTCGTATAAAAGTAATCACAGGGCTCAGGAGAAGTGGTAAATCAGTATTGCTTTTTCAACTGTACAAAGGGTATCTGCTGAATGACGGCGTAAAGAGTGATCAGATCATTGAGATAGAGTTAGATATTATTGCCAATGCAAAATACAGGAATCCTTTGGAACTTGATAAATGGATACGGGATCAGATTACTGATAGGGGAAGGCAATACTATGTTCTGATTGATGAGATACAGTTTGTATCAGAAATCCAGAATCCATATGTTGAAAATCCGGAGGCCAAGATTACATTTATCGATGTGGTTCTGGGTCTGATGCAAATGGACAATGTGGATGTTTATATTACCGGGAGCAACTCGAAAATGCTATCCTCGGATATTCTGACACAGTTTAGAGACCGGGGAGATGAAATTCGTGTATACCCGCTTTCATTTGCTGAGTTTTATGAAGCGTACCGGGGAGATAAAAGGGGAGCATGGCAGGATTACTACACTTATGGGGGGATGCCGGTCATAACCACACTTGCGACACATGAAGAGAAAAGCCGGTATCTGAATAATCTGGTTGAACAAACATACATAAAGGATGTACTTGAAAGACACAAAATCCAAAATGAGAGCGAAGTGTTGGAACTGCTGCTAAACATACTGGCTTCCGGGGTGGGATCCCTGACAAATCCCAAGAGACTTTCAGACACATTTGAAACTGAACGGCATAGAAAAATTGCTTCCGGGACGATAGATCTTTACATCTCATATTTCGTTGATGCCTTTTTGATCCAAAAGTCGGAACGATATGATGTCAAAGGGCGGAAGTACATCAAGACTCCTTTAAAATATTATTTTGCAGATCCGGGATTAAGGAATGCCCGCCTTGGTTTCAGACAGGTAGAAGAGAATCATCTAATGGAAAATGTCATATACAATGACTTGGTCAGAAGAGGCTTCAATGTAGATGTAGGAGTTGTGGAATACAATACGAAAGACACAGATGGCAAGAAAATCCGAAAGCAGTTGGAGGTGGATTTTGTTTTAAATCGTGGCAGCGAAAGATATTACATTCAGTCTGCGTTAAATATTGATGAACCTGAAAAAAGAATGCAGGAGATATCCTCTCTTATACGAATTCCGGATTCATTTAGGAAGATTGTTATTGTGAAGGACTATCGTAAGCCATGGGTAGATGAAAATGGAATCCAGTATTTGGGAATAGAGCAATTTCTCCTGAATGACAATTTTATTGGATAACAGGTTCATTTGATGGTTTGATATTATCTGGGGAAAAGGGCGAAAAGATATGAACATAAAGACCAGAGTCAGGCTTCTGATTTCAAGATTTATCGGCAGAGGCATGAAAGATAACAAAGTGCTTGAGAGGAAAATAGAGTCTGTACAGATCGTTTCTTTCGATGTGTTCGACACACTTATATTCAGGGATGAGATAAGCCATGCGTTTGATACAGTGGGTGCACAATACGATAAGGACGGTAATTACGTAGATTGGTGGACAGAAGATGATCATAAAGCATTTGAGAAACGGGCGGATAAACTGATAGAATACTATAACTGCATCTCGGCATGGGAAGGTGCAAAGGTTCAGGGTAATAATGTCCAGACGGAAGCAATTGCTGATATGGCGGGCATGAAGGCCATTGCATTATCTCAGAACCAATGTAACGCTGCAGCAGTTTGATGAGTTCATTGATACCTATGATATCAGGGAAGGTGACAATATGTACCTTGCACCAAAAGACAGGATACTCGTCTGGTAAGATATATTGTTTTGTTACTGGTTGTTGCCATGACGGCGGGAAGCGCGGAGGATATCCATGCCGCGGATAAGAAACCGGATAAGAAGCCGAGGAAGGAAGCTGAAGTGAAGGACTCCTTTGAGGAGAAGGAGCTTCCGGTATTTAAGGGTGAGCTTACCGATGATACGATCACTGTCCGCTTTTATGAAGAAACTCCCAATGTGCCTTATATAGGTATCAGGGAATACTACAACTGCGTGATGAAGGATAGCCTTGACGGTGACGACGAGGAGATGACCGTTAAGAAGGAGAAAAATAATAAATACATTCTAAGAAGTGCTCACGGCGAGGCGTCCGTTGATACCAGGAAGGGTCTTATGAGTTCGGATGATATGGGCAGTTTCACAAATCTCATGTGTCTTGTACAGAAGTCCGAGTTCATTTTCCTGCGGAAACGCATTTCCTTCACTCATGAAGGATGGTGGCTATAAGAATGGATATGCTTGTCATCAAGAAGAATCCTGACGCGGTTATTGAAAACGAGACAGGAAAGATATTTAAACGGTACAATGTGGTTGAGTTCAAAGGAAGCGGCGACGGCCTTACAATAGACGATTATTATAAGCTAGTAGGTTATGCATGTCTGTATAAAGGACTCGGTAAGCATGTGAATGAGATACCTGCTAAGGAGCTTACGATCACGTTTATGAGGGAGGCTTATCCGAGGAAGCTGTTTAAGATCCTTACAGAAGCAGGTGTTAAGATCAAAGAGGAGTATAAGGGGATTTATTATCTCAGCGGGAATGTTACTTTTGATACTCAGATAATCGTAACGAAGCAGCTTGACGGAGATAAGCATGCGGGGTTAAGGATCCTTTCAAAGCATGCCGAGGAACGAGACATAAGAAAATTCCTTGAGGAAGCCGGCTTGACAAAAGAAAAGGATGATCTGCAAAATATTGATGCGATGTTGCAGGTGAGCGTAGCAGAAAACATGGCACTATATGGAGAAGTCAGGAGGAATAAGGATATGTGTGAAGCGTTAAGAACTTTGATGAAGGACGAGATAGATAAAGAGGTAGCGGAAGGTAAAGCAGAAGGTAAGGCAGAAGAACATAAGGCTAATGTTGAGAAGCTTGCGGATAATTACCTTCAGACAGGGGCAGCTAATACAAAGGAAGAAGCTATAAAGATGGCAAAAGCCATACTTGGATAGTTCATGCAGAGATAATCGATCAGCGAACGTTGTCCAAAGAGAAGCTGTATCTTAGTTAGGAGTCAAACGACTATTGTGGAGAATAGTTTATATGGTATGGATTACGGACTTGATAGTTTTAAATATGAATAATTTCCAGACAGATAGATAAGTCTGTGCTTTTTGCAACTGTATATTTGAAGATCATTAAAATGGGGATGGCGGAAGATATAGATGAAAGCGTATGAGACAACCTTGTATCCGACATGGCTGCCGATGCCAAAAGACAGATCGACAGCGAGGGAATAACCGATGAAGAACACCCGAGGATGAAGGCATATAAAGCCCTGTTATCACTGCTTGATCGCTAGTATAACGATTCTTAAATATCTGGACCGTATTCTCGCCTGCTTAACCCGATTGCACATATCTGAAAGCCTCGACGTAGCTAGATCACACGGGAGAAAAATGGCAAAACAAGAAAAACAGATACATAAAAGTAAAGTATCATAAGAACTGGAGGTACAGGAAAATGAGAAAAAGGCTAATTGCAATCCTCATGGCAGGAGTAATGGTATTGGCGACGGGATGTTCGGCCAATGTCAGCGTGGATCCCGATACAGGGGTGGTATCGGTCGACGGAACACCGGTCAATGAACTTATGAAGGACCTGGATCCCGATATGCTCAAAGGATCGGACAAAGCAGATGAAGACAACACGGATGAAGGCAGTATTGATAAGATTGATGACGGTGTCACCGAATATACGGGCGGCTTAAGGATCACTTATCCGGATGAATTTAAAAATGCTGCCGGAGTCGTAACTGCATTTTCAGGAGATCTTGAAAGAGGCGTATATGTAACGGAATTACAGTATCGCGGAGTTCCCGAGGAATGGATAAAAGAGGCTATAGATATAGATGATCCCGACCCCGAGGATGTACAGAAATATAAAGATACCTGTACGGTCCTGACTTACGTGGCATCCATCGACGGTGACCGGGATAAGGAGGCACTTGAGGAGGTACTCCGTGACAACCTGTCTGATGAAGAAAAGGAAATGTTTAGCGGCAAGGATTTAAAGGAATTATGTAAGGTCGATGACTGTACCTTCTACAGAGTATCTACTTTTGACAAACGAAGTGTCGAGAACCTTGATGAGGATTTTGCCGAAGAATACGATAAACTGTACGGTATGCTTGATGACCTCCTTGAAAATGCGGAATACTTTAAGCCCGTGCACCCGTATGCGGATATAATCGGTAAGAAGATCGAATTTTCGACCACCGATATAGACGGCAACGAGATAACAAGTGAGGAGATATTCTCGAAGAATAAGGTCACCATGATAAATGTATGGGCAACCTGGTGCTTCTGGTGTGTTGAGGAGCTTTCCGATCTTAATGAGATGAATGAACAGCTTGCGAAGAAGGACTGTGCGATAATAGGACTCCTTGGAGACGGAACCGATGAGGAGACCATAAAAGAAGGCAAGCAGATCCTTAAGGAAAAAGGTGTCACGTATCTCAATATCCTTCCGTGGGAAGGAGCGATCGAGGAAGAATTCAGGATGGAAAGCTGGCCTTCGTCATTCTTCGTAGACAGTGAAGGAACCATAATAGAATTGCCTGTTATAGGTGCCAGCATGGAAGCTTACGAAGAAACGTTTGATCTGATACTTAATTCCGATGAGCCTGAGGCTGAACAGGAGGCTTTAAAGAAGGCGGACGCTGTCAGTGCAAACGACGTAAAGCAGTACAGGATATATGTATCCGATGCTGAAGGAAATCCTGTTGAGGGTGCAATGGTACAGATGTGTGATGACAGCACCTGCAAGGTCGAAAAAACAGGTGAAGACGGTATCGCCGTATTCAAGGTTTCGGAAGTAGAATATACCGTCCACGTTCTTAAGGCCCCGAAGGGTTATAAGAAGGACAGTGAAGAATACAAGCTGCCGGCAGAATACAGTGACCTTCATATCACGCTTGAAAAGGAATAAAAAATGGACAGATCAAGGCTATATATGTCAGTACAATCCATCGTGTGTATATTGGCCGTTATCCTGTTAGCAGGAGCTGCCATAGGGCTATACGGTAAAGGAAAAGCGGCAAAGTCAGAGGATCCGACGGCTTACATTTACACAAGGGAGTCTGCCATCAGTGCGGCAGCACCGGGTGTATTCATGCTCATCGCAGGCCTCGGATTTTCGATAGCCGGCGCAGTGATGGGAATACGCGATGAGAATGAAGATAAGCCCGCTTCCGCAGATGTATGCGGAGAAGGGATGAAGCGCGCGGCGAATGACTATCCTTCTAAAAAACCGGAAGATGCAGAGACTGGAAAGGGCCGCATGTATAAAATAAGGCTTGTCGTTCTTATCGTTGCCCTGATATGCATTATTGCCGGTATAGCAAACGGCAACATGAAGGATATCCTTATAAAAGCGATCAATATTTGTACCGAATGCATAGGATTGGGATAATATGAAAGATAAAAAACGGCGTCTGATACAGCTGTACAGTGCGCTTCTGTATAACGCAAATCTTAAAGGCTTCGTGAGCGGCCGGATATATACGGGGAATACCAAGGCGTTATGTGTTCCGGGATTTAACTGCTATTCATGTCCCGGAGCAGTGGGTGCCTGTCCTTTGGGGTCCCTGCAGGCTTCACTTGCAGCCTCGGGGAAACATATAGGTTTTTATATAGTCGGTATCTTCCTGCTCTACGGGCTTATCGCGGGCAGAACGATATGCGGATGGGTGTGCCCGATGGGACTGATACAGGAGATCCTGCACAAGATCCCCACTTATAAGCTGAAAAAGAGCAGGGTAACGAGGGCGTTATCATATCTTAAGTATCTTATACTTGCCCTGTTTGTGTTCGCCATTCCACTGTGGTACGGACTTAAACACGATATGGCGGTTCCGGGTTTCTGTAAATATATTTGTCCCGCCGGCACCTTTGAAGGTGCCATGGCGCTCCTTTCAAATAAAAACAACAGCGGATTTTTCGGAATGCTTGGCATTCTGTTTACACGTAAGTTCGTAATCATGCTCATCATAGGACTTGCATGCGTATTTTGCTACAGGTCCTTCTGCCGTTTCTTATGTCCCTTGGGCGCCTTGTACGGAATGTTTAATAAGCTTGCACTTATTGGCGTTAAGGTCGATATGGACAGATGTAACGGATGCGGTCTTTGCGTCCGTAAATGTAAGATGGATGTTAAGAGGGTCGGTGATCATGAATGCATCCATTGCGGACACTGTATTGATACCTGTGCGCAGGGAGCGCTCTCGTTAAAGGCGGGAGAGTTTATCCTTAAGGCTCCCGCGAAGGGATGTGCCGATGATACGGAGCAGAATGTTGAAAAAAGAAAAAGGATAGAAAAGATCGCCTGGAGTATCGCTCTTGCAGTGCTCGTATTTGCACTGCTGTTCTATAACGTTTTTGCAGATGGCAGGGATAAGAAAGATGCGGCTGATAACACGCCGGCAGCACAGACTGCTAAAAGTGACGAAGTTAAGGATCTGCCTTCGGATATCCGGCCGGAAGAAAACGTATCCGGTACGGAAACAGGCGGGGATACAAGCGGTCAGGATCCTGCGCTTAGATACGAAAGCAGTGCGGAGCCGGGATACAATGTTGGGGAAAGGCTTCCCGATTTTACGGCCGAATGCTTCGACGGCAGCACCTTTACCCTAAGTGAATACAAAGGAAAGGTCGTATTTATCAATCTGTGGGCGACCTGGTGCGGACCCTGTGTTGCGGAACTGCCTTATTTTAACGAGTTTTATCATGAGCACGGCGATGATGTTGCCATGCTTGCCTGCCATTCGCCTTTGGTAAGTGAAGATGTTAAGGAATTCCTTGAGGATAAGGGTTGGGATATCCCGTTTACCATAGATACGGACGGAGAAGGAGTGTTTAAGGTAACGGGCGGCTCCAATACGCTTCCGCAGACGATAGTCTTAAACAGGAAGGGTGAAGTCATATACAATGAGATACGTTCCGTGAATCACGAGATGCTTGAGAAGCTGTATGAACAGGCATCGGGAGATAAGACGGCAGTAGAAACGGAAGAAAATGCAGTGGAAGAAGCTGTCCCGGAAGATGAGGCAAAAAAAGATGAAGCCGAGAGTGAAGCAGCAGAAACGGATACGGCAGATGAAGCCGTGAGTGAAGCGGCGGATGCGGACATGGAAAAAGATGATGATATTGACAGCACACAGGACAGTGATCCTTAACGAACGCGGAGAAGTGATCTACAACGCTAAAGGAGTGCTCACAAAGGACAGGCTGGAATACTTATTGGTGGAAAACTGATCTGTACAGATGAACGAGAAACAGAAGATAACAGGAGGGAAAAGTCTTATGAAGAAGAGGATAACGGCATTGTTTTTGGCGTCTGTAATGGTATTACAGGCAGGATGTTCCGCGACAGTGGCAATGGATGAAAAGGGAAAGGTCACGGTCGACGGGGTTCCTATAGAGGAACTTGCGGAACAGTTCGGAGCCCTTAGCGGCGACAAAGCAGAAGAAGAGGCAGGAGGAGAGAAACAGGAGGTTTCTTTAGAAGATGAGGAGACTGCCAAAAAGGCGCAGGGCGGTATACCATGGATAGATTCCGATATTAAGTCAAATATATCGGAAGATTTAAAGACCGATCCAAAGGACGATTTTCATCTTTATGCAAATAAGGAATGGCTGCTTGATAATGAGATACCTGAAGGTTATTCAAACTGGTCTCATTATTCAGAGAGGGGACTTGAGGTTAAGAAACAGTGCATGGAGCTCCTTAAGGATGAAAGCATTGAAGGCCATGATGCAGAGGTCATAAGGACCTATAACAGCCTTATCCTTGACTGGGATACGAGGGGAAAACTCGGTGTGTCTGAAATAGAGGACGCATATAAGAGACTTCTTGGGATAGAGAGCATCGATGATGTAAATGAGTTGTACGAAGATAAGGATATGTTAAATACGATCGATACTTTCTTTGACTACGGGGCAATGACAGGGTATAACGATCCGGATCTTTATGTGATCGGGATCTTTACTCCGGAACTTCTCCTTAGTGATTCAGCCGAATATAAGGACAGGACCGAATACGGGGACATGTTATACGGCTTCTATAAAGATTCTTTTGTATATATGGCAAAAAGAATGGGAATGCCTGAAGATGAGGCCGTGAAATGTTATGAAGATGCAATTGATTTTGAGGCAAAACTTGCGGAAGGCATATATACTACAAAAGAAACCAAACAGGATGATTATATTTCAAAGAGCAATAATGAAATGACTTATGAAGATCTGACCGATCACTGTAAGAACTTTCCTATAGGAAGGATCCTTGATATTGATGGGTACAGCTATGACGGCACTTATTTAGTTACAAGACCTGATTATTTTAATTTATTGGATGATCTGTATACGGATGAGAATATAGAAGGTATAAAGGCCTGCCTGATAGTAAATTATCTTCTTGGATATAAAGGCATCATAGATATAGATTCCTATGATCATTCAAATGAGATCAGGAATAAGTATTTCGGAACGAGCGGTTCGCTTCCTGATGATGAAATGGCTTATAACGCGGTTAATGCGGCGTTGCCCACATCCATGCAGAAGGTCTATATCTCAAAATACGGATCCGAGGAAGATAAGCAGAAGATGGAAGACCTGTGCATGGAGGTAATAGACACCTACAGGGAGATGCTTGATGAAAATGACTGGATTTCGGATGAGGCCAGGAAAACTGTTATAAAGAAACTCGATAATATGACAATACATGCGGCTTATCCGGACAAATTCAGGGACACTTCCAATATTGATATAGAAGGCTGTTCTCTTATAGAAGCACAACGTCGTTTGGGTGAATATGAAAAGGAATATAATAGGAGCCTTATAGGTAAAAAGATAGATAAGGAAATGTGGGCTGAGAATTTTGATATCCTTTCCTGCAATGCCTTCTACGATTGGACACAGAATACAATAAACATGATCATCGGTATGATGGGTGAGCCTTTTTATTCGAGCGACATGTCAACAGAGGAGTTATACGCTTCGATAGGAGCCTTCTGGGTAGGACATGAAATATCGCATGCATTTGATTCAAACGGAGCACAATTTGATGAAAACGGTAATTTAAGGAACTGGTGGACCGGGGAAGATGAAGAAGAGTTTAAGAAGCGTGTAAGGAAGATGGATGACTACCTGGACGGCATTATCGCATTTGGTGATGAGCATTTTATAGGAACAAATATAGATACGGAAATGGTCGCCGATATGACCGGATTACAGTGTGCTCTCAGAATGGCATCCAAGGTTGAGGGATTTGATTATGACAGGTTCTTTAAAAAGTATGCACAGATGAATGGCTGTCTCGGAGTCTACAGCGAGGAACTGTCGACACTTAAACAGGATGAGCATCCTCTCGAGTATTCAAGGACGAATGTACCCGTACAGCAGTTTGAAGAATTCTACGAAACATATGATGTGAAGGAAGGCGACAATATGTACCTTGCTCCGCAGGATCGGCTGATAATATGGTGAATGCGAGAAAGCGCATTCACCTGTTTCAAGCAGTTAATGAATACTTTCTCAGGATTTTAAAGATGAGTTCGGGTTCCACCGGCTTACTCAGGTGGTCATTCATACCGGCATTGAGGGTTTTCTGAACATCCTCATCAAACATTGGTGCCTGTCACTTTTAACAGGGCGATATCTGTTCTTAAAGATCAGATATACCAGATTGGAATTATAAGATTTTCGCTATTTATGGCCGACAAGTCCGGCCGCATACATATAATCCCGCCAACTCCCTTAGGAACAGTTGACCTTTCCAACACATTGAATGCTCTGATAAGTTCGGTTCCGGGATTGACTGACCGTTTAATTTCGATAGGATGCAGCACGCCATCACTTTCAATGATCATGTCTACCTCTTTATTATCTTTGTCGCGATAATACCAGAACAGGGGCTCTTTTGCAGCATTACTGTATGATTTTATTATCTCCATTACAGCATAGTTTTCTATGATATGCCCCGAAAGTGCACCATTTGCAAGTATTTCCGGTGAAGAATACTTAGTTAGAAAAGCAACAAGTCCGGTATCAAAAAAATACAGCTTGGGAGTTTTTATTGATCTATGTAAGGCATTATTACTATAGGGTCTTAAAAGGGTAATGACATCTGATCTTTCCAGAACCCGGATCCAGCGTTTTGCAGTGTCATCGCTTATCCCAAGATCGTCAGCCATTGCATGTATATTTAGTACTTCACCTATCCTGCAGGCAGCTGCTCTTATAAAATCCTGAAACACCAGCTTGTCTACACCTTTTATGAGTTCACTTACATCACGCTCAATATATGTTTGAAGATAACTGCTGTAATAAACATCCCTGTCGCTGAATTTACCACTTAAAAGAGCAGGCATACTGCCTTTCCATATGCGCTCATATATTTCGTTCAGAGTAGCAGGTGTATGTGTTTTTTTTCTTGATTTAAGAGAATTAAGATCAAGTGAAAATGGCAGGTTTTCTCCGGTTCCGTATGCCTCATGCTGAGACAGCGGTGGAAGCCGCAGAATAGCTACACGTCCGGCTAATGACTCTTGTGCCAGTTCCATAAGGCGGAATGTCTGTGAGCCGGTCAGCCAGAAAGATCCCGGATCAGCTCCGTTGTCTATAGCAATTTTAATATATGAGAATAATTCCGGAGCATATTGAACTTCATCGATCATAAGAGGAGTATCGTGGATCTGTAGGAACATGGCGGGGTCGTTTTTTGCTAAAGAACGTTCTTCAAAATCGTCAAGAGTCACCACTTCTCTGGAAATGCCAAGTTCTTTCATGATCGATTTAAAGAGAGTGCTTTTTCCGACTTGTCTTGCTCCGGTCAGCAAAATACAGGAATACTCATTGTTGAGTTCAATGATCTTTGATTTCAGATCTCTGGCAAATACTTTCATAAATCCTCCATTTCGGCTATAATACGATTTAATCGTATTATAGCCGAAATTTTGCACATTGACAAGATGAAGGAAGACATAAAAGGAAATCTCTATCTTAAGGCGATTTTAGTAAGACTTTGTGCAGCATCATCGCTTTGACCGGTGAGGTATTCAACAGAAGTCCCTGGAGAAATGGCCATGGGTACTTCTAACAAACGTGATAAGGAAGGGGCTTTTGCCGGAAGATTCGGCGAAGGATTTAAGGTGGCGGCAAGATCAGTAATGACACAATATTTTGTGGTCTTTATGAACTGTCGCCTGTTGCTGATAGTTGTTTTAGAAAAGGGTGCATGATATAATCGATTAGGCATAAGTGAATCACCAGACGAGGCATCGCAGATGCCCTTCCTATCGCAATCGTGTGCATCGATTTATTATAGTAAACGAAATTATTTATTTCGTTTACTATAGATTATACCAATAAGTTAAGACTGATAATATAGGAGAGGAACCAGATGACAAACAAAAATAAAGTTAATGACAAAAACCTTGAGCAGGTGACCGGTGGTGCCGGTATGGAAATGAATCCCCATGAGGATGATTTTGACAGAGCATTGGTTAAGTTAAACATGGATGCACAAATATCACAGATGTCCAGGGATGAGTACTATCTTGAATGGAAGAGCATGGGCTTTAAGCCGGATGCGGAGACATTTCTTAAAACAAAGATTTGATTGTGGAAGGAGCCGATGTTAAGTTTTATTTGGTCGCAAAAACGGCAGAAGCTTCACGAAGGAGTAAAAAGCATTCAAAACGTGGAGGAGACAACCCTTGAGGCCCGCATAAATACTGGGCTTTCGCGCATGGCAGATGGAGTTTGATTGATAGCAAAGGACTTTTGATAAAGGAGTGGATTAATGATAAATACCATAATATTTGACATAGGGAATGTATTGGTGGACTTTCGCTTTAGAGAGTTCATCGCCGGGTTTGGATATGATGAGCAGATGCAGGAGCGTATAGCAAGAGCAAGTGTACTGAGCAAGGCATGGAACGAATATGACCGTGGTGTGCTTACCGATGAAGAGGTGATCGAGGGTTTTGTAGAAAATGATCCCGGGATAGCCGAGGAATTAAGACATACATACAGGTCACTTGACGGACTTCTTAAGAAGAAGGATTATGCCGTATCCTGGATACAGGAGCTTAAGAAACAGGGATACAGGGTTCTGTATCTGTCTAATTTCTCGCAAAAGGCGGAAAGGGAATGCGCAAAGGAGATTGATTTCATTCCCTGCACGGACGGAGGGATACTGTCTTACAAGGTAAAGCTTACAAAACCAGATCATAGGATATATGAACTTCTTACGGAAAGATACGGACTTAAGCCTGATGAGTGTCTGTTCTTTGACGACACGCTCCGTAATGTGGAAGCTGCAAGGGAGCATGGCTACAATGCGGAGGTGTTTACGGATTATGAGTCGGCGCGGGATATGATTCGATCATACGGGAAATAATAAACCCCTTGACCGTGGTATTTGAAGGTCAAGGGGTTTATTAATGTTATGCTTCTAGTAGAGAAGCGTACACCTGATCTTGCCGTCAATTATGTTCGAAAGCGTGATAAAATCAACCGCTCCGGCTGCGTTTAACTTGCTTGACAGGTTGTATCCCTTAGGAATGGTCAACAGGAAGAAATGACCGTTATAACCGAAGGTTACATTCACTGTTACGTCAGGACGAAGCTTCAATATATTAGCGAAGTTGCTGTCGAAATACAGAGGTGTCGCCGAAGAAAGGTTAACAACACCGCCCTTGGGAGTTGCTACTACCAGATTATTGGCTATAGCAAGCCATGTGGCTGTATTTACAGCAGGTGTGTATACAACATTATTGTTGTTGCTGTTATTATTGTTGTTATTATTATTATTATTATCCCTTCTTCTTACGTGTACATGAGTGATCTGGCGGATGCTTCCGTTCTGCCATCTTGATTCAATGTTGCAATCACCGTGGTTATTTGCTTTTATGAGACCGCTTCCGTCAACCGATGCAACATTCGGATCCGTGGATACATGAGAAACACCTATACCTGCAACACTATAGGTATCGCCGAGATCAAGAGTGATATACACATGATGTACCGATGTATAATATTCGCTTGGTTCATAATATCTCCAGCGCCCGTCATACCACCAGCGTCCGTCATACCACCAACGGTCGTCCCTCCAATTGCGGTCATCATAGCTGACCTGTTCCTGCTGAGGCTCATTCGCGTGCTCTATGATATATTCCTGAACTGCCTTTTGGTGTTCATATACACGCATCTGGCCTTCGGTAGGTCCATCCTCAGCCATTACCGGGATGGCTGAGGCGAAGCTTGTCAGAAAGACAAGAAACGAAACTATGCCACACCGGATTCTCATTTTGGTTTTTATTCCCATACATTATCCTCCTTTGTAAAGTATACAATTAATTCGTGTATTGTTAATTATACATCAGGATGCGTCAAAAATAAATGAAAACTTATGATTTTATGAGATTTTGTGAGATAATTGATAAAGTATGTGAACTATGGTAAATTGTATTACTGATGAATAAAGCACAAAGACGCAGACGAAGAAAAATAAAAAGAATGATAACGACGGCGGCCTGCGCCATATTGGCGGTGGTCATAACGCTTTTGTGTCTACGGGTGAGAACCCTTTCGGCCATCAGGGGTGATTATGTCAGGCAGCAGGATGTTACCGATATGGTCGTGACTAACGCCGCCATATGGCTTAAAGACGTTGAGGGGGCGGATGTTACCGAGGAATGGGTACGGAGTAAGACGGATCGTATTGAGGCAGGTGTGAATTTAACCTTTGATCCCTCGGGACCATTTGGAGGAAGCTATGCCGAAGAGATCGATACATCCTTATATGTTAAGTGTAAGGAAGAATCAGCAAGGCTGCTCGTTGATTGCCTTAAGGAGCTGATAATAAAGCGCCTTGAGATGGTAGGATACGGCAAGGACATGTCACTTGAGCAGGTTGATGAACTGATCACGCAGGCTCTTGGCATGACTCTTGATGATTATCTGAACAATTCCGGGATAAGCGCAGCACCGGATTTCGACCGGCTCGAGGAGACGGTGGGCAGAAGCGGTGAATATAAGATAAAGAGGAACATGATAATCTGGGATCGGGATGGAGTCAGTGTCAGTGAACATTTTGTGACAGGCAGAGGGTCCCTGATCATAACGGAGCCTTCCTTTGTGTATTCAAGACCGGATGACCGGGATGATACTGATAAGGAAACAAAGGGATTTCTTACTCCTCTTACGGTACATGCGGCTACGATGGTACCGGAGAATGTTTCCGTATCCCTTGATGGAGGACAGCCGGGAACCGTTCGGGCAATTAATGCTTCATATAATAATAATCTATATATTTCCCTGCGGGATACAGCGTGTCTCTTCGCCGGATCATCCCGTCCGTTTAACCTTGACATTACAGGAGGGTCGATCGCGATCATGACGGGAGAGCCCTATGCTGATGAATACTCACATGAAGGATTCAGCGAGGAGGAACTAAAGCAGTATCCGGGGAACGAACCCTCTGCAAGTACAATACTTGTCGATGATAAAGAGAGAAGATATTTTGTACTCCTTACACAGCCGGGTGACTATTACGACTGTTTCATAAGCCCCATGGATCTTGCCATGATCCTTGATGTCGATATGGATATGGAAGATGGAGGCAATATATCCATGGATACATCGACGCCCTTCAACATAAATCCTGCCAGACTGGAAGAATACGGGTATTTTGATGGGTTTAATACGGTGGTTGTCGGGGATGCGACTACGGGAGAAGTTTTTTACGGGTATGATTATGATAAAGCATTTCCCATAGCCTCAACCACCAAGCTTATGACCTATTTGCTTACAATGGATGCTGTATCAAGCGGCAGGATAGGCCTTGAGGATCCGGTTATAATATCGAAGAAGGCTGCTGCTCTTTCGGGTTCTCAGGATGGATTTGTGGCCCTTGACGCAGGTTGGCAGGTACCTGTATCCGAACTTATCCTGGGTGCTCTGCTGCCTTCAAGCAATGAATGTGCACTTGCTCTTGCGGAGTATGTCGGAGGATCGGAGGAAGAATTTGTAAATATGATGAATGAGAAGGCTGAGGCACTTGGCCTGAATTCGGCCTCCTTCCACAATTCCAATGGTCTTCCCGTATATACCGAAACAATAATCCCGGCCAAGACGCAGAACAGGATGAGCGGTTTTGATATGTTTAAGATGTGCGCCCATATCCTTAATACATATCCGCAGGTTAAGGAGATAACGTCCCTTAAAACAGCCAGGATGCCGACCCTTAACAGGGATCTGAAGAATACCAACAGCCTTTTGTACAATATGGATGAGGTGAACGGTTTAAAGACCGGAACAACGGATAAGTCGGGAGCCTGTCTGATAACCTCGCTTACCGTAAATGTAAACGGGGAGGATCATGATATTGTCGTTGTAGCACTGGGTGCAGAGAACTCCCAGGCCCGTCTTCGTGTATCGGAGTTGATGGCAAGATACGGGAAAAATGTTCTTCTTGGCAATGCTTTAAGGATCAGCTATTCCGTGAATGAAAAGGGGAAGGATGACCCGGATCGGGTAACCGCGGAGGATATAGTCCGCAAGGTCGTAGACTACGCTTTATTGGTTAATTAAGCCTGAATGTGCTAGAATATATGCCATGAGTAATTCGAAGGATAAGATATTATTAATAGAAGACAGGAAGAAATCCCGGATGCGTGTTTTTGCCGGGAACAGATACGCTGTGGGAAGTGCCATCCTTCTTATCATTATAGTCATCCTTGTTATTGTAGCGCTCAGGCCGGTGGGGAATGAGGAAGCGGAACCGGTCCGTGAAGAGGGCGGTGATATAATCTATATCATAGACGAACAGGGAAACAAGGTGGAAGCACCTGCACCTGCAACCGAGAGCGATTCAATTGTTCTGCAGAATGAGAAGGAAGAAGAGGATCCGACTGTACTATCGTACAATGCGGATACGCGCGAAGGATATATGAACAACTGTATATTCCTGGGCGATTCAAGAACCGTGGCTATGGTAAGCTACGGGTACATTTCGGATGCCAATGCCCTTGCCAAGGTTGGTATATCCCACTGGCAGGTTCAATCCACGACCTTTACTCAGAATTCGGGAAACAGGTATACGCTGTCGGACTACCTGAGGGCTCATTCGGAACCGGTCATATATGTATGCTACGGTGTCAATGGCATGAACGGAATGGACGAAGATAAATACAAGTCAACCTATGAGGAGCTGGTGGACAAAATAATAAGCCTTGCAGGTGATCGCAAGGTTGTTATTATGTCTATCTGGCCGGTTGATGACAACGGAAGCTATAGGGGCTCCGTCAAGAATGAGTGGGTGGATAAATACAATACCTTTTTGTTTGATATGGCCAAGAGTAAGGGCCTTTACTATTTGAATATAGCTTCCGCACTTAAGGACGAGAACGGTTCCATGAAGAAGGAATATGATTCGGGGGACGGTCTACATTATAAGTCGAGTGCTTATAAGGATATACTTGAGTACATAATACATCACCCTGTTCCGGGGATTTCGGATGAAGGAGAATTTGTAGTCCATTACGTTAAGCCCAGGGGTGAATACAAGGAAATCATGACAGAAACACCGGCTCTGCCGCAGAACACACAGGTGGAAGCCGATGATTATACCTTCGTTCTTCCCACCTTCCCGACCGGTATGCCTGATGCGGTGCCGACACCTGTTCCCGACGGGCAGGCTGAGAATCCGCAGGAGCAGGAACAGTATGAAGAAGGAGAAGGTGAAGAACAATCCGGTGAAGGTCAGGGTGAAGACGGATATCAGGAAGAAGAACAACACGAAGAGTCACCGGAAGAAGCTCAGATAAGGGAGTACATGGAGTGGAAGCAGCAACAGCAGCAACAGTGGCAGGAACAGGAATGAAGAGAGTTTACGAGACTGACAGTTATATAAGGGAATTGGAAACCATTGTCACGGAATCCGGGACGGATGATAAGGGAAGATACTATGTAGAGCTTGACGAAACCATTCTGTTTCCCGAAGAAGGCGGGCAGAATGCCGATAGGGGAACCCTTGAATATGATGGGCCGGATGGAAGGATCACAGTGTCTGTTCTTGATGGGATCATATCGGGCCGGAATACCTGCAGCAGTGTGTCGGGATCGGGCAGGATACGGATAAGATATATTGTATCAGAGCCTGTCAGGGAGGGAACAGAGGTGCTGTGTAAGCTCGATTGGAACACACGCTTTGACCGCATGCAGAATCATTCGGGAGAGCATATATTGAGCGGGATAATGCACAGAAGGTTCGGGGTTGATAATGTGGGTTTTCATCTTAGCGATACAGGCCCGGTTACCCTTGACTTTAACAAGCCTGTTCCTTATGAGCAGGTTATGGACGCTCAGAATGAGGCTAATCTGGCCATATATAAGAACCTGCCGGTATCTGTTTCGTTTCCTTCTAAGAAGGAGCTTGAGAGTATTGATTACAGGAGCAAGATCGATATTGATGGTCAGGTAAGGCTGATAACCATAGGCGGCCCTTCAAAAACAGACGGTTCATTTGAAACGGTCGATATCTGTGCATGCTGCGCACCTCATGTTGCCTATACGGGTGAAATAGGAATATTGAAGGTTATATCGGTTGTTAACTGGAAGGGTGGGATAAGGGTATCGATCCTGTGTGGAAGACGGGCCCTTGAATATATCAACAGAGAGCATGACATCCTCACGGATGCTGCTGTAAGAATGTCGACGGAAGCGAAAAATGTACCCGAAATGGTTGATTCATACAGGAATGAGATCCTTAAGCTGAAGGCCGGATTGGCACAAGCCAGGGAGAAGGCTCTGATTGATGAAGTGAACCGGATGAGTGATGAAGGGTCTGCTCATGTTATTTTCACGGATGATGATATTCCCGCAGCTGTAATGAAGAATGTATATAATGTTCTCTCCCAACGCTTCGGTGGATTTGTTGGAGTGTTTGCCGGAAGTGACGAAGCAGGGTATCGCTATAATGCAGGAAGCAGGGATCTTGATTCAAGGATTCCGGGAGCCCGGCTGAAGGAGGCATTCGGTGCCAGGGGTGGTGGAAGTGAGGACATGATACAGGGTAAGGTCGCTGCAACGGAAGAAGCCATTACGGAGCTGTTTAACGGCTTATAATGCAGGATGAAAGGAAAGAAAATGAGTAAATTAGAAGAAGCACGCGAGCTGTTTGCTCACGATATTTATGCCTCGGAGCTTACCGGAGCGGTTATTGATGAGATAGGCGACAACTATGCCAAATGCAGTCTTATACTTGCCGACAAGCACAGAAATGCCTATGGCGGCATCATGGGTGGGGCGATATACACGCTCGCAGACCTGGCATTTGCTGTGGCCAGTAACTTTGACAAAAAGGAGGCTACGGTAAGTCTGTCTACCGCTGCTAATTTCATGTCGGCAAGTAGGGGCAGCGTACTCTATGCGGAAGCTAAACTGATTAAGGACGGCCGCAGGAACTGCTTTTATGAAGTAAGGGTAACGGATGATCTTGGCAAGGATATTGCCGAGATATTGTTTACGGGGGCTCATCTGTAGCTTTCGGCCAAAGGTGGATGATGAGCGAAAGAAAAAGGAATATCATCATATATGTCGGTCTGGCAGTACTGTCTGCGGGGTTCATACTTGCTTTTTCTTTATGGACAAGCCCGCTTTATAAGCACTGGTACGGTTGTGATGCCAGCTTTTTTACTTTGGTAGGCAGGGGAATGCTTAACGGAATGGTCCCTTATCGTGATTTTTACGACCTTAAGGGGCCGTATTTTTTCTTTATCCAGGCTCTTGGACAGTTTATAAGCAAGGGACACACAGGCATCTATATCCTTCAGGTGATGGCATTGTTTGCCTCGCTTGTCCTTATTTACAGGCTGGCCTGCCTTTATATATCGCAGGGTAAGGCGCTTGGTGTGATCGTTTTCTTTCTGCTCCCGTATATATCGCTTATATGGGGCGGTAATTGTCTTGAGGAATTCGCTCTTCCGCTTAATCTTCTTGTGATCATCCTGAATGTAAAGTACTTCTGCTTTTTTGGTAAAAATTCCTGTGAAGATATTTCCGCAGCAGCCGGTGCGGATTCCTCCGATGGTGGAAATGACCGGAAGCAGACCATGCGCAGTATGAATGTAACGGCAATGATCACGGGTCTTGTGTTTACGATAATGGCTTTTTCCAAGATAACCGTGGGAGCGCCGCTTATTGGAATGTGCATGGGGATATTTATCCTCATGATGATCCGCAGGCAATACAGGGAGTTCGGATCCTATGTTCTGTATTTTATCCTCGGAGCATTTATTGGATTTGTGCCGTTGCTCATATACTACGGTTATCACGGCTGCATACTCAAGATGCTTTATTGTACCTTTATCTTTGGCTTCAAGCGTTCTTCTGACCTTACTAAAATATTTTCGTGGGAACTGGAACGCAAGGTATCGGGTACAAGCTTTGCCATTGCATTTGCTCTTTTACATATGCACCGAAGCAGAAAAATCCACGGAAATAACATGCCGGCTGTTTCGGATGAGTGTATCCTGCTCCTGCCAATGTCGCTTATCACATATCTTGCATTGCATCTTGGGGACGGTTTTATATATTATTTTATAACCGGCATGCCCTGCATGATCTTTGCGCTGATCCTGTTTGTTAAGGTATATGATCCTCTTATCCTTTTTAAAAATGTCAAACAGAGCATATGCTGGCTCCTTATTTTTATATTTGTATACCAGTATACGGAGCCCTCGACGAATTCCTTTAAGGCTTTTATAAACAGACCGGATGAGGAATTCCAGCAGAGCTATTACAGAAAGTCAAAGGAGATGGGGGCGCTGATACCTCTGTTTGACAGGGACAGGGTCTTTTCGTTTGATATCGACATGCAGTGGTATGAGATCAATGACATACTGCCATGTAATAAATATGTGGTTAATCTTCAATATTTTATTGCGCTGGAACCGGGGATCGAACAGGAGCTTTTTGATTTTTTTGAAAAGACTCCGCCCAAGTGGATGATATGTTCGAATACGCTGCCCGATTATCTTCCCCGGATGGATGAGATGGTCAGGTCAAAATATGACTGCATATATACAACCGATGTCGGTATAGTATATTTGTTGCGGGAGTGAGAAGATCCGAGACGTGGATTTGAGAGGACTGTAAATGAGTAAAAAAGCAAGTGAGAGACAATCCGGTATTGAGCTGCTCAAATTATTCCTTATGTTTCTTATTGTTATTGCACATGTGATACAGAGTGTTGGCCAGAGATCAGCTGATAATCCTGTATTTAACGGGAATATCATTGATCTGTGCCGGACAACGGATAACATACAGTTTTTTCTGATGGCGCTCATATGGAATTTCGTTATGTTTGCCGTGGATGTTTTCTTTGTATCGTCAGCATGGTTTTTAACTGATAGCAAAGGTATCAAAAGGAATAAAGTAATGGCAATAATTGCCGATGTATGGATAATTTCCGTAATTTTCCTTGTGTGCTTTCTGGTGGGAGGTGTTCCTGTTTCGGGTAAGCTTATTATTAAATCGCTGCTTCCTACGATTTTTTCAAATAACTGGTTTATTACCTGTTATCTGATCCTGTATCTTATTCACCCATTACTTAATATAGTGATCAAAGGTATTGATGAAAGGGCCCACAGGATCGTAGTGCTCACCGGTTTGTTTGGATATTGTATTATTACCGCCATAAGCGAATATCTTCTTTTTTACTCGAAGATACTTGTTATTATGATCATATATCTTACTGTAGCATATGTGAAAAAATACATGGCAAAAAGAGCTGATGATCCTAAAATAAACGGACTCCTGTTTACTGTATCATTTGCGATAAACTTTGCGGTAATATGTATGATAAATATTTTTGGGGGGCGTATCGGTTTCCTGCAGGGAATGCTTATGCATTCAAATACAATACAGAATCCCTTCCTTATCGTGATGGCGATAACTTCCTTTAATCTGTTCAGGAACATGAGCTTTCATAATGAGATCGTAAATTCAATGGCCGGACTTACCCTGTATGTATACATAATTCATGAAAATATTCTTTTCAGAACTTATGCAAGACCGTGGATATGGGACCGGTTGCTGAAATCATATGGATATGAACATATACTTGCATGTGCTGTCTGCTTTGCGGTATTCATATATGTATGCTCATTTGCAGCCGGTAAATTATATTACATGACAGTGGGGAGGATAATCGGTCATCTTCTAAAAAAGCATGAAAGTAAATCTGCTGTACGGCTATAGCATATAAAGCAATATCTTGAAGATGACAGGGAATCCATTTATAATATTATCAGGGAAAGATAAAGGTGATCTGTAACTTTGATCCGGTTTTGGAGGTATGATTTATGGCGGCTCAAGATGAGAAGTTAAGTACCAGGATACGTAACGAATACATGGCCGATGTGGAACGGCTCAGCAAGTACATGAACTGGATAGAGAAGAAGTCCGGCAAGAAGGTCAGCAGTTTTTATGACGGTGAAGAGGGGCAGAAGCTTATCCAGATACCTGTGTATGATTCGACCCTGCTTGCTTTTGTCAAGGAAGCCAGAAAGACGAATCTTATGGACCGTAATTACAGGTATACCTATACAAGATATAAGATAAAGTCGGTCGATGACGAGCTCAGGCTCTTAAGGCATGCACGGCTCAAGGATATAGATCTCTTTAAGGGAATACTCAGTTCCTATGTTATGCGTGGGCAGAGCAAGGGGTCTGTGTGGTCGGATGCCATGGAACAGGGGGTATTCCTCGAGCTCATGAGAAGGATGACAGCCTTGTTTTTCTCAACAAATCTCGACTGAGAAAAATAAACACGGTTATTTTGCCGAAACAATAATATACTCTGATATGTTCAGAGTATATTATTATGTTATAAGTTATATGTTATATGGGGAGGAAAAAGATGAACATGAATGACTTTGTGAACAAGGGTCCCACGAACATGAACTTCAACAAGGGATCCGTGAAGAAGGCAGGCAAGGCAGCCGGATTCGTCATAGCTGCGATCGTGGCGGTAATAATCCTGTCAGGCTCCTTCTACACTATACAGGAGGAGGAGCAGGCGGTTGTATGTACCCTCGGAGTACCTAAGGCCGTGACCCAGTCGGGACTTCATTTTAAGATACCCTTTATCCAGACGGTACAGAAGGTCAATACGACGATTCAGGGCTTTGCCATCGGGTATTCATCGGATTCGGAGCTTAATTATAACGGAGCCGAAGGTGCCGACAACAGCATGATGATCACATCGGATTATAACTTTATCCATGTCGATTTCTATGCTGAGTACAGGGTGACGGATCCGGTAAAGGCCCTGTATGCATCCGAGGATCCGCAGCTGATACTTGCCAATATCGCCCAGAACTGTATAAGGACAACCATCGGTTCCTATGGGGTTGACGCGGTTCTTACAACCGGTAAGAACGAGATCCAGAGCAATATCAAGAACATGATCCTCGAGAAGCTGGATAATATCGATATAGGTGTTCAACTGGTGAATATAACGATCCAGGATGCGGAGCCTCCGACAGATGAGGTCATCCAGGCATTCAAGGCGGTTGAAACGGCCAAGCAGGGTAAGGAAACCGCCCTCAATAACGCCAATAAATACCGTAACGAGCAGATCCCCAGCGCTGAGGCTGAAGCGGATAAGATAGTTCAGGATGCGGAAGCCCAGAAACAGGCCAGGATAAATGAGGCTGAGGGTCAGGTAGCCAGGTTTAATTCAATGTATGATGAATATGTTAAGTATCCTGCGGTCACCAAGCAGCGTATGTTCTATGAGACCATGGAGGATGTGCTTCCGGATATGAAGATAATCATTCAGGGTGCGGACGGAAGTCAGGTGCAGCAGATCATGCCGCTCGATAAATTTAACTAATTGCGGCGGATGCCGTATGATTGCGGGAAACAGACTAGTGAGGAGATAATATATGGATGCAAATACAACAGAACGTTTCGGCTCAGACGGGAAGCCGAAGAAGGGTAAAGAGAATAAAAAGACAGGCAAGGGAGCAGCCGGTTGGATAGTATTTGTCATACTGCTGCTGATAATATCTTCGGGTATGGTCATCTGCCATGAGGATGAATACAAGCTGGTAAGGAGGTTCGGAAAGGTTGAGAGAACCATATCGGAATCGGGACTTTACTTCAAGATACCTCTTATAGAATCAGTGGATACGATCCCGAGGGAGATCCTCCTTTATGACCTCCCCGCATCGGATGTTATAACCTCGGACAAGAAGACCATGATCGTTGACAGCTACGTATTATGGAGAGTCACGGACCCTCTTAAGTTCGCCCAGACCTTAAGCTACTCGGTGTCAAACGCCGAGAACCGTATAGACGCTCTTGTCTACAACGCTACCAAGAACACGATTTCCAACATGACCCAGGATGAGGTCATAAGATCCCGCGACGGCAAGATGACCATAGTTAATCCCGTGGCGGAAGAGGACGTAAAGGGTAATGATCTGGTTATCGAAGAGGAGCCTCAGGTGGTTAACATAAAATCACTCACGGAGGAGATCATGGATCATATAGGCGCTGTAGGTGACCAGTATGGGATCAAGATATTGACCGTAGAAGTCAAAAAACTTGATCTTCCGGACAATAACAAGAATGCCGTATATACGCGTATGATCTCGGAGCGGGAGAACATTGCCGCCAAGTACACCGCAGAGGGTGAAGCCCAGGCTAAGATGATCCAGAATACCACCGATAAGGAAGTATCGATAATGAGGTCGACGGCTCAGGCCAAGGGTGAGAAGATAAGGGCAGAGGGTGAGGCGGAGTATATGAAGATCCTTTCCGAAGCCTATAATGATAAGAGTAAGAGTGACTTCTACTCATTCGTCCGTTCTCTTGATGCCGCCAGAGAATCCATGAAGGGAAGCAACAAGACCCTCATACTTCCCGCGGATTCGCCGATGGCTGAAGTATTTATGAGCAACACTGCATCGGCCTCGAACAAACAGGCCGCCATGCCCGGTAATACCCTAAAGACCGTCAGCTCTAACAATGCCGATTGAGGTTACAGAAGGTTTACTTATAAGGAAATTTATGAGATAATACACGCATGATGCCTAAGGGAAATACCTGATTTATGGGTATTTCCCTAGGTGCGTGTTTATGAAGAAAAATAGTAACAGTTCAGCATAGTCCGAAGCACTTGCTGCTGAGGACGTAAGAACATGATACGAAATATTATAAATCGGAAGGAATAAAAATGATATCACAGAAAATGGTTGCCCTTGTTAAGGGAAGCTCGGTAATAAGGGCTATGTTTGAAGAAGGTAAGAAAATGGCGGCTGAATACGGGGCCGAAAATGTTTATGATTTTTCGCTCGGCAATCCCAATGTACCGGCACCGGATGCGGTAAGGGAGGCTATTATCGATATTGTGAAGAATGAGCCGCCCCTTAAGCTGCATGGCTATATGAGCAATGCGGGCTTCGAGGATGTAAGGGCCACAGTCGCAGGATCCCTCAATGAACGCTTCGGCACATCCTTTAATGAAAATAACATAATCATGACCGTGGGTGCGGCGTCGGGGCTTAACGTGACCTTTAAGACCCTGCTCAATCCGGGCGATGAGGTAATAACGTTTGCTCCTTATTTCGGTGAATATAAGAATTACGTAATCAACTATGACGGCGTTCTGGTTGAAATATCGCCCGATACAGATACCTTCCGGCCAAACCTTAAGGAGTTTGAAGAGAAGATAACGGCTAAGACCAAATGCGTTATCGTCAACTCCCCCAACAATCCGACGGGTGTGGTTTATTCGGAGGCAACCATTAAGGAGATGGCAGGGATACTTGAGAGTAAGCAGAAGGAATACGGCACTTCGATCTACATAGTTTCCGATGAACCTTACAGGGAGCTGGTGTACGGAGACATCGAGGTCCCTTATATAACCAAATATTACAGGAACACAATAGTAGGTTATTCCTATTCCAAGTCACTCTCGCTTCCGGGTGAGCGTATCGGATATCTCGTGATCCCTTCCGGGGTTGATGACTACAGCGATGTTTTTGCCGCAGCATGTGTTGCGACAAGAATACTGGGGTATGTTAATGCCCCTTCTCTTATGCAGAGGGTCATCAAGGAGTGTATCAATGAGAAGACTGATATTTCTTACTATGACAGGAACAGGATCACCCTGTACGAAGGACTCATAAAGGCCGGTTTCACATGCCGTAAGCCCGAGGGTGCCTTCTACCTGTTCATGAAGACGCCGACCGGGGATGATAAGGAGTTCGTGGCAGCGGCCAAGAAGTATAATATACTGGTGGTTCCGGGCTCATCCTTCGGATGTCCGGGTTATGTCAGGATAGCTTATTGCGTGGCTTACGAAACGATAGTCAATTCGTTACCTGAGTTCGCTAAGCTAGCCGGAGACTACGGCTTATGATTACTTCAGGAAATCAATATACATATTATACGAATGACAGATGAGGGTAACATGTCCTGGGAAGATAATATACGAAAAGTAACTCCATATACAGCGGGCGAACAGCCGCAGGGTAAGGTCATAAAGCTCAATACCAACGAATTCCCCTATGCGCCTTCGCCGATGGTCGCAACAAGGATATACGATCTGGCTCAGGATGAGCTGGATGGATCATCATCAAGGCTTCGTAAGTATCCCGATATGGATGCGACGAAGCTTGTAAACGCCATAGTGTCCGTATATAATGATCTGTATTTTGCGAATGGACCGGATGACATCGCGGGCCTTGATTTTGATAATGTCTTTGTCGGTGTCGGTTCGGATGATGTACTGGCAATGGCATTTATGACTTATTTTAATTCCTGTAAGCCCATCCTGTTTCCGGATATAACATACTCTTTTTACGATGTATGGGCCGAACTTCACAGGATACCGTATAAGACACAGGCCCTTCGTAACGATTTTACGATCGATGTAAATGATTATCTGAATAAGGAGAACGGCGGTATCGTTATCCCCAACCCGAATGCACCGACCGGAGTATACGAGGATCCCTCGTTTTTTGAAGAGATAATAAAGGCCAATCAGGACTGTGTGGTGATCGTGGATGAGGCCTATATTGATTTCGGAGGCAAGTCTGTTCTGCCCCTTATCAATAAGTATGATAATCTTCTTGTTGTCCAGACCTTCTCCAAATCACGCGCTCTTGCAGGCCTTCGCATAGGAGCTGCCTTTGGAGATAAGAAGCTGATAAGTTATCTTAAGGATGTGAAGTTATCCTTTAATTCATATACGATGAATTATCCCGCCATAGAGATAGCAACAGCGGCGGTACTGGATGTTGACTACTGGAAGGAAACGGTCGGCAGGCTCATTAAAACACGTGAGTGGACCAAGGATAAGCTGTCGGAGCTGGGCTTTGAATTCGGGGATTCCATGGCCAACTTCATATTTGCCACGCATAAGAAAAAGAGTGCGAAGGAGATATTTGAGAAGCTCAGGGAGAGGGATATCTATGTAAGGTACTGGAACAAGCCGAGGATCGATAACCACCTTCGGATATCCATAGGAACCGATGATGAGATGAAGGAGCTTGTTAACGCTCTTGAAGAAATATTATGTCATTCCGATTGCAGCGAAGGATCTGCAAACAGTGATCGCGGAAAGGTTGAGGATTAGAGAAAAATGAGTTCATTGGCACAGAATATAGCACAGGCATTTGCAGGCAATACCATGACCCAGTATATCGGGTGTTTTATCATATCCATGATACCCCTTATCGAGCTTAGGGGGGCGATACCGATCGCATATATGTTTAAGGGTATGAATCCGGAGGGCTTCAACCTTATCATAGGATATGTGGTAATAGCCATAGGGAATATGGTACCTGTTCCCTTTATCTTCTTTTTTGCAAGGAAGGTACTGGAATGGGGCAAGGATAAGAAGGTTATCGGGCGGTTCTTTTCATTTTGTCTTGAGAAGGGACATAAGGGCGGAGAGAAGCTTCAGGCCAAGGCAGGACGGGGCCTTTTTGTGGCGCTTCTTCTTTTCGTCGGTATTCCCCTGCCCGGTACGGGAGCGTGGACCGGTACGCTTGCGGCCTCAATACTCGATATGAAGTTCAGGGAGAGTGTTACTGCGGTAATGTTGGGGGTTGCCCTTGCGGGGGTCATAATGGGACTCCTTTCGGCGGGACTGTTTGGAGTGGTTTTTTGAATGAATAAAAAAAGCATAAGGGATGCACTGACTCCTTTCAATGTGTTCCTTCTGGTCGCGTTTCTGAATATTGTACTTCTTATATTATTCCTTGTCTTTACGGGAGGGCAGTTTTTGAGCGAAGTGGTTTGGGATGCACGAAATCCGCTTTTCCCCGACTTTGTTTCCCATGTTGAGAGGGTCAGGGGTGGAAGGAATCCTTATGTTGTGGAGGACTGGGATGCCAGGTTTCCTGCGCTTGCTTATGCTTTTTACTATTTTCTCTCATGTCTGATCCCGCAGCAGATAAAAAACAGTACGGTAACTGACTGGTATAAGATGTATATGATCATTCTGCTTTGTATATGTCTTGTATGTATAGTTGCAGTGATCTTTGAAACGGTTAAGGAGTCTTTTGCATATAAGCTAGGCCTTGTGCTGGTGTTTGTTATGTCTCACACCTTCGCACTGGCCGAGATTAAGGCAGGCAATTCCGCGGTTTATGTTCTGACATTGCTGGTACTTGCCCTGTATCTTAAGGATACCGACAGCAGGGTGGGAAGAGAAGCTGCGCTTATATTTATTGCCCTTGCAGCCGGCTTTAAGATATCCCCGGCGATCATGGGCTTTTTATATGTTAAGGAGAAGCGGTTTAAGGAAGCGGTGCGCCTTATTGTCTATGGAATAATATTCTTTTTTGCCCCGTTTGCCATGTTCGGAGGTCTCGAAGGTCTTAAAAGCTTTATAAATATTTCGGGTCAGGTATCGGGTGCCGTGATCCCGAGGCCGGAGACGATATCCGGTGTGATGATAGAGATATGTTCAGTGTCAGGTCTCGGGGAACAGAACGGTCTCATGCTTGGAAGGATAGTATCCTTCGGGTATCTTATCTTATGTATGTATCTGTTTTTTAAGTGCAGATATTCTTGGAAGACCTTGTGCCTTCTTTCAAGCCTGATGGTCATTTTTGTCAACATGAGCTATCCATACACACTCCAGTATTTTCTGCTTCCACTGATCGCATTTGTGAAGGAGACCCGTGAGAGGAGAGAAAAAGGAGATTATCTGTACGCTGTTCTCTTTGCGCTTGTCTTTACGGTTTACCCTGTCATCAGGATCAACTGGCCTACAGCAACTTTTATAACGAATTATTTCTGTGTATATATACTTGTAGCTGCACTGGTAATAGACCTGGGGATACATGCTTTTGGAAGGAAAGCGGAAGCGACACGGAGGGAGGATATGTAAATGTACGAAGCAAATGAGAATACATATGAAGCTCTGGCTTATGTATATGATGAGCTTATGGACAACATTCCCTATACTGAGTGGTGTGAAGTTCTGGATGATATGATTAAAAAATTCGGTGTTTCACAGCCTGTGAGGGATAAGGACGGCAATACCGGCTCCGTATCTGACGAGGCCCTCACAGAGGAAGATATCCTTAAGTCTGAGAGGAACCTTGTTATTGATCTTGGATGCGGTACCGGAACCCTTACAAATCTTATGTATAAGAAGGGCTATGATATGATAGGCATAGACAGTTCCCAGAGAATGCTGGAGATAGCCCAGAGTAAGCGTGATGATAAAGGGTACGAAATATTGTACATTAATCAGGATATGAGAGATCTTGACCTTTATTCTACAGTGGGAACGGTCTACTCGGTCTGTGATTCAATAAACTACTTACTGATGGATGAGGAAATAGAACGGACATTTAAGCGGATAGCAGGATTCCTGTACCCGGGCGGTCTGTTCATGTTCGATTTTAATACAATATATAAGTATGAGCAGGTTATCGGAGATGCGACCATAGCCGAGAACCGTGAGGACTGTGCCTTCATATGGGAGAACTACTACGATGATGAGAGCCATATTAATGAATATGACTTAAGCATCTTTATCGAGCAGGACGAACCCGGAGTATTCAGGCGTTTTACAGAGAATCATTATCAGCGGGGATATACGCTTGGACAGATGCATATGTTTCTTCAGAAGGCCGGGCTTAAGGTCCTGCTTGTAAGGGATTCGGATACACGAGATGAGCCCACAGGCAAATCGGAGAGGATATTTATAGTAGCCGTAAAGGAAGCTTAGCAGCTTCCGGTTTATTTAAGGAGGATATCATAGTGAGTGATGTAAGACAGCGCAAGCTTAATCTGTTTGTGCCCGGAAGGCTGTGTCTGTTCGGGGAACATTCCGACTGGGCGGGTATGTACCGCACCGTGAATGCGGATGTCGTAATGGGTCAGGCAGTCGTAACCGGTATTGAACAAGGAATATATGCTACGGTCGAGAGAGATGATAACTTTATCGTTGAGAGCAACCTGTCAGTTTATCATGGGGAACGGCTTGAGAGCCCCATGGATACCGCAAGGCTTCTGGAAGTGGCCAGGCAGGGTGGATTCTTTTCCTATGTTGCGGGTGTCGCATCATATATCAATGATAATTACAGCGTCGGCGGTCTTAAGATAACCGTTACCCAAATGGACCTTCCAATAAAGAGTGGCCTCTCTTCATCGGCTGCCGTGTGTGTTCTGGTGGCCAGGGCATTTAATCAGATATATAACTTAAGGATGAACGTTAAGGGTGAGATGCAGGCGGCCTTCCGCGGTGAACAGAGAACACCATCAAGGTGCGGAAGGCTCGATCAGGCCTGTGCATACGGAATCAAGCCCGTACTTATGGATTTCGACGGTGTTGAGATAGATTCAAGGGAGTTAAGTGTCGGGACTACCTTCAGGTGGGTCGTGGCTAACTTAAATGCCGGTAAGGATACAATCAAGATACTCGCCGACCTTAACAGATGTTATCCCTTTGCCGAGGATGAAATACAGAAAAAGGTTCAGGAGGCACTCGGTGAAGATAACAAGATAATGAATGAGAAGGCAGTTAAGCTTCTGGCAGATGGAGATGCACAGGGGCTTGGTGCACTTATGGATGAGTGGCAGGCTAACTTCGATGAGAAGGTTATGCCGGCATGTTCCGAACTTATCGCTCCTGTCCTTCATTCGGTAATTGAAGATAAGGAGATCCGCAAGTACATATACGGGGCCAAGGGAGTCGGTTCCCAGGGGGATGGTTCGGTTCAGTTTCTGTGTAAGGATGAGGAATCCGTTAAGAAGCTCCGGGAGTATCTTGACAGGAAGGGTATGTCAAGCTTTACCCTTACCCTTAAGCCCGGCCAGTCAGTCCGCAAGGCTGTTATTCCGCTTGCGGGATACGGGACCAGGATATTCCCCGCCACCAAGACCATGAAGAAGGGATTTGCACCGGTGATCGACAAGGACGGAATGCTTAAGCCGGCAATCTTTATCATGCTGGAGGAACTGTTTGATGCAGGTATTGAGGAGGTGTGCCTTATAATAGGGGAAGATGAGCAGGATGAATATGACAGGCTCTTTGCGCCCGTGAGCGCGGAACTGAGGAGCAAGCTCCCGAATGATAAGGCTGAATATGCAGACAGAATAGTTGAGATGCGACAGCACATAACCTTCGTATACCAGAACGAGAGAAGGGGATTCGGCCATGCGGTACATTTGACCAAGCAGTTTGCCGGCGGTTCGCCGGTACTTCTCCTCTTAGGTGACTTTATCTATGAATCGACAGGTCCCATAAGCTGCTCAAGGCAGGTTATCGATGCATATATGGAATGCGGCAGGACCCTTGTAAGTATAGAGGAAGTTGATCTTGAGAGGGTGGTTCACTACGGTATACTTTACGGTCAGTGGGACGATACCGAAGAAACAATGATGAAGGTTGAACGGATGGTAGAGAAGCCCACGGATGATTACGCCGAAGAGTACCTTGGAGTTATAAACGGTAAGAAGCAGAAGAAGTATTACGCTACCTTCGGCCAGTATGTTTTAATTCCGGAGGTCTATGATGAACTTACGGCGATGGTCGTGACAGCGGACAATGAAGGTACGGAAGGTGAGATAGGTCTTACCGAAGCCCTGGATAATGTAAGGGTCAAGTACGGGATGTACGCCTTCAGGCCAGAAGGAAAGTCATACGATCTGGGACTTCCTGAAAGCTACAGATATACAATAACCAATTTTGGACGCTGATCGGGAATTGAGTGAAACAAAGGATCTGAAGAGGTGCAAATTGCGAAACAGATATTTACTTGATTGTACGCTGCGTGACGGCGGATATATAAATGATTGGGAATTCGGGCATGATAACATCATCAATATATTTGAACGTGTCGTGGCTTCCGGTGTTGATGTTATTGAGATAGGCTTTCTTGATGACAGAAGGATGTTTGATATTAACAGGTCGATAATGCCGGATACCGATTCCGCAGGGCGGATCTACGGTAATTTAGACCGCAAGGGTGTTATGGTTGTCGGGATGATCGATTACGGAACCTGCGATATCGGCAATATAAAACCATGCTTCGAATCATATATAGACGGCATCAGGGTTATATTCAAAAAGCCAAGAATGCATGAGGCAATGGAGTATTGCAGACAGCTTAAGGAATTGGGATATAAGGTATTCTCCCAGCTTGTATCCGTCACGGTATATTCTGATGATGATCTTGAGGAGATAGCGGGGATCGCAAATGATATAAAACCCTATGCCCTGTCGATGGTGGATACATACGGGCTTTTGAACCCCGTGGAACTTACTCACATCATGGATGTTCTTGATAAGAATCTTGATCCCGCTATAATTCTTGGGTTTCATGCCCATAATAATTTTCAGCTCGGATATGTAAATGCAACGACAGCCCTTGATTATGACAGTGACAGGGATATCCTTGTTGACGGAACTCTCTACGGTATGGGAAAGAGTGCGGGTAATGCTCCTCTTGAACTGGTGGCCATGTATATGAATGAGCATTACGGTAAAGACTATATCATCACAGAGATGCAGGAGGCGATAACAACCTCAGTCATGGACTTCCAGAAACGGTCGCCCTGGGGTTATCAGCTCTTTTATTATATTGCGGCTTCAAACCGTGTTCATCCGGATTATGTTTCCTATCTTATGAACAAGAGAACCCTGTCGATAACGGCGGTTAATGAGATACTGAGCAGGATACCCGGGGAGAAGAAGCTTGAAAAGGACATGAAGCTTGCCGAAGGTCTGTACATGGACTACCAGAAGCGCGAGTGTGATGATTCATCCGACATAAAGGATCTGTCAGAAGAGCTTAAGGATAGGAATATCCTTATGATCGGGCCGGGAATCAGCCTTAAGAAGTACGGGGACAGGATAAATAAGTATATCAAGGATAACGATCCTGTGCTGATCTCAATAAATTATATACCGGCCGGCTATCATCCGGATTACATGTTCGTGACAAACACTACGCGTTTTCTTCAGTCAGCGACCAGACTTCATGAGAAACAGAACCGGGATATCAAGCTTATTGCCTCGTCCAATCTGACACAGAACGAGCGTGATTTTGATTACGTCATTAATTATTCAAGCGTTATAGATGAAGCGGCGGAGTTCCCTGATAACTCCATGTGCATGCTGATAAGGGTCCTTGTGAAGTGCGGATGTAAGGCGGCTGCCCTTGCGGGATTTGACGGGTATACACCGGACAATGTCAACTATCTGGATACAGATAAGGCTTACAGCTTCCTGAATGAAAAGGCAGGAACACTTAATGCTTATGCGGTAAGGTTTTTTGAGGATATAAAAGACAGGATAAATATAAGATTTGTTACACCGACTGAGTATACCAAAATAACTCAGAGCAGCACATAAATATGGAAAGCTTAAGACGTCTTGCCTGCAAGTAAGGCTCAGGCTTTACATATTTATTTACGTAGTAAAATGCAACGAAAAATGCGAAGCATTTTGAGCCCTGTCCTGAAAGTAAAAGGAGAGCAGGTTATGGAAATAAAAGTCGCGAAATACATATCAGGATTTCTGGTTAAAAACAGTATCAGGGACTGCTTTATGGTAACGGGCGGCGGTGCAATGCACCTGGATGATGCCATAGGACATGAGGATGGGATACATTGTACCTTTAACCATCATGAACAGGCCTGCGCCATAGCCGCAGAAGGTTATGCCAGGATGACGGGAAGGCTTGCTGCCGTATGTGTGACGAGCGGGCCCGGCGGAACCAATGCCATTACAGGCGTGATGGGCGGATGGCTTGATTCAATCCCTATGTTTGTCATATCGGGACAGGTTAAGAGAGAGACAACCCTGTGGGCAGCTCCCGACCTTAACCTCCGCCAGCTTGGAGACCAGGAGTTTAATATCATAGATTCGGTTAAGAACATGACCAGGTATGCGGTTATGGTTACTGATCCCAAGATGATAGCTTACCATCTTGAGAAGGCACTTTACCTTGCCCTTGACGGACGGTGCGGCCCTGTATGGCTTGATATTCCCCTCGATGTTCAGGGAGCAAGGGTGGATACGGATGATCTCATCCACTTTGATAAGGATACGGAATATACCTGGGATAAACCGCATATTACGGATGCTCAGGTTGAGATACTGACCCGGAAGATAAAAGAAGCAAGGGCTCCTCTTGTACTTGCGGGAACCGGGATAAATCTTGCTGGAGCAACTGAAAAGCTGCTTAAGTTCCTTGATAAATACAGGATACCTGTTGTTACGGCCTGGAATGCGAACGATACGGTAGCATATGATAATCAATATTATGCAGGTATGCCGGGAACCGTGGGAATGCGGTCCGGTAACTTCGCCGTGCAGAACTGCGATCTCCTTATAAGCTTAGGGTGCAGGATGAACATAAGAATGATAGGCTATACCCATCATGACTTTGCGAAGAATGCATTCAAGGCAATAATTGATATCGATCCGAGAGAGCTTCATAAGCCTACGGTCAAGGCTGATCTTCCGATAAATGCAGACGTTAATGATTTTCTGGATAAGATGCTCGCAGCACCTTATGAGCCAAGTGATGAACATGTTAAATGGGTCAGGTGGTGCGGAGACCTGCTTAAGAGATTTCCGACGGTAAGGGATGAGTACCATGGAAGCAGGCTGTACAATCCGTATGTATTCATCGACGATCTGTTCAGACATCTTGATAAGGATGACCGTATCATAACCGGTAACGGAGCTGCTTGTGTCATTACCTTCCAGGCAGCTAAGATAAAACAGGGCCAGAGGATGTTCACCAATTCCGGGTGTGCGGCAATGGGTTACGGCTTTCCTGCGGCCCTTGGTGTTGCGGTATCGGACAATAGCAGGCGGACTGTTTGCATTGACGGGGACGGCAGCGTTATGATGAATATACAGGAGCTTGCCACGGTTGCGCATAATAAGCTTAATATAAAGCTCTTCATCCTTAACAATAACGGTTATCTGTCGATAAGACAGACACAGAGGAACCTCTTCGAGCCGCCCTTTATCGGGATCGATAAGGAGAGTGGTGTCGGCTTCCCTGATTTTGACAAGCTGTCGGGAGCATTCGGTATCCCTTATTACAGGCTTGATTCTGAGGGTGAAGCGGACAGGATATTAAATGATGTGTTGAATTCGGACGGCCCATGCATATGTGAAGTCATCGTTGACCCGGATCAGAACTTCGAACCCAAGTCATCATCCAGAGTATTGCCTGACGGACGGATAGTATCGCCCTCGCTTGATGATATGGCACCCTTCCTTGACAGGGAGGAGTATGAGGGTATCCGTTATGTTTGAAAAGATCCTTTATTGCCTTGCTGCACAGGATGACAAGGAATACATGAAGATGACAAGGGAAATGCATAAGGATGCAAAAAGGTAATAAACATGATAAAAAACGTGATATTCGATCTTGACGGAACCCTGCTTGATACGAGCGAAGGTATTCTCTTAAGTGTTGAGCATACGGTTAAGGCGCTTAAATACGGAGAACTTACACTTGAACAGAAGCTGTCCTTTATAGGTCCGCCGGTTCAGGTATCTCTTAAAAGATTATACGGATTAAGTGATGAGGAAGCACAAAGGGGGGCGGGGGTCTTTCGCGAGTTTTATAAGGAGAAGGCCCTGCTTAAGGCAAAACCCTATGAAGGGATATATGATCTGTGCGGGACTCTTAAGGACATGGGTGTAAGGATGGCCGTTGCCACATATAAGAGAGAGGATTATGCCCTTAAGCTTCTTAAGTATTATGACTTTGATAAATATTGCGATCCCATGCACGGAGCGGACAATAACAATGTCCTTAAAAAGGAAGACATTGTTATGATGTGCGTTAATGAGATGGGGGCTAAGAAGGAAGAATGCGTGCTTGTAGGTGATACCGATAATGACGCTAAAGGGGCCATGGAGGCAGGGATTCCCTTTATAGCCGTAACCTACGGCTTTGGATTCAGGGGTCAGGATGATCTTAAGGGCTTTCCTTATATAGGAATAGCTGCTTCGCCGGTTGACGTTTCTGATCTTTTAAATATTAAAGATGGACAGCAGGTGTACAATGCTTTTTAATTCCCTTAATTTTGTTATTTTTTTTCCGATCGTACTGATGATCTATTGGCTGGTTCCTGACAGGTTTCGCCGTATATGGCTCCTCATGGCCAGCTGGTTTTTCTGTGCATGTTTTGATCCGAGGTGTCTTGTCGTACTTCTTTGTGTGACGCTTGTAACATATGCCGGAGGGCTTTTGTCTGGCGGAAACAGAAGGTGCAGGGCGGTGTTTGTATGTACGGTCATACTATGTCTGCTGCCGCTGGTTTTTTTTAAACATCTCGGATTCATTGTAAATAATATTAATGCGATTCTGATAAAGACAAATAAATCCCTTTCATTGCCGGCATTTTCAATCTTTATACCGGCCGGCATATCCTTTTATACATTTAAGGGACTGGGCTATGTTGCAGATGTGTACAGGGGGAAGGAAAAAGTGGAGAGAAATATCATAGATCACGCTCTTTTCATGGCCTTCTTTCCGCAGCTTGTGGCAGGCCCCGTTGACAGATCTTCTTCATTGCTGAGACAGATAAAGGAAAATCAGAGGTTTAACGGGAACGATTTTAAAACAGGAGGGCTTCTGATGCTTTTCGGATACTTTGAGAAGCTTATGGTTGCCGACAGGATCTCAATAATAGTAGACAGTGTATATGATAATTATAAGGCCTATTCGGGTGCGGCTATTGCTTTGGCGACTTTTTGTTACGGTATCCAGATTTATACCGATTTTGCGGGATATTCTTACCTGTCGATAGGTGCGGCAAGGATGTTGGGGTTTAAGGTTGCGGATAATTTCAAGCAACCCTATCTGGCCACGGGCATCAGGGATTTTTGGAAAAGATGGCACATAAGCACGTCATCATGGTTTCGCGATTATGTGTATATCCCTCTTGGAGGGAACCGTAAAGGCAGGTACAGGAAGTTTGTAAACAATATGATAACCTTTATTTTAAGCGGTCTGTGGCATGGCAGTGCATGGAATTTCGTAGTATGGGGCGGCATTCATGGTCTTTACAACGTGGCGGCCGGGTTGACTTTGGATTGCCGAAGGAAATTGAGTAAAAGGCTGGGAATGAAGGAGGATACCTTTGGAAGGAAATTCTTCAGGGTTGTCGTAACTTTTTTGATCGTTGATTATGCTTGGATGTTTTTCAGGGCGGGAAGCCTGTTGAATGCTGTAAGTATGACGGGACAGATCCTCAGGGACTTCAGGCTATATACCTTATCTGCAGAGCTTATAAAAGATATGGGGATTACGGGGGCAGCTCTGAACAGTATGATCCTGTCGATTATGTGTATCTTTTTTATTGATATACTGCACGAAAGGGAATTCTCGATAACAAAGTGGCTTGATGAACAGGGGATAGTGTTCAGATGGCTGTGCTACATGGCAGCACTGTTTATTGTTCTTCTTGGCGCTGTGCAGAACCTCGGACATAGTTCCAATACTTTTATTTATTTTAATTTTTAGCTGTTTATAAAATAAAGAGGAGCGTCATATGCGATTCCCTGCAAAAATCATTACCTTTATGTTCATAACGGTGATCCTGCTGACAGGCTTCGAGATCCTGTCCTATGATGAGAACTATTCAATGCCCATAGCCAGACTTACCTGCTCGGATACATTCCTTACACATATGGATGGTCCGGACTGGATAGTTCCGTTAATAGAGAAGGTACAGAAAAAGGATCATTCGCGCATACTGCTGCTTGGGGACAGTGTCGGCAGACAGATGTTTATTGATCTTGCAGATATAAATAAGGATGTATGCGTGGCAACGGCTATAGCTCCTTTTACCATGTGTGGACAGTATATCCTCACAAGACTTTATCTGGATAATCATCCCAAGGCAACGGATGTTTATCTGGTAATGGTTCCGATGGATGATGTGAGTACAGATTTCAATATTGAGTATGCATATCAGTATGTTGTAATGCCGCTTGTTGAAACGGATAAACTCGATATGCTCGATGATAGAACGATCGACGAGCTTGAGTATATTTTCGGAAGTTTTTTCATGAAGGAGAATGTGGTAAGTAAGATTGATGCTTCGGGTCTTAACCGAAAGTTATATCTTAATTATATTAAAGATTATGCAGCCAATGACTATCCGCATACTTTGGAAGAGTCGGTTTATGTTTCATATCTTAAGAAAACGGCGGACTTGTGTGCGGAGAGGGGTGTCCGGTTTCATCTGCTTCCGGCACCTCTACCGGACATGGATGTGTATCACGAAATAGTTACGGAAAAGGCACCGGTTTATTTTGGTCAAACGGGTCTTGATGACCTGTTTCCGGATTATCTTGAACATGTACGTTATTATCCGGAGGAAATGTTTCCGGATGGAGTACATTTTGGCGGTATATATGAAAGTCAGGATAATTACAATAAGGTGATCAGAGAAATGTACGGATACAGCGGTTTACTTGAAAATCTTGTGCTGGAATAAACAATCTTGTTGATTTGCAGCCTGTATGCTATATTTATTAATTGATCAGATAAGATCGTAAGGAGATTGAAGGATGAGAAGTAACGTACCCGAGATATTCGGAAGCATGGTTTTTAATGACGCGATAATGAGGGATAAACTCCCCAAGGACATTTACAGGTCCCTTAAAAAGACGATCGAGGCGGGAAGGGACCTGGATATTTCTATAGCCAATGTGGTAGCGATAGCCATGAAGGACTGGGCTATAGAAAAGGGGGCGACCCACTATACCCATTGGTTCCAGCCTCTTACCGGTATTACTGCCGAGAAGCATGATTCCTTTATATCACCCCAGAGCGACGGGCGTGTCATCATGGAATTCTCAGGCAAGGAGCTTATAAAGGGTGAGCCTGATGCATCAAGCTTCCCGTCGGGAGGACTTCGCGCAACATTTGAAGCCCGCGGATATACGGCATGGGATCCCACATCCTATGCTTTCGTTAAGGACGGTGTTCTGTGTATACCCACAGCCTTCTGTTCATACGGGGGCGAGGCACTGGATAAGAAGACACCCCTTCTTCGTTCGATGGAGACCCTTAATGAGCAGGCACTTCGTATATTGAGGTTATTCGGTAACACATCCGTCAGAAGGGTGACTACGACGGTAGGACCCGAGCAGGAGTACTTCCTTGTTGACCGTGATGTATATAACAAACGTAAGGATCTTATCTATTGCGGAAGGACCCTGTTCGGTGCCATGGCGCCCAAGGGACAGGAGATGGATGATCATTATTTTGGAGCTATCCTGCGCCGGGTTCAGGCCTACATGGAGGATCTCAATGAGGAGCTGTGGAAGCTCGGGATCCTGAGTAAGACCGAGCATAATGAGGTGGCACCTGCCCAGCATGAGATGGCACCCATTTTTGATACGGCCAACATCTCCATAGACCACAATCAGGTTACCATGGAGATCATGAAGAATGTTGCCAAAAAGCATAACATGATCTGTCTGCTCCATGAGAAGCCCTTCGCAGGGGTTAACGGATCAGGTAAGCATAACAACTGGTCCATGGTAACGGATGATGGCGTGAACCTTCTTGAGCCCGGTAAGTCTCCTCATGAGAATGCCCAGTTCCTGCTCTTTTTAACAGCCATAATAAAGGCAATAGATGAGTATCAGGATCTTATGCGTGTATCCATTGCTTCCGCAGGTAACGATCATCGTCTGGGAGCCTCAGAGGCACCGCCTGCTATCATGTCGATCTTCCTGGGAGACGATCTTGAGGAGATACTTGAATGCATAGAGAAGGGAACCTCTTATAAGAATCAGGGGGCAGGCAGGATGGAGATAGGAGTTCATGTCCTTCCCAGCTTCCCCAAGGATACAACAGACCGCAACCGTACATCTCCGTTTGCCTTTACGGGTAATAAGTTCGAGTTCCGTTCCTGCGGTTCATCAATGTCCGTATCGGGACCCAATACGATACTTAATACAATAGTTGCCGAGGAACTGAGGCTCTTTGCCGATGAGCTTGAAGGGGCGGATGACTTTACCGATGCACTTAACGATCTGATCAAGCGTACAATACAGCAGCATAAGAGGATAATATTCAACGGTGACGGATATTCGGAAGAATGGAAGAAGGAAGCGAAGAAGCGGGGCCTCTTAAATCTTCCCACGACAGTTGATGCAATGCCCACTGTCCTTCTTAAGAAAAATATCGACCTTTTTGAGAGACATGGTATCTATACTGAGGCGGAAGTCCGTTCAAGGTATGAGATAAATCTTGATGTTTACAGCAAGACAATAAATATCGAAGCCCAGACAATGATCGAAATGGCGCTTCGGCAGATACTTCCTTCGGTCAACAGATACGTCAAACAGCTTGCCGAAGCCATGAGCCTTAAGGGTATGATAGATCCCCTCTTTAAAAACGGGATGGAGAGGGACCTTATAAAGAAGCTGTCCGTACTTGAGGATAAGGCCTATGCCCAGGCTAATGACCTGAAGAAGCTGCTTGATAAGGCTCCTTCATATGACAGTAATCTTGAATGCGCAACCTACTATAAGGATAAGATCATTCCCGCAATGGACAAGCTAAGGAGCTTCTGCGACGAGATGGAAGTGAACACGGCAAGCGAGCTTTGGCCCTTCCCCACATACGGAGACCTGCTGTTCTCTGTGTAGATTTATGAGGTTTTCAGGGAGATACTGCGTGTCTCCCTGATTTTATGTTTTTTAAAGAGATGAAGGATTACATATGGCACTTCAGTTATACTTAGGCTGCGCCGGCAGTGGGAAATCACACAGATTATATGAACATATCATAGAGGAATCACTTAAGCATCCTGAGCTTAATTATTATATTCTCGTTCCCGAACAGTATAACCTCTCAACCCAGCAGAAGCTGCTTTCCATGCACCCTAAGAAAGGAATACTGAATATTGACGTACTAAGCTTTACCCGCCTTGCCCATCGTGTATTTGAGGAGGTGGGTTATTCCCATGCCAGGGGAACAACAATAGATGATATAGGCAAGAACCTGATCCTTCGGCATATGGCCGGCAGGAATGAGGATAAGCTTACGGCCCTTAAGGGGTCCTTTGACAAGCTTGGCTACATAAGTGAGGTAAAGTCAGTCATATCCGAGTTCATGCAGTACGGTATCGGCGATAAGGAGCTTCAATACCTTATAGATAAGAGCAGGTCAAGAGGGATACTAAGTCAAAAGCTGACCGATATCAGGCTTCTCTATAATGAATTCCTTAATTTTATAAATGAAAAATATATCACGACGGAAGAAATACTCATGAAGGTACGTGATGAGGTACCCCGTTCCGTGAAGCTTAAAAAGACAGTTATCGTCCTTGACGGTTATACGGGTTTTACCCCTGTCCAGAGAGGGCTTATAGAAGCTCTGCTCAGTAACTGCGCTGATGTGTATATCACCCTTTTAAAAGACAGGGAGGGTGATAGCGTGGATGAGCAGGATATCTTTTTTATGAGCAGCAAGACCCGGGCTGCCCTTGAGAAGATATGTAAGGAAAACAAAATAGCAAGAAAAGATGATGTGATCATCAGGGATGAGATACCTGCAAGATTTATGTATGATCCGGACGGCAATATCATCCCGACAGACAGGAGAAGGCACGAGCTCATTCATCTTGAGAGGAACCTGTTCAGAGGGAAGGAAGAAAGCTACATCCCTGACGGTCAGAATGACATAAGAAACCGGAATGATGGTTCCATACATATATTTATGGGGACTGACCCTTACGAGGAAGCTATCGAGGCTGCCGTAAGGATCGAGAGGCTTATAAGAGAGGAAGGCTACCATTACAAGGATATTGCGGTTGTTACGGGTGATCTTGAAACCTATAAAAACACCTGTGCCGGGGCTTTTGACATCTATGATATTCCTTATTTTGTGGATAAGACTGCTCCCGTTATGCTCAATCCCATGATCGAATATATCCGTGCCCTTTTTGATATAATAACGACCGACTATTCATATGAGGCTGTGTTCCGGTATTTAAGGACCACGATCAGCGGGTACAATCAGCCGGGTATAGATATCCTTGAAAATTATGTTCTTAAATACGGGATCAAAGGCAGAAGAGCATGGAATGAAAGGTTTGACAAAAAACCCCGGAACATGGAGGATGAAGAGCTTAACGGTATCAATATACTTCGGGAGGATATTGCATCTTCTCTTAAGGGATTTACTGATGATCTTCTGACCGCCAGGGAAGGTGACCATTATGATGTCAGGGGCGTATCGACTGCCCTCTACCGCTTCCTGAGTACCCATAAAATACAGGAGAAGATGGATGCCATGAGGTCATTCTTTGAGACGGAAGGTGACAGGATCAGGGCTATGGAATACGGCAGGATATATGAAGAGGTATGCGATCTCCTTAACAAGATGGTCCTCCTTCTTCCGGGAGAGAGGATCACGCTTAAGGAATATGCTTCTTTACTGGATGCGGGTTTTGCGGAGATAAGGACAGGAATCCTGCCGGGAACAGATGATTACGTACAGATAGGAGATATTACAAGGACAAGATTAAGGGATATAAAGGCTCTTTTCTTCATGGGAGTAAATGACGGTATCATTCCTATGCGGGGAGGCGGCGGGATAATCTCGGACATGGACAGGGAGTTTTTAACAGACTCCGAAACAATGTCGGTGGAGTTAGCCCCCACCGAGCGGATGAAGGCATACGAACAGCGGCTCTACCTCTATATGCTTACAAGTAAACCCGGGGAACATCTGTATATTTCATATTCCGGGCTGGATACTGAGGGGAATTCATTAAACCCGTCGTATTTTGTGAAAACAATATACAGGATGTTTCCGTATATTAAGACCGGGCAGCCGGATGAGCGGGCGGCAAACAGGGTCTACGGGTACGGGTCGGCCTTAAGCTTTCTGGCAGGTAAGACTCAGGATATGCTGAAGGGGCAGGCGGATGACAGGGCCTTTGACGGGTATCTTAAAATGCTGGATGATTGCCTGGGTGATGGGGATTCCCGGATAAGGATAGGATCGTTCATGAAGGGAGGCCTTGCAGGGAGAGCGGTCACGGGTAACGACAGGATAAGCAGGGCGGTTGCCGGAGCCCTGTACGGGGGGAACCTGAAGTGTTCTATAACCAGACTTGAAACATATGCCGCATGTGCCTATGCGCATTTTATGAAATACGGGCTTTCCCTGAAGGAAAGGGAATTGTTCTCCTTTGAAGCAAATGACATGGGATCTGTTTTTCATGATTCGCTTAAGGAATATGCCTCTATCCTTAAGGAGAGAAAATTAAGCTGGACTGAAGTTGATGAGAAAACGGCGGGAGCCGTCATTGATGAAGCCATGGAACGGGCTATTGCAGAAGGAGATTACGGTTCGGTATATTCATCCTTCAGGACAAGGTATTCCGTAAACAGGATCAGGCGGATCATGTTAAGGACCGTGAACGTTCTTACCGATCATCTTAAGAAGGGGAGCTTTACTCCCGACGATCATGAATTTGAGTTTTCCATGGGAGATGAGCTAAGGCTTATGGGGCGTGTCGACAGAATGGATATATGCACTGAAGATGACAAAACCTATGTTAAGATAATCGACTATAAATCAGGCAGCAGGAACTTCGATCTGATCTCCGTCTACGCCGGGTTAGATCTGCAGCTGGTCGTCTACCTTAATGCCGGAATTGAGCTTATCTCGCAGCGAATTAAGGGTAACAGGGTCATACCTGCGGGTATTTTCTATTACCATATCGATGATCCCGTGATAAGAGATGAGGAATATGGTCAGAACCCTGAGGATACCAATGACATCAATGAAAAAATCCTTGAAGAGTACAGGATGTCGGGTTTGGTCAATTCGGATGAAAGGGTATACCGGCTTATGGATAATGATTTTTCGAATAAGTCAAGGATAATACCGGTCTCCATTAAAAAGGACGGCAGTTTGGGGGCGGGCAGCAGCGTTGCCAGCGAAGAGGAATTCGGGATCATCCTGAATTATGTAAACCAAAAAGTCAGGCAGACCGGAAGGGATATACTTGATGGAAACATTAAGGCGCTGCCCTGCAAAACCTCAAGGAGCGGTTCTCTGCCATGCGATTACTGTGACTATGGGGATGTCTGCGGTTACAGGGGTGAGGGCATATGTATAGGTCCGGATGATATAAGGAATGCGCTGAAGGAAGCAGGTAACTCTGACCCGGATCAATGTGATGAGAAAAATGAAGTAATTGAATTGATGAGGTTAAAGACAGAGAATGAGAGATAAGAAGCTGTATCTGGAGGTGCTGCGAATAGCGGCCTTTCTGTTTGTTGTATTCAATCATACGGGAAAATACGGATTTGACCTTTTTACGACCACGGATTCCCAGGCCTTAAGAGAGGTTGGTATAATGTTGTCTAATCTCGTAAAGTGCGGCGTTCCGATATTTCTTATGATATCGGGAGCCCTGCTTATCCCCCTGAAGGAGAGTATAGGGATGCTGTATAAAAAGCGTGTGCTTAAAATGGCAGTTGTCCTTGCGGTAATATCTTTCATCTATTATATACGCTTGTATATAAAACATCCGGAATACGGTTTTTCCCCCAAATTTTTCATACAGACAGTATACACGCAGCCCTTTGTGACACCTTTATGGTTCATATATATTTATATCGCTTTTCTGATAATGCTGCCCCTCATTCGCAGGATGGCTTTGGGAATGAGCGGACCGGAGTTCTTATATATAATACTTGCGGGAATTTTGTTTACTTATCTGCCGCCTGTTCTTGATCCTTATATGGGAGGCGGCCTGTATCTGAACATTCCGGTTTTGGCATCGGGTTTCTTCTATCCTCTTATCGGTTACTATCTGGATTCGGTATTCGATCCCGTGAAGCTTATATCGGGAACCGGGAAGATAGTTCCCATGATCACGGGGAAATTTACGTTGGGTATGGTGATCGTGCTTCTTTTGAATGCAATGCTATGCCTGTATATAACCGTTGATGTATACTTACGAACGGGCGGATGGAGCTATGACGGGATCGAAGCCTTTATCATGCTTCCGTCCATGTGTATTTTCTATCTGGCAAAATCACTTGTCGGGGAGGGACGAAGGGGAACAAGGGCCTGCAAAACCATCACATATGTGGGGAGCTGTATCTTTACAGTATATCTTTTTGAAGAAATGATACGTGAAGATATTGCCATGAACATATACAGGATGTGGAGCGGATCCTGTCCGGAATTGATCCTCTTTATTCCGTACGCGGTGACGGTTTTTGCAGTGGGGATAATGATCGCCACGGTTCTTAAAAAGATACCGGGTGTTAAGAAATATATATAGGTTTACCATGAAATTTACCAAAGAACAGTTACAGGCAATTGAATCCAGGAACGAGAACCTTCTGGTATCCGCAGCGGCAGGATCGGGCAAGACCGCCGTTCTTGTCGAGAGGATAATAAGGAGGATACTTTATGATGATCAGCCCGTCGATATCGACAGGCTTCTTGTCATGACCTTCACCAGGGCGGCAGCCTCTCAGATGAAGGATAAGATATTGAAGGCAATAGAAGATAAGAGGAGTAAGGATCCTACCGACAGGGCCCTGATAAGGCAGGCTACGCTTGTCCATAATGCAAGGATAACGACCATACACGGTTTCTGTCTTGATGTGATAAGAGACCACTTCCATGAGATAGGACTGGATCCGGGGTTTCGGGTGGCAGACGAAGGTGAATGCAAGCTTCTTAAGGCCGATGCCCTTTTAAGGGTTATCGAGCGGGCATATGAAGAGGGAAGTGATGACTTTATTAATATGGTGGAATGCTTAAGCGTCGGGAAAAGTGACAGGATACTTGAAGAAGTCATAGGAAATATGTATGACTTTTCAATGAGCGATCCCAATCCGGATGCCTGGCTTAAGAGGTGTGTGGATGCATATGAAAACGAGGGTGATGAGTCCGTATGGGTTCATGTATATGCCGAACGGGCCCGTATGATATTGGATGATGCGTATGCAATGGCCATGCGCGCATATCAGCTGACCGGTGAATCTGACGGTCCCTATATGTATGAACCGAATGCCGAAGCGGAGCTTGAGCTTATAGAAGGGCTTAAGGAGTGTACCGGTTATGAAGGCTTAAGGGCCGGCCTTATGGGCGTGTCCTTTGAGCGGCTTAAGGGTAAGCGGGGGAGCGGACCCGAGGTCTCAGAGGAGCTTAAGAAGGAATTCATTAAGCTGAGGGACGGCTACAAAAAGATGATAAACGATCTTAAGAGTGATTTTGCCATTCCCATGGAAGAACAGAAGCGAAGGCTTGCAGCCTGTCTGCCCGTAGTCAGGGAGCTTACAAGGCTTACACGATGTATGATCGATGAGTACGGAGCCCTTAAGAGGGATAAAAATGTGGTGGATTTCTCAGATCTTGAGCATATGTGCATCGATATACTTAAGGGAGGTGACACAAGTACAGCCTCTTTGTACCGCGATCATTTTGAGGAGATATATGTTGATGAATATCAGGACTCAAATCTTGTGCAGGAAGAGCTTCTTAAGCTTATAACAAGGGGAAACAACCTCTTTATGGTGGGAGATGTTAAGCAGTCCATATACAGCTTCCGTCTGGCAAGGCCGCAGCTTTTTGTTGAAAAATACAGGGAGTACGAAGAAAACGGGGGCTGCAGCTTAAAGATTGACCTGTCGAGAAATTTCAGGAGCAGACAGTCGGTGCTTAACTGTGTAAACGAACTGTTTGGGCAGATAATGAGGCAGGATATGGGGGGCATAAGTTATGACGAAGCGGCAAGACTTAATTACGGTGCTGATTTCGCAGGTGTTGAAAACGGGCAGGACATAAGTGAGCTTATCCTTATAAGCCGTGACCCGGAAATGGATGAAAGAGAGATGGAAGCAAGGGCGATAGCACATCGTATAAAGCTGCTTATGAAGGAGCAGATGGTGCTTGATCCCTCGGAAGATGATAAATACAGGATGCGTCCGCTTAAGTATTCCGATATCGTTATCCTTCTTCGAACCGCAAAGGGTTGGGATGATGTATTTAAAAGGGTCATATCGGCAGAAGGCATTCCGGTACATACCCAGAGCCAGGTGGGATATTTCGAAGCTTCGGAAGTAAGAACCCTGCTTAACTATCTCAATATACTGGATAATCCTTTGCAGGACATAAGCCTGGCCGCAGTGCTTAAATCATGGTTTGGGGACTTTAGCGATGAAGAACTGGCCATCATTAAGGTTAACTATCCTGGTAAGTACCTGTACAGATCCCTTAAGGAATGCAGTGAAGGTAAAGAAGGCGGGCTTAAGGCAAAGTCAGCGGAATTTCTCGGGAAATATGAGAAGCTCAGAAGTAAGGTGGGATATACGCCTGCTGATGAGATATTGCTTGAACTGATCGGATCGGGATATGGTTTATATGTGAGTGCTCTTCCCGACGGAAGGAAGAGGAGCGCCAATATAAACATGCTTGTGAAGAAGGCCGGGGATTACGGAAGGACAAGCTACAAGGGTCTCTTCCATTTCGCAAGATATATTAAAATGCTAAGGGACTATGAGGTGGATTACGGAGAAGCCAATATTCTTGATGAGAATGATGATGCCGTCAGGATCATGACCATCCATAAGAGCAAGGGACTGGAATTTCCGGTTTGTTTTGTCGCCGGCTGTCATAAGGGCTACAACCTTATGGATACACGGGGGAGCGTCGTAAATGATATTGATCTGGGCCTTGGAGTGGATCTTGTGGAACCGAAGCTTAGGATCAGGCAGTCAACGGCGATGAAAAGAGCGGTCGCCTATAAGAGGGGAAATGAGGTACGGGCTGAGGAAGAGCGTATTCTATATGTGGCGATGACCAGGGCTAAGGAAAAGCTCATACTGACCGGAATGGTCAACGATCCGGATGAAGCCCTTAAGACCAACAAAGGTATAATAAGCTGCGACAATTATCTTGAACTGATACTTCACGGTATAAACAATGAAGGCATCCCATCCCTCTCCATTAGCACCCTTTCGTCCGTCGATCTTACAGAGGAAGCGGTTGTTTCGGGCATAAGGCGGGAGGAACGAAGGGAGAGGATCCTTAAGCATCTTAAGGAAGGCAGGGACGGGGCAGCCCATGATCTTCCGGACAGATTTGCCTTCAGATATCCTTACGAAAATGAAAAGAAGGCCTTCGAGAAAATATCGGTAACCGAACTTAAGAGGAGGAGCATGGAGGAAAACAGCGAAGATAACGAGCTTCCGGATAGGGTTCATGAGATATATGACAGGGAAGTTACTCCGTATGTACCGGATTTTATCAGGGAGGAGGAAAAGGAGCTGCCTGCGACTCTCCACGGTACGGCGGTTCACCGCATCTTTGAGGTATGGGATTATTCGAGGGGGACAACGGACAAAGATATAGAGGAATTCATCGGTTATGTTAAGAGAGAAGGCCTTATGGAAGAGTCATTGGCTGACTGCGTTAAGATCAATGAAATAAGCGGTTTTGTAAACAGCCCTTTGGCGAAAAGGATGAAGAAAGCCGACGAAAATGGGCTTCTTTACAGGGAGCAGCCATTTATGTTCTCTCATGAAGGTATTATCATCCAGGGTATAATAGACGCGTATTTTATCGAAGATGATAAAATCGTGATCGTAGACTATAAGACAGACCGGGTGGACAGGACAGAGGATCTTGCCGACCGGTACCATGTCCAGCTTGAATATTACGCTTTGGCTCTTAAGACCATGCTGGATAAGGAAATAGGTGACCTTATCATATACTCAACGAGATATAAAGATATTGTAAGAATTCCGAAAACTGTGGTAAACTGAAGGCATGGAAAGCAGATTTGATACAAAAACGGTCATATCCATTATGGTAGGTACGATCCTGCTGATAATTATAAACGTATCGGTATGGAATGCGCCTTTTGTCGGTGATGAGTGGGCTATCCGCATATGTGCGCCGGTTCTTGTGATGGTTGCATCCGTCAGCGGCATTGTTACGGGTATTCTGGTACCTGTTGTTTCCTGCCTGCTTACGGGAGTTGTGTTCGGCAGGCCGGACGCATTTATTGAAATGTGCATTCTGCTCGTTACAGGAGCTGTTACCGGTCATTATGCCGGGAAGATTGGGGTTAAGTACGGAAGGTTTACGGGAATGGCAATACTTGATTATGCCGTGATCGAAACCATGACCGCCATAATAGGCTGGATGTGTCTTCAGCCCCTTTTATATCTGTACGCTTACGGACAGGATCTTAGGGATACCATCCCGAGGGGACTTACCGAGTGCCTGATCTCCATGGGGGGCAAGATATTTATCTGTCTTCCGGTCCTGCTCATATTCAATCATTTCTTCAGAAAGAAACAGATGGTAGAGGACGCCAAGCGGGAGTACCTGTATCATGCGGGGAAGTAGGTCATGCTGTTCACTCTTTTAAACTGGCTGTATATCCTTATAACAAGTTATATATGCGGTTCATTTGTGCTCAGACGCCTTACCGGGACGAAAACGTCCTTTTTCGGGTGGGTAAGGAAGCAATCCTGTCGGAATGCCCCGACGCAGATTCCGGATGCAGTAATGGGCGGGTTGGCGATGCTTACCGCCTACAGCGAGTACTTCAGCCTGTTTGGCGGCGTGGGTCTTGTTGCCAATCTGATCCTTATCATCACATGCCTGATATTTATATATATTGACAGAGAGATATACGGGAACGGTCTGAAGCTGTTTTTTGAGATACGTAATACCGACAGAAGAGGCCGTCTTGCCATTACGATAACCTCGGTCATTTCGGTCATGGTGCTTCTTGTATGTGCATATTTTACGGCTGCATCCGCCTTCACATATGATACCGGCACCTATCATGCCCAGAGCATACACTGGATCGAAAGCTACGGAGTGGTCAGGGGCCTTGCCCACATGCAGACAAGACTGGGCTTCAATAATTCCTATTTTGCCCTGTGCGCACTTTATTCATTTCATTTTCTCGGACGGTCGATGCATACGGTGTCCGGCTTTCTTGCGGCCTTCACTATGCTGTATTCGGTTTTTGGGTACGCGGGCCGCTTTATTAAGTGCGGAAAGTGTGAAGGAGGGACGATCCGCTTAAGAGTAAGCGACTTTCTGTATATTGCTCCATTTGCGTATTTTATCATCACTGCTTTTGAACTGACATCCCCTTCGACCGATTTCGGAGTCATCTGGATGATCATATGGCTTATGATCCGGTGGGTTGAGTGTATCGAGGACGATAAAGGCGGGAGAGGCAGCAGTGACAGGATTACCGTATTTTCGCTGCTCAGTGTATTTTCCGTTTTTCTTGTGACCGTGAAGCTGAGTGTGGGAGTGCTTGCCCTCATTACCCTGTATCCTCTTGTATTTCTTATACGGGAGAAGAAATACGGGGATATTGTGAAATATATCCTGTCAGGTCTTGTACTTGTTCTGCCGTTTTTTATCAGGAATTATCTTATTACAGGATGGCTTGTCTATCCTTTTCCGGCCATCGATCTCTTTAACCCCGACTGGAAGGTACCCATCGAGGGGGTACGGCATGAGGCGGATGAGGTTGTGGTATGGGCAAGATATACTAAGGACACCGCTCTGATAGATCAGAGCATCAGGGAATGGTTCCCTGTATGGTGGAGGGAGCAGGGACAGGCTAACCGGTTTTTGTGCATGTCGGCCTTTGCCGGATGCATTGCGGTCATTTTAAGGATCTTTATAACAGGCAGTAAAATGAAGAAACACCGGGCTTATGTGTTTACGGGGGCAGTCCTTGTCCTGTGTTTTGTTTTCTTTATGTCCACCGCGCCATCCAACAGGTTCGGATATGCCTATATCCTGACGATCCCTTTATACGGCGCAGGTGATATATGCGTAAATATACTCCCGGGAATATTTGGAGGAAAAGAGGGTCAGACAGGACGGACCGGCAGGCTCCTTTGTATGTTTTCCGGAATCCTTGTCCTGACTGTTCTCCTTGCGGGATTGATTAAGGGAATAAGGATGTTTGCAAGTGATGACAGGCACATGGCGCTTGATACGGGGATATCAGGGTATCTCATCGGACAGAGGGATTATCCTGCCGCCCTAAGTGAAAGCGAGGTTTGGGAAGGGATCAACATGTATTATCCTGTTAACGAGGGAGACCAGATATGGTATCATGCTTTTCCGGCCATATTATACAGGGGAAATCTTGATGGGGTTGAGCTGCGCGGAACATCGATCAGAGAGGGATTCCGTTTAAAAAAGGTTGAAGTGGATTTATTGTGACATTTGTGTTATTCTTTTGTAGTGAGCCAATGCATCAATTTATTATAGTAAACGA
>DFKQ01000079.1 GCA_002373875.1 Lachnospiraceae bacterium UBA3641
CATTTAAACTGTCAAAGATGGGATTTTACAGTATAATTTCTTTTTGTGCAAGGTACCACTCCGGAAATGCCTGAATTCTTTATCGTATAGGTGGGGCCATCGCGGTTTTTTCGTACCCGGCAGTTGTTGACAGTAAAAAAATAGAGATATAGAATAGTTTGGAAACCCTATTAAATGCATGGGTGATAAGGAAATGTACAAGAAACTTGTGGATAAGCTTGCAAAAAACACGGTACTTGACAGGGATGAGTATCTTACTCTTATAAAAAATAAGGACGGTGTAAGAGAATATGCGGCAGAACTGGCAGGTAAGGTACGAAGACAGCATTACGGTGATCGCATTTTTATCCGTGGGCTTATTGAATTTACCAATCATTGCAGGAACAATTGCTACTATTGCGGTATAAGGGCCGGAAATTCATGTGTGGAGAGATACCGACTCAGCCCCGATGAAATAGTATCCTGTGCGGATTCAGGCCACGAGCTGGGTTTCAGGACCTTTGTTCTGCAGGGCGGTGAGGATGTCCTGTATACGGACGATATACTGGTTGACATAATTTCAAGGATCAAGAAGAAATATCCCGATTGTGCCGTTACCCTATCCATCGGCGAGCGGTCGGATGAGAGCTATAAAAGGCTTAAGGAAGCGGGAGCGGACAGGTATCTGCTCCGCCACGAAACCGTAAATCCGGAGCATTATAAGAAGCTGCATCCGGTGGATATGAGCCATGAAAACAGGTTAAGGTGTCTTCGGAGGCTTAAGGAGCTGGGATATCAGACAGGGGCCGGCTTTATGGTGGGATCACCGGGGCAGACGGATGAGGATCTTGCGGATGAAATGCTGTTCCTTAAGGAACTTGATCCGCAGATGGTCGGTATAGGTCCTTTTATCCCTCACAAGGATACTCCCTTAGGCGGAGAGTCACCCGGAAGTGCGCAGATGACGACCTTTCTGCTGTCACTTATAAGGCTGACCCTGCCCGGAGTTCTTCTTCCGGCAACTACGGCGCTTGGAACCATAGATCCGATGGGACGTGAGAAGGGTATCATGGCAGGTGCGAATGTGCTCATGCCTAATCTGTCGCCTGCTGGAGTAAGGGATAAGTATTTACTGTATGATAATAAGATATGCACAGGTGATGAAGCCGCACAATGTATAAACTGTCTTAAGCTGAGAATGGAAAAGACAGGGTACAGGATAGTAACCGAAAGGGGCGATTATAAATGATCAAATATGATCCACATTCAATGAAAGCGGAGGAATTCATTAACGATGAAGAGATCCGTAATACACTTGATTATGCAAAAGAACATAAAAATGATATAAAGCTTATAGATGAGATAATCACTAAGGCCAGGGAGCGAAAAGGGTTAGACCACCGGGAGGCGAGTGTACTTCTGGCATGCGAGGATCCTGTAAAGATAAATGAGATATATGATCTGGCTGAACAGATCAAGAAGGACTTCTACGGAAACAGGATAGTGCTGTTTGCTCCCCTGTATCTGTCCAATTATTGCGTCAACGGTTGTCTTTACTGTCCCTATCATCTTAAGAACAAACATATAGCGCGCAAGAAGCTGACCCAGGAGGAGGTGGCAAGAGAGGTTATTGCCCTTCAGGATATGGGACACAAACGTCTTGCCATTGAATCGGGAGAGGATCCGGTAAACAATCCGATCGAATATATACTGGAATGTATAAATACCATCTACTCCGTGAAGCATAAGAACGGAGCCATACGGCGCGTGAATGTTAACATAGCCGCGACGACTGTGGAGAATTACCGAAAGCTCAAGGATGCGGGGATAGGGACCTATATACTGTTCCAGGAGACCTACAACAGGGAAAATTATGAGAGGCTTCATCCCACAGGTCCCAAGCATGACTATGCATATCATACAGAAGCTATGGACCGTGCCATGGAAGGCGGGATCGATGATGTGGGCGTGGGTGTGCTTTTCGGTCTGGATAATTACGCTTATGAATTTGCCGGTCTGCTTATGCATGCCGAACATCTTGAGGCCGTACAAGGAGTAGGTCCGCATACGATCAGTGTGCCCAGGGTAAAGCATGCGGATGACATAGATCCGGGTGATTTCGACAATTCCCTGAGCGATGATATGTTCTGTAAAATAGCGGCCTGCATACGTATTGCAGTTCCCTATACCGGAATGATAATATCAACCCGCGAGACGCCTGAGGTCCGCGAGAAGATCATCCGCCTGGGTGTAAGCCAGATAAGCGGCGGTTCCAGAACATCCGTGGGCGGATATGCCGAAGCGGAACGCCCCCATGATACCGAACAATTCGATGTTTCGGATAACAGAACCCTTGACGAGGTTGTGAACTGGCTTATGAGATCCGGATATATACCGTCTTTCTGTACAGCGTGTTACCGTGAGGGAAGAACCGGAGACCGTTTCATGGAGCTGTGCAAGTCGGGACAGATACAGAACTGCTGTCATCCCAATGCTCTTATGACCCTTAAGGAATTTCTTATCGATTACGCCTCGGAGGATACGGTAAAGCTGGGCGAGGCAATGATAGACAGAGAGATTGACACCATTCCGGCGCAAAAGGTCAGGGAAACGGTAAGAGACCGGCTGACTAAGATTGAAAACGGAGACAGAGATTTCAGATTCTGATACGGGAGATCATTTATTATATGAGCCTTAACGAAACACCGACGGCAGAACGCACCCATATAGGGTTTTTCGGATTACGGAACGCAGGAAAAAGCAGCCTGGTAAACAGGATCACAGGTCAGGAAATGTCTCTGGTCAGTGACATCAAGGGTACAACTACCGACCCTGTCAGGAAGAGTATGGAACTGCTTCCCTTAGGACCGGTCACTATCATAGATACACCGGGGTATGATGACACAGGCAGTCTCGGTAAGCTGCGCGTTAAGAAGACCGGAGATATTCTTAAGATATGTGATATTGCCGTTCTTGTTACTGAGCATACAGAGCCGGACCCTGTTGAGCATGAGCTTATCACACTGATACAGGAGCGCCGGATTCCGTATTTGATCGTTAAGAACAAGTGTGATGTGAATGAAGGCATGGGCTTTGGCAATATTAGGGTAAGCGCCGTTACGGGAGAGGGGATTGAGGAGCTTAAGGAACGTATTGCCGGCCTTGCAAGGGATACGGATAAACGGATACGGTTCGTTGCGGATATCATACGACCGCATGATACCGTTGTTCTTGTGATCCCCATAGATACGTCTGCCCCCAAGGGAAGGCTTATTTTACCCCAACAGCAGGCAATAAGGGACATTCTTGATGCAGGTGCCGTAAGCCTGGTAACTGGAGTTGATGATCTGCCTGATACGCTGGCTTCACTTAAGAAGGAGCCTGAGCTTGTTATAACGGATTCCCAGGCCTTCGGTAAGGTAATGAAGCTGGTTCCCGAGAGCATACCGCTGACCTCTTTTTCCATACTTATGGCAAGATACAAGGGATTTCTCGGGGAAGCCCTTAAGGGTGCGGAATCCATAGGAAGGCTTGAAGACGGAGCGCAGGTACTTATATGCGAAGGCTGCACACATCACAGGCAGTGCGAGGATATAGGGACGGTCAAGCTCCCGAAATGGCTTAAGGAATACACGGGAAGAGATCTTAATCTGTCATTTACATCCGGGCACGGATTCCCGGAAGACCTGTCGGTATATGATCTTATCATTCACTGCGGTGCGTGTATGTTAAACGACCGTGAGGTAAACAATCGTATGTTGGCAGCCCGGGCTTCATCAGTACCCTTTACCAACTATGGAACTGCCATAGCCTTCATGAACGGCATATTGGCCCGCTCCGTAGCTCCTGTTCTGCCATATCTTACATGACCGGCAACTAAATCATTTAATTTCATCCCTTTACCATTGGATTGTGGCTCCACCGGAATAAAAGTTCTTTACATTGCTTTTGACCCTGTATGCAGATATAATAAAGGCAATTCAACTAAGGGCCCGGCCCGGGAGGTATTATGGATAATCTGAAACTGCCAAGGCTCATAAGCAGCGGAATGGTTTTGCAGAGGGATAAAAAGGCACATATCTGGGGCTATGACCGGCCGGGAAGGGAAGTGGGAGTATCCTTCCTTGATAAAGAGTACGGAACCGTGACCGGAAGCGACGGAATCTTCGAGCTGTGGCTCGATCCCCAACCCTTCGGAGGCCCCTATACCATGAAGATACATGATGATTCGGGTGAGTCCGTGACGGTTGAGGATATCCTCATAGGAGAGGTCTGGCTCTGCTCCGGCCAGTCCAACATGGAGCTTCCCATGAACAGGGTCAGGGATATGTTTCCGGAGGATATCGTTAATTGCGGCAATTCTGAGATAAGATGCTTTAAGATATCCGAGGATGTGGAATTCACAAGTCCGCTTGCCGAGCCGAAAACCGGAGAGTGGAGGAAGCCGGATCGGGACAATATTCTCGAATTTTCTGCGCTGGGCTATTACTTTGCTTCAGAGCTTAATAAAATGACACATATACCTGTTGGTTTTATAGATTCAAGCCTGGGCGGCTCCAAGCTTCATTGCTGGATGAGCCGCGGGATGCTTGAGGGCTATGATGATAAGCTGAAAGAGGCGGCTAAATACGCCGATGACAGCTTCAGGAACTCAGTTCTTAAAGATAACGTGGACAAACCCGCAGCCTGGCACAAAGCCCTGGACGAACGAGACAGAGGACTTGAAGAGAAGTGGGAATCCGCTGATGCGGATGACTCCGGATGGAGCAGTATCCTTATACCCGGATTCTTAAGAGACACGGAAATAGGCAATTTTCTGGGATGTATATATTTCAGGAAAAGCTTTGAAGTGCCGGCATCCCTTGCCGGTAAGGAGGCGGATCTGTGGCTGGGAACCCTTGTTGACAGCGACAGGACCTACATTAACGGCACCCTTGTGGGAGTGACCGAGTATCAATATCCTCCGAGGAAATACAAGATACCGGCAGGGCTGTTGAAGGAGGGCAGAAACAATATAACCGTAAGGCTTAAGAGTGAGTACTATCTTGAATTCATGCCGGGGCAGGTAAGCGGTGCAAGGTTTACTCCGGGCAAGGAATACAAGATATTCAATGATGAGTATACGATAGATCTTACCGGTGAGTGGAAGTATAAGGTGGGAGCCGAAGCATCATGCGAGGCACCGAGACAGGATTTTGTCAGTTGGAAGCCGATGGGACTTTACAACGCCATGACAGCCCCATGCCATAAGTATGTCATAGGAGGTGTGAACTGGTATCAGGGTGAATCCGATTGTGAAGACAGGGATGAATATACGGAGCTTTTTGGCAGGATGGTGAAGGGATACAGGGAAGAATGGGATAATGATGCTCTTAGGTTTTATGTGGTGGAGCTTCCCAATTTCACGATAGACAATAACCCTGATTCGGAATCCTGGACGGGAATGAGGGAGATACTGAGACGTATATCCGAAACGATAGAGGGATGCGACTGCATCGTTTCCATTGACCTTGGTGAGGATAATGATCTTCATCCGCAGAATAAAAAGGATCTGGGACGGCGACTGGCCCTCCTTGCGGCACATGATGCATGCGGAATGGATGTTATATGTCATGGTCCTTCCATCAAGAAATTCATGTGTGTTAAGAAGGATGATACCGCCGAGATAACCCTTAACATGTCCGATATCGCGGATGGCCTTATTGCAAGGGAAGCAAACGGCAGGGGCAATGATAATAAAGTAACGGATTTTGTTGTTGTGGATGATATGGGGAACCGGTTCAGGGCCGATGTGAATGTTATGAAGGACAGGATTGTATTGATGGTGAAGGGGCTTGAGCATTCGGTAAAGGAAATCCTGTACTGCTACAGCCAGACCAATTCCGGGGCGCTCATATATAATTCCGCGGGTCTTCCCATGAGCCCCGGCATATACAGGATGTAAGGTCTTTTTACTTGCCGGAAGGGGTCTTCTTTACAACCTTTTTAATAACCTTCTTCCGTACAACCTTTTTGACAACTCTTCCGGTCTGAGGAGCCTGCCCCATTGTATGGGATACTGTATTTCCGGTAACGTCTGCGGCAGATGAAGGCTTATATGATGCGGCATTAACGCCGGTATGTGTGTTGTTATCCCTTTCGGCCGGCTCATCGGTGACATCGAGCACATCCGTGACGGCGGTGATCTCTTCAGGCTCGGAACCGGCAAATACGTCCGTAAACCACAGATACCCGTTTCTTCCCTTTTCCTTGGTTTCATAGAGGGCAGTGTCGGCGCATTTCTTAAGAGCGGACAGGTTGTCGGCATCCTGAGGATATCTGGCAGCTCCCGCCGAGAAGCTTATTAAGAAGTCTGCGTTATTCTTACTGTTGTCATTAAGTTCGATGGAGTGAACTTCCCTGACACATCTTTTCAGTGCATCCGTTACCGACTCCATGTCGCCCATTTCCGTCAGTACAACGAATTCATCTCCGCCGAATCTGGATATTATTCCCTGTTTATTAAAATTATTTCTGAGAGTGTCGGAAAAAGCCACAAGAAGCTTATCGCCGGCATCATGACCGAACCTGTCGTTTACCTGCTTGAAGTAGTCGATATCAAAGAATATGAGGGCAGAATCATGGCCCTTCATAAGCAGCTGCTCGGCTGCAAGATCAAAGGCCCTCCTGTTCAGTGCTCCGGTAAGAGGGTCATGTATGGACAGGCTTGTAAGCATCTTGCTTTCGCGCTTGCTTAACCTGTACATATTGGCAATGAGGACGATCACGACCAGAAGAAGTACGGCCAAAAAGACAAGCACGTAATTCCTGAATGTGTTCATGGTGGCGGACAGGGTGTTGCTGGGAATACGTACAACTACATACCAGCCCGGCATGCTGGAAATCTTCGAACAGTATTGGGAGTAGTATATTCCTTCTATGGAATAGCTTATACCGATGTTGTCTTCAAGCCTGCGTACCGAGTCGAGCCATTCGCTGTAGGTCGGTATATCGCTCTTGTCTATGTTCTGCATTGACAGATAGGCATTGGTCCAGCTTCCGATGGCATGGGCATCCGATCCGGCACATTGGATTATGTTGGCTGATCCGGCATTCATGAGCCATATCTCCACATCGTTTCCCAGAGACTGCGTAACGGCTACCTCCTGAAGATCCCTGAGAAAATAGGTAATGAACATATAGCCGTGACGCTCGTAATTCCCGTAAGCAAAATCAGCGAACATTGTGATGACGGGCTGGCCGTATACCGATGACCGGTAGGGGGCGGACATTGATACCGGATTGGCTTGGGCAGCGGTATTTAGAAGGTTCCATTTTTCGAATTCCTTTTTTTCCGCATCCTCGGCATATATTTCTCCGGAATCGTCTATAAAGCCTATACTCAGATATTCACCTTTATTATAAGATTTGAGAGTCATGTAGATATCATCCAGAGAATCCAGATCCTGGGCTGAAAGTACAGAGGCCATGCTTTTGGCTGATTCGGTCATGAATTCTATGGATGAATTCATTTTTTCGGACATTATGGTGCATATCTCACCCGACAACTGCTGGTCATGCCTTGAGATAAGGCGGTCAAAAGCGCTGATGAGCACGGCGATTGCACCCAGGAAGACCATGAGACATATGATAAGTGTCAGATAGAAGGAGCGGCCGCCCTTTATTAAGTTAAGTTCGTATTGATCTTTCTTTTTCTTAAGATTCATTGCACTTTAGTTAATTATGCTTAAGCACTTCCACCACTTCGGGATCTGTCAGTGTATCATTGTTTACGGTTATTACACCGGTATCCTCGAACTTAATGTCGGGCTGCCTGCGGTCAAGAAGGTCAATAGCAGTCGTGATCCCCCTGTAACTCATGTCATACTGGCGCTGCAGCATGGTTGATGCCCTGAAGTCGGGCGATTCGATCAAAGACTTTATCTCATCGGAGAAGTCAAACCCGACAATTATTATATCATTTCTTTCCTGCTCGTTCACGGTACGGCACAGGGCTCTTGTGGGGCCGTTGTTGGTACCGTACAGGCCGGCCGTGTCGGGATGCTTTTTCAGAAAATCCGTGGTTAATTGGCCGCCGAGATCAATATTACCGTTGCAGTTCATGATATCGGTGGATATTATCCAGTTATCGGGTGCATTATTTGACCAGTATTGGAAAAAGCCGGCCAAGCGCTCGTTTATGGTCTGGGAGGTTGATTGGCCCACCATTATCCCTACGGATAATCCGGTATCCTCGGTATGTCCGGCATTATGAAGCTGGGCAAGCATTTCCTCTGCGGCCTTCTGCCCGGCCAGAAGGTTGTCTGTCATATAGCATATATCAAAGCTGCTTGTGTTTGCGGCAGTGTCCACAAGTACGACAGGGATACCCATATCGTGGATTTTTTCTATATCGGAGGCCAGTTCAACGGAGTCATTGGGAGCAAGTATTATGGCATCGGCTCCCGCTGCAAGCGCTTCTTCTATAAGTATACGCTGACCCTGCCAGTCCGTCTCAATGTTTGTACCGCCGCAATAGACATTAACGCCGTTGGCATTACCCGCATCCATTGCCCCGTTGATTATCACCTGCCAGTAGCTGGAATCCATAAGCCTCACGATAAGATATATATTCCTGTTTCCTTCACTGATCTCGTTGAGGGGTTTAAAATGGGCAATATCCGGACCTGCCGCAGCTGCTTCTTCCGCTTCTTTCGAGCAGGCGGTCAAACAGGTCATTGCAAACAGCAATATTGATAATACAAAGGCTCTGATCTTTTTCATGTTCATGTCACATATATCCGAAAACATAATTCCATTATCAAAATAACACACAAAAAAGGAATTTGTAAACAAAATGAGATATCGTCAACTTTCACTAAAATGTCAGTTGCTTTATGTATAAAATCCCATCTTTACCTCTGACATGTCAGTGTGTTATATTTAGGATAATAGTAACATGTCAGCAGATGGCTGGCAAGGTATCGTTTATTAAACAGGAGAAAAGATATGAACAGTTCCTTAAATGTGCAGACCTACGAAAACCTGAAGCGGGATATCATGACTCTCGAGTTTATGCCGGGTGAACCGGTGTCGGCCGCCAAGATCGCCGAGAAGTACAATGTCAGCAGAACACCCGCCAGGGAAGCTCTGGTAAGGCTTGAGGGTGAAGCGCTGGTGGATATTTATCCCCAGTCCGCCTCGGTGATCTCCAAGATAGATGTGGACAGGGCCAATCAGGAATGGTTTGTAAGGAAGACCCTTGAGATGGGGGTCGTAGACGGTATGTTTGAGCGGATCACCGAGGATGACCTCGACAATATGCGTGAGCTCAATGACAACATGCGTGAGGTTTCGGGTAAGATGACGAATCCGCAGATGATCTACGAGTATTTACGCTATGATAACGAATTCCATACCATCACTTATCTGGCGGCAGGTCAGGAGCTTGCGGCCGAACTTGTGGGCAAGTCCATGACCCATTATAACAGGATCAGACTGCTGGCTGACATGCAGAATGTGAATAAGGACAGGACGCTGGCTACACATGACCAGCTTATAAAGTGCATAGAACAGAAGGACAAGGAGAGCTACAGGAGCCTTCTGTTTAAACACTTATCCTATTTCAAGAGTGATATTGAAGCCCTCAGACAGAGCAAGAGAGAATTGTTTAAGGATTGATGAATAAAGGAAAGGAGAAAAAGTATGTTTGTTTACAACAGTGACAGGGAGTATAAGGATCTCGGGGGAGGAGTTTTAAGAAAGGTTCTTGCCTACAGCGACAACATTATGAATGTTGAGCTTAAGTTTGAAAAGGGGGCAGTGGGGGCTATGCACAAGCACCCGCACGAGCAGATCGGCTACATTATCGAGGGAAGCCTGGTCTTTAAGGAGGAAGGCAGGGAGGATGTGGTTCTTAATACAGGGGACACCTATATAGTCGGTCCGAATGTCATGCACGGTATAGAGTGTCTCACCGAGGTTAAATTGCTGGATATATTCACCCCGATGAGGGAGGACTTCATTTAGAGAGGTAGATCATGTACTCGCGGACAGTAATATATAAAAATGAAATGAATGAGAAAACTATGAGGTTTCTTGAGCGTTTTGTCAAGCGTGTGAATGGTAATCCGCCGGGAGTATGCCCCATCGCAGTGCAGTTATCATTCCTTCAGAGCGCAAGGAGCCAGACCTGCGGCAAGTGTGTTCCCTGCCGTGACGGTCTGTATCAGGTCGAGGTCATGATGCGGAATATTGTTGACGGGAAGGCGGACATGTCAACTCTTGCGGCCATGACGGACCTGTGTCAAACGATAGAAGACACTGCCGACTGTGCCATAGGATATGAGGCTGCCCATGTGGTTCTTGAGAGTATTGAGCTGTTCAGGGATGAGTATGTAAGTCATATCAATGATCACCGCTGTCAACCGGAGGTGGGACAGAAGATCCCCTGCGTATCCTACTGCCCGGCTCATGTTGACATCCCCAATTATATAGCCCTTATCGGGGAACACAGGTATGCAGACGCCATAAACTGTATCCGGCTTGACAATCCGTTTCCTACGGCATGTGCCTTTATATGTGAGCACCCCTGTGAGGAAAAGTGCAGGAGAGACCTTCTGGACAGTCCGGTGAACATAAGAGGGCTTAAGAAGTTCGCAGTCGATCAGATTGCGGCAGACCAGGTTAAGGTTCCCGAGTGCAATGTAAGTACGGGTAAGAAGGTCGCGGTGATAGGCGGCGGACCCTCCGGCCTGACTGCGGCATACTATCTGTCACTGATGGGGCATAGGGTCGTAGTTTTTGAGGCAAGGGAGAAGGCCGGGGGAATGTTAAGGTACGGGATACCCGGTTACAGGCTTCCCAAGGACCGTCTTGATCAGGATATCAAGGCGATCCTGTCGACGGGAAATATAGAAATAAAATACAATGTGAAGGTTCCCGATGACCTGTCAATGGAAGATATGGATAAGGAATACGATGCCATCTATATTTCCATAGGAGCCCAGGCCGGCAAGACCGTTGAGGTGGAGGGGGCTCATGCAGACGGTGTATTCTCGGCGGTTGAGGTGCTCGGTGAGATCGGCAGGGGCAATATACCCGATTACAGCGGTAAGAGAGTTGCAGTCGTAGGCGGAGGTAATGTTGCGATGGATGCAAGCCGCAGTGCCATAAGGTGCAGGGCGGATGAGGTGACTGTCATATACCGCAGGAGGCAGGTTGACATGACTGCCCTGCCCTCGGAGATACAGGGGGCCATTGAGGAGGGCGTTGAACTGTTAACACTCAATGCCCCGGATTCGATCGAAGCGGATGAGAACAACAGGGTTACCGGTCTGAGAGTGCAGCCGCAGATAACTTCGGTACACAGGGGAGGCAAGCCGACGGTCAAGGCGGCAAATACCGATAAAAGGGTTTATCCCTGCGATATCGTGCTGATGGCTGTGGGACAGGATATCTGCTCGGAGCCCTTTGCGGGATATGATGTCGATCCGAAAAGGAAGACCTTCACAACCACCGATACAACAAGACTTAAATCTTATGAGAAGATATTTGCGGGAGGTGACTGCGTATTCGGGCCATCGACCGTGATAAAGGCAATAGGAGCAGGTAAGGTCGCTGCCGTCAATATTGATGAATACCTGGGTTATCATCACAAGATACCCGACACGATCGACTATCCCGCCCCCAAAGAAAATGACAGGACTCATATAGGACGTGTCCATCTGACCGATAAATCGGCAAGGGAACGTAAGAAGAGCTTCGAACCGGTTGAGAACGGGATGTCATTTGATGAGGCAATGCAGGAATGCGGCAAGTGTCTGCGCTGCGACCATTTCGGCTGCGGTGTCCTGGAAGGAGGAAGGGTATGAAGATCATCGTTACCATTGACGGGAACAGGCTTACGGTAGATGAAGGTAAGACCATACTTGAAGCAGCAAGGCTTCATGACATAAATATACCGACCCTGTGCTATCTTAAGGATGTTAATGAGATAGGCGCATGTAAGATGTGCGTTGTTGAGGTGGAAGGGAAGGAACACCTTGTAACCTCATGCAATACCCGGGTTAAGGACGGAATGGTTATAAATACCCGTTCCGAAAGAGTCATAAAGAGCAGGAAGCAGATGCTCAATCTTCTCCTTGCCAATCATGATGTAAGATGCTTTTCCTGCGCCAAGGCGGGAAGCTGCTCACTTCAGGATCTGTCCAACGAATACGGCATCACGGGGTCCGAATATGAAGGGAACGATGCCATGATACCGGCACGGAAGGACAATCCCTTTCTTACATATTATCCGGAGCTGTGCATTAACTGCCAACGGTGTGTAAGTGCCTGTAAGAAGCTTGCCGGCAACGGAGTCCTGCACAATGCCAAGCTGGGTACACGCACGCTGATAGATGCGCCCTTTGGCCCTGACTGGAAGGAAACCGACTGCGAATCCTGCGGCAACTGTGCCGAGGCTTGTCCCACCGGAGCCCTGGTAGCCAAGAATAAGAAGAAATATCAGCCGGGACGGATAGAGAAGGTGCTGACCACATGTCCTCATTGCGCAACGGGCTGTCAGTACTACCTTATAGTCAAGGATAACGTGATAGTGGATACCGAACCTGCATACGGTCCGTCAAATAAGGGTATGCTGTGTGTGAAGGGACGGTTCGGATCCTTTAATTTCGTCCATTCTCCCGATAGGCTTAAGCATCCTCTCATAAAGAACCGCAGCACCGGAGAATTCAGACAGGCCACATGGGATGAGGCAATGAGCCTTATTGCGAACAGGCTTCTTAAGATAAAAAATGAATACGGTCCGGATGCACTTGCAGGATTTGCATGCTCACGATCGACCAACGAAGATATATATATGCTCCAGAAGATGGTAAGATGTGCCTTCGGAACCAATAATGTCGACAACTGCGCCAGAGTGTGCCATTCCGCATCGGTACACGGCCTTGCCATGACTTTGGGATCCGGAGCCATGACCAATCCCATAGGGGATATAACGGAGGATGTGGATGTTATCCTTCTGGTGGGTTCCAATCCCGAGGAGGCGCATCCCGTGGTCGGAATGCAGATCAGGCAGGCAGTTGATCGGGGAACCAGGCTCATAGTTGTGGATCCGCGGGACATAGGCCTGTCCAAAAGGGCGGATATACATCTTAAGCTTAAGCCGGGGACCAACGTGGCCTTTGCCAACGGAATGATGAACGTCATCATAAATGAAGGCCTGATTGATGAGGAATTTATTAAGACCCGTACAGAAGGCTATGAGGAGCTTAAAGAGATAGTCATGGAATACACGCCTGAAAAGGTAGGTAAGATATGCCATATAGACCCGGATCATTTAAGGGAAGCCGCACTTATGTACGCAAGGGCAGGGAAGGCTCCTATCATCTACTGTCTGGGAGTCACCGAGCATTCGACCGGCACCGAGGGTGTTATGTCCATGAGCAATCTTGCCATGCTGGTGGGCAAGATAGGACGGGAGGGCTGCGGAGTCAACCCGTTAAGAGGGCAGAACAATGTTCAGGGCGCCTGTGATATGGGAGCCATGCCGGGACATTTCCCCGGTTACCAGAAGGTAACCGATGAAGGGGTTATGGACAAGTTCGAGAAGGCATGGGGCGTTACGCTTAACAAGAAGCCGGGAATTTTTGCCACGGATGTTTTTTCTGCCGCATTAAGGAAGGAGATACGGGGATTGTTTATCTTCGGTGAAGATCCCGTGGTTACGGATGCCGACCAGAATCATGTCAAGAAGGCTCTTAAGAATCTCGATTTTCTGGTTGTTGACGATCTGTTCATGACGGAAACCGCAGCCCTTGCCGATGTGGTTCTTCCCGGTATCAGTTATGCCGAGAAGGAGGGAACCTTCTCAAATACCGAACGTCGTGTCCAGAGGGTCAGAAAAGCGGTGAGGCTTGAAGGTGAAATGCGCGCTGATACGAGCATTTTCATAGATCTTATGAACAGGATGGGGTATGATCAGCCTTACTTAACGCCGGATGAGATAATGGATGAGATAGCTTCGGTAACCCCCAGCTTCGCGGGAATAAGCCACAGGAGACTTGACAGGGAGAAGGATGGTCTGCAGTGGCCTTGTACCGACAGGAAGCATCCGGGAACCAAAATAATGCATGTGGGCAGATTCGCAAGGGGGCTTGGATGGTTCTATCCGGCAAGGTATGTGGAAAGTGCGGAGCTGCCGGATGAGGAATATCCGTTTATCCTGATGACGGGACGTATATTGTATCACTATAACACAAGAGCGATGACCGGACGGACGCCGGGGCTCATGGAGAGAGAAGGACGGTCCTTTATCGAGATGAACAAGGAGGATGCCGGAAGGCTGGGAATAAGGGACGGAGAGCTTATCAGGGTGTCCTCGAGAAGAGGTGCTCTTGTCACTACCGCGAGGGTGGGGGATAAGGTTTCGGTCCGGGAAACCTGGATGCCCTTCCACTTCCCCGACGGTAATGCCAATGTGCTGACCAATGCGGCTCTGGATAAGTATGCCAGAATACCGGAATATAAGGTATGTGCCGTAAGGATCGATAAGATAGAGTAGAGTCGCATCAATCCTTTACGATCACGCTGTTATCCTCATCTTCATCCTGAAGCTTTGATACATCGAGATTGCCGGGGTCCTGTCCTATGTAGGCACTGATACCGCCGTCGATGTATATTATCTGACCGTTAATGAAATCGGAAGCAGGTGATGATAAGAACACTGCCAGTCCCTTGAGTTCATCCGCATGTCCCCAACGCTGGGCCGGAGTTTTGGATCTTATAAAACGGTCGAAGGGATTCATGGATCCGTCTTCTCCCTTGGCCCTGAGGGGAGCGGTCTGGGGGGTGGCAATGTAACCCGGGCCTATACCGTTACACTGTATGTTGTACTGACCGTACTCTGAGCATATATTCCGCGTCAGCATTTTGAGGCCGCCCTTGGCGGCAGCATATGCTGATACGGTTTCGCGCCCGAATTCACTCATCATTGAGCAGGCGTTTATTATCTTACCGCCGCCCTTTTTGATCATGCCGGGAATGACCGCCTTGGAACATATGAAGGGCCCGGTAAGATCGACATCAATGACCCGGTTCCATTCTTCAAGCGACATTTCGGTCATGGGTATACGCCTTATTATTCCCGCATTATTTATTAGTATGTCGATGGTACCGAACCGGTCCTCGATATCCGAAACGAAAGCCCTGACATCATTTTCATCGGTAACGTCACAAACAGCACCGTATATATCAAGTCCCAAAGCCCTGTATTGTGCGATCGCCTTACTGACCCTTTCCTCATTTGAGCTGTTGAAAACAACCGTGGCCCCGGCCTGAGCAAGAGCCTCGGCATATGCCATGCCAAGACCATATGATGCTCCCGTGACCCATGCGGTTTTTCCCTTAAGACTGAAGCTGTCCAGTACATTTGCCATGATAGTACCTCCTTGGAGATTATTATAGATTCATAATCAGTAAATCAAGCCCCACCTTTTTTGTCAAATAAAAACCTATGTACTTTTTAACTAAAATGTCAGTTTCAATTATGTATAAAATTACATATTTACACCTGACATGCTAGCATGCTATGATGTTAGCGTATTAACATGTTAGCCTTGAACAGGCAGTGACTAAACAGTATAGGAGGAATTATTTATGAAGAAGAAAGCATTATCCATCGTATTGGCAGCAACAATGATCGCTTCAATGCTCAGTGCATGCGGTCTTCAGAGCGCCGATCAGAGCGCAGCGGCTTCCGCACCCGCTGCTGAGGAAGCACCTGCAGAGGAAGCACCTGCAGAGGAAGCACCCGCAGAGGAAGCACCCGCAGAGGAAGAGGCACCTGCAGAAGAGGAAGCAGCTGCAGCAGGCGATCCCAAGGTTACATTTGTTATGGCAGAGGTTAACCCTCTGGATACCATCGTAGGTATGACTGATTCCAAGTTCAAGGAAGAGGTTGAGAAGTTATCCGGCGGTTCTATAGAGATCGACCTTCAGGCCGGTGGTGTGCTCGGTTCGGAGAATGACATCCTTGACGGTATGCTTGCAGACAACGGTATCTGTGATATGTCACGTATCTCTGCATTCTCACTTACAAGCTACGGCGGAGAGAAGTCACTTCTTCTTTCACTTCCTTACACCTTTGTCAACAGGGATCACTTCTGGAAATTTGCCCAGAGCGATCTTGCCCAGGAATTCCTTGAGGAGCCTCAGAAGAACGGCGCAGGTGTTCGCGGTCTCTTCTACGGTGAGGAAGGGTTCCGTCATTTCTTTACGGTTAAGGAGATCAAGGGTATTGAAGACCTTGCAGGTATGAAGATCCGTGTTTCAAACGACCCTGTTATGAACGGACTTGTTGAAGGTCTTGGAGCATCTCCTACGGTTGTTGCTTTCGGTGAGCTTTATTCCGCACTTCAGACCGGTGTTGTTGACGCAGCTGAGCAGCCTATCGCCAACTATAAGTCCAATGCCTTCCCTGAGGTTGCAAACAATATAATCCTTGACGGTCATACACTTGGCGCTATCGAGGTTATCATCACTGATTCCGCATGGGAAAAGATGACTCCCGCCCAGCAGGAGGCAATGATGGAGGCAGGTAAGCTTGCAGGTGAGTACTGTAAGGAGATATCTGCCGACAAGGAGGCAGAGGTATTACAGCAGCTTAAGGACGAGGGCTGCAACGTCATTGAAGTTTCCGATATCAAGCCTTGGCAGGATGCCGTTTCCAAGGTTATTGACGAGCAGGTTAACACAGATGAGCTTAAGGATCTCTATCAGAAGATTCTTGATATGCAATAAGAAGTCCTGTGGTTTGTAAACCGGCAATTAACTTAGTTTGAAAAGAGGGGCACTGCACCGGGTGCAGTGCCCTAACTATAAGAGAAGGTAGGAACTATGTTTGAAAAATTAGACAAGATCAGACCCATATATGACGGGGTTTACAAGGTGGTTTTATTCATTTGTAAGATTTTGCTCATTGCGGATATTTTGATCACTACCATGGCAGTAATGGGACGCTACATATCTTTTATCCCGGATCCTTCATGGAGTGAGGAAGTGGTGCTCACGCTTATGTCTTATATGGCTGTTTTATCGGCAGCTCTTGCAATAAGAAGAGGGGCACACATAAGGATGACGGCTTTTGACCGTTTCCTTCCGACCGGATTACTCAAGGCATTGGATATCCTTTCGGATATCATGGTACTGGCCTTTGCTGTAATAATGCTTGTTGTGGGCACCCAGTACGCAACGACGATAGGCTCCAAGGGTACTTACGTTTCCATGCCCTCGATATCAAGAATATGGATGTATCTTCCGGTTCCGGTAGCAGGGGCGGCAATGATCATTTTCCAGCTGGAGACCTTCTATGCACACATTAAATCCATCGTACTTAAAACGGATTACATGGCAGGAGCCGTTGAGGATAAGAATGATGAAATCAGTGAGGCCCTTAAGAAGGCGGCCGAGGAAGAAGCCTTAGCGGCAGGAAAGGAGAGTGATAAAAAATGAGTACACAGACACTTGCGATCATAGTATTGCTCGGAAGCTTCCTGCTGATGGTGCTTATGCGTTTCCCCATTGCTTATGCGGTAGGCTTTTCATCAATCCTGTGCCTGCTTGTACAGGGACAGTCACTGGCAACAATGTGTCAGTATATGGTAAAGGGAATAAGCTCTTTTTCACTGATGGCGGTTCCCTTCTTTATAACAATGGGTGTGCTGATGGGCACCGGAGGAATATCGGAGAAGCTCATAGCCCTTGCCGATTCCATAGTGGGCTGGATGACCGGGGGAATGGCAATGGTTAACATCGTGGCATCTTATTTCTTCGGTGGTATATCCGGTTCGGCAGCAGCCGATACGGCATCCATCGGCTCCATCATGATTCCCATGATGGTGGATCAGGGCTATGATGATGATTTTTCCACAGCCGTTACCATAACATCATCCTGTGAGGGACTATTGGTTCCCCCCAGTCACAACATGGTAATCTACGCCATGAGCGCAGGCGGTGTATCGGTAGGCGCTCTTTTCCTGGCAGGATATATCCCGGGAGCCCTGTTGGCGGTTTCACTGATGGTTGGTTCTTACATCATTTCCAAGAAACGCAACTATCCCAAGGGTGACAAGTTCTCCTTTAAGCGCATGTGCAAGCAGTTCGTTGTATCATTCTGGGCTCTTGCGGCTGTTGTCATCGTTGTCATAGGAGTTGTGGCGGGAGTATTCACGGCCACGGAGTCGGCAGCCATAGCGGTTATCTACAGCCTTATAGTATCAGTCTTTATATATAAGGGGCTTAACTGGAAGGGCGTATGGAAGGTGCTTGACAAGTGTATTGATACATTGTCCATCGTACTGATCCTTATTTCAACGTCGGCTGTATTCGGCTTCTGTCTTACCAGACTTCACGTACCGGATATGGCCAGCAAGGCAATACTGGGCGTATCGTCCAATCCGTATGTGATCGCCATACTTATTGACCTTATTTTGCTGTTCCTTGGCTGCATCATGGATATGGCGCCGATCATCCTTATTGCAACGCCGATACTTCTGCCCATTGCAACATCAATAGGTATCAACCCGGTGCAGTTCGGCATAATCATGGTATTAAACTGTGGTATAGGACTTCTGACACCTCCGGTAGGAGCAGTGCTGTTCATCGGTTCGGCAGTAGGCCACTGCAAGATGGAGAAGGTTGTCAAGGCTACGCTTCCCTTCTACCTGTGTATGATAATCACGCTGCTGCTTGTAACATTTATTCCCGGAATTGCCATGCTGCTGCCTGACCTTCTTGGTAACTGAAATGGAATATAAATACAGATACCATGTAAAAACATCAGACCTCTGGCAGGCTTCCATGTATTACGCTTATTCGTCCTATATGGGTGTGGTAAATCTTGTCTGTATTGTGGCGGCTGTCATTCTTATGATCAGCAGGTGGCAAGGTGCATCGGACCTGTTCAGAATGGTTATGATATTGTTTCTCCTTACCTTTACGGTGTTTCAGCCGGTCATTATCTGGAGCCGGGCACGGACATCCCTGAAGGGTGCATATCGTGAACTTGAGCTGACCTTCTCTCAGTCCGGTATCAGCATTGTTGCGAATGGCAAGAAGGAAAATAAGGCATGGAGAAATGTCAAAGGGATTGTAAAGAAGCCGACCATCCTCATCATTTATACAGAGGATGGCAGCGGATACATACTGCGAAACAGTGTGCTTAAGGAGACCAGACGCTCACTGTATGAATATGTCAGAAAGATGCTTGATGAGAATAAGAAGGGACAGGCTTAGTATGAGTTATTCGCTTAATAACAAGACATATGATAACCTGAAAAGGGATATCATGACGCTTGCCCTGATGCCCGGTGAACCGGTTTCGGCGGCCAAGATAGCTGAGAGATATAATGTCAGCAGAACTCCCGCAAGGGAGGCACTGGTCAGGCTGGAGACGGAAGCCCTTATTGATATCTATCCTCAGGTTGGGTCGGAGATATCAAGGATAGATGAGGACAGGGCCAAGCAGGAATGGTTTGTAAGAAGAACCTTGGAGATGGGGGTAATAGAAGGACTCTTCGAACATGTCGGGGATGATGATATAAGGACAATGAAGGATTACTGTCATAAGATGGAATTTGTTGCGGGCAGGATGAATGATCCCGATATGACATTTGAGTATCTGAGATGCGACAATGAGTTTCATGCGATCGCTTATCATGTTGCAGGGCAGCAGGTGGCGGCTTCTCTTGTTACCAATTCCATGGCTCATTATAACAGGATAAGGCTTCTCGTAGATATGGAGAACACAAATAAAGACAGGACACTTGCGACACATGAGGAGCTTATAAGGTTCATTGAAAAAAAGGACATGGAAGGCTACAGGAGTCTTATGAGTAAGCATCTTGGATATTTCGAACAGGATATTGAAGACTTGAGAAGGCGTAAGCCCGAGATGTTTAAGTAAAAATAATAATTCAGAGGTGATCAGGAAATATGAAAGAGTTTATGGATAATGATTTTATTCTGGGTAATGATACCGCAAGGCATCTTTTCCATGATTATTCGGAAGATCTTCCCATCATAGACTACCACTGCCATCTCTCACCCAGAGAGATATATGAGGATGTAAGATTTGACAGCCTGGGTGATGTATGGTTCGGAGGTAAGCAGGGAGACGGAAGCTATTACGGTGATCATTACAAGTGGAGGCTCATGCGGAGCAATGGAATGGATGAGTCCCTTATTACGGACAGAACGGATGAGCTTAAGAGGTTTAAGGGATTTGCCGATACCCTGAGCATGGCTATAGGGAATCCCATGTACCACTGGTGCAATCTTGAGCTTAAGAAGTATTTCGGGATCAATGAGGCTTTAACCCCGGATAATGCTGAGAAGATATGGGATAAGTGTAATGATATTCTTAAAAATGATCCCGGAATGAGTGCCAGGGGGCTTATAAAGCAGAGCAAGGTTGATTACGTCGGGACAACGGATGATCCCATTGATTCACTTGAGTGGCATGAGAAGATAGCAGCCGATAAAAGTGTTGATTTTACGGTAAGGCCGTCATTCCGTCCGGACAAGGCGATCAATATAACGAAGGACGGCTTTGCGGATTATATCAAAAAGCTGGCTAAGGCAGTAGGAAAGGACAGTCTTGAATCAACCCGGGATGTTATAGATGCGCTTATCGACAGAATAGGCTTCTTTGCCGATCATGGGTGTGTGGCTTCGGATCATGGCCTTGACTATGTTCCCTTCCGGAAGCTTCCGATGGAGGTTTGCGATGCGGCCTTTAAGAAGGCCATGAAGGGAGAGAAAGTAAGCATTGAAGAGGCAGAAGGGTATCAGACAGCCATACTCATTGCCATTGGAAAGGAATATCACAAGCGCGGTATAGCGATGGAGCTTCACTATTCATGTTTAAGAAACATGAATGAAAGGCTCTTTAAAAAACTGGGACCCGATACGGGCTTTGATATGATGGCGCAAAATACCTGCGGCGGTAATGTTGCAGCCCTTCTGTCCGAGCTGGATAAAGAAGGTGAGCTTCCCAAGACCATCATTTTTTCACTCAATCCCGCAGATAATGAGCAGATAGGAACAATACTCGGCTGCTTCCAGTCATCGGAGGTTCCCGGCAAGATCCAGCAGGGGCCCGCATGGTGGTTCAATGATAACAAGTCCGGCATGGAGGAGCAGATGAAGTCCCTTGCGAACCTGGGACTTCTGGGGAATTTTATCGGGATGCTTACGGATTCCAGATCCTTCTTATCATATACAAGGCATGATTATTTCAGGAGGATCATGTGCAATCTTATAGGCGGATGGGTCGAGAACGGCGAATATCCGAATGATGAAGCTGCACTTAAGAGGATCGTGACCGGTATTTCCTATTACAATGCCAAGAGGTATTTCGGCTTATAAACAGGCTTTTTGTCAAATGATCGGGAGGACGGTAAATTGAAGGAATTATTAAACAGAATACATGATATAGGAATTGTGCCCGTTATCGCTATTGAGGATGCGGACAAGGCAGTAAATCTTGCAAGGGCTCTCGTAAAGGGAGGACTTCCGGTTGCTGAGGTTACCTTCAGGACCGAAGCCGCTGAGGATGCCATCAGGGCGATAGTGCGCGAGGTTCCGGAAATGATCGTGGGTGCAGGAACAGTACTTACAAAGGAACAGGCGGATCGTGCCATAGATGCGGGTGTCAACTTCATCGTAAGCCCGGGCTTTAATCCGGAAATAACAAAGTATGTCCTTAATAAGGGAGCATGTATGATTCCCGGAACGGCAACGGCAGGGGAAATGGAGCAGGCCATGATGATGGGACTTGATACAGTCAAGTTCTTCCCGGCCGAGCAAAACGGCGGGATCAGTAAGCTTAAGGCTCTTGCGGGACCCTATAAGAAACTGAGGTGGATGCCGACCGGCGGCGTCAACACGGATAACCTTGTGGATTACTTAAGCTTTCATCAGATCCTCGCATGCGGTGGAACATGGATGGTAAAAAAGGATCTTATTGAGGGTGAAAAATGGGACGATATAACGGACATATGTAAAAAGGCCGTTAAAAATATGCTGGGTCTGGAGCTTAAGCACATAGGGATCAACAGCGAAAATGAAGAAACGGCGGTGCAGACAGCCAAGACCCTGTGTGCCCTGTTCGATCTGGAATACAAGCCCGGCAATTCATCTGTTTTTGCGGGTAAGGAATTCGAGATCATGAAGAGCAAGGGTAAGGGTACTCACGGACATATAGCCATTTCGACATGGGATGTTGACAGGGCTGTCTATCATCTTTCGAGGGCAGGGGCATCCTTTGATGAGTCGACAAGAACAAGGGATGACAAGGGAAGTAAATTCATCTACCTTGAAGGCGAGTTTGGAGGATTCGCGATACACCTTACAAGGAAGTAACATTTGAATGTGAAGCAAAGGATCGTAAAGGAGGAAAAAATGGGAAGAATAGTAACTTTCGGAGAGATCATGTTAAGGCTTGCGCCCAATGGTTATTACAGGTTTTTCCAGAATGACCAGCTGCAGGCAACTTTCGGAGGAGGTGAGGCCAACGTGGCAGTTTCGTTAGCCAATTACGGCTGCGACGTTGCATTTGTGACCAAGCTCCCCGGACATGCCATAGGCCAGGCGGCAGTCAATAATTTAAGATATTTCGGAGTGGATACAAGCTACATAGCAAGAGGCGGAGACAGGGTAGGTATATACTATCTTGAGAAGGGAGCATCCCAGAGGGGAAGCGTGTGCATTTATGACAGGGCGCATTCCGCCATACAGGAGGCATCCCCTTCCGATTTTGACTGGGATAAGATATTTGAAGGTGCGCAGTGGTTCCATTTTACCGGTATAACACCGGCTCTCGGCGAGAATCTTGTCAATATCTGTCTTGATGCATGTAAGGCTGCTAAGGCTCACGGGGTTAAGATAAGCTGCGATCTCAATTACAGGGGCAAGCTGTGGACAAGGGAACAGGCCGGGGAAGCCATGACTAAGCTGTGTGAGTATGTGGACGTGTGCATTTCCAACGAAGAAGATGCCAAGGATGTGTTTGGTATAGAGGCTGATGGCAGTGATATCACGGGCGGCAAGCTTAATACCGAAGGCTATACATCGGTTGCAAGGCAGCTTCAGGAGAAGTTTAAGTTCGAGAAGGTGGCTATAACGCTTCGTACTTCGATATCCGCAAATGACAATGACTGGCAGGGTATGCTTTACGATGGCAAGGAGTTCTGTTTCTCCAAGAAATACCACTTAAGGATAGTGGACAGGGTTGGCGGCGGCGACAGCTTCGGCGGCGGCCTTATCTATTCACTGGTGAACGGTTATAACACACAGGATGCTATTGAGTTCGCGGTTGCGGCTTCGGCCCTTAAGCATTCGGTAGAGGGTGACTTCAACAGGGTTACGGTTGATGAGGTAAAGAAGCTTGCCGGAGGGGATGCTTCCGGAAGGGTACAGCGATAACTGAACTACCGGTCACGAGCTGCCCTTTTGGCCGTCTTTTCGCAGTACATAAGCTTGTCGGCTTCTTCAACATATTCATTAAGGGTTAGTGAACTGTTCGGATCGGTGATGACATACCCCGTACTGATGCCCGGAACATCCGGAAGCTTGTATTTTTTTGCCTGGTCAGGGAGAACTTTAAGTATCCCGGATACGATCCTGTCCATATCACCGGGATAAGCAAGGGGTGTCAGCACGAGGAATTCATCACCGCCGAAACGTACAGGTATGGCCCCGGATGGAATGCTGCTTTTTATTGCCGATGCAAGGCATCGTATCGCATCATCTCCGCATGCATGCCCGAATGTATCATTAAACCACTTCATCCTGTCCATATCTATGAACAGGACACCGATACTTGAACCGGCATCGTTGGACTTATCGAAGAGCTCCGATGCCAGGTGATGGTATCCCAGCCTGTTGCACAGACCCGTAAGGTTGTCGCTCATTGAAATGCCCGATAGCATGGAATTGATGTATTCAAGTTTTTGAGCCGAATAGAAGCTGCGCAGGGCCATAGTCAGAGTATTGATAAAGGAGGCTATGATCCCGGCCCTTAACATCACCGTGCAGTCGCTGATCACGAGGAAGCCTATTGTATATTTCATGAAATGCAGAGGTATAAACATATAATTCCTGCCCCCCTTTTCATAGTCATAGTAGGGGAAGAGGCTGCGTATGGGTTCATGAGGGTAAGAGGCTCCCTTTTTCTTGTCCCAAGAGAAGACTATTTCGATATCATCGGGATAACCGTCCTCTTTAAAACAGGCATCGCCGGCCCTGATCGTGCCGCTTACCTGATCGATATTTATCTGATTACTGTAGTCAAAGAGCTTTTTGTCCAGAGCCAGCCACAGGCCCCTGCATTTCATATCCGGTATGCAGGACACCAGAGATGCACATATTTCGTCAATGGTCCTGCAGGCAGGAATGTTATACTGCATCGAACAGATGCGGTCATTGATCTTCTCAATGTAGAGATCCTTATTGGCCGATACAGCCATCCTGTCTTCGATGGCGCTTACCGGGGGCTTCTGCCCACCGGTGGATTCGCGCTCCACTATGCCGGTTTCCATGTAAGTGACCTTATCCACTCTTTCACCGGCCCAGATACGTTTAAAAAGATCGATACATTTAGCTCCGACATTCCATTGATACTGATCGATGGTAGTGATGGTGGGAGAGAGATAGGCTGATATATCCAGGTTATCAAAACCGGTCACATATACATCACCGGGGATCCTGATGCCGTGAGCCATGGCAGTGCGCATTGCTCCGAGGGCTATGGGGTCATTGGCGCATATTATAGCCTGGGGAAGCCTTCCGCTGTTTAATGAATACAGCTTTTCGAATCCGTTTATTCCGCAGTTTAAGGCAAAGCTTTCGGAATAAAAACGCAGGTTGTCGCAGGGGATGGAGTTTTGTTTACAGTAATCCTTAAGTGCTTCGGTCCTGAGCATGTTTTCGTAGTTGTCGTGCGGCCCCATGATAAACCAGAAGTCCTTAAAGAAAAATGTCTTGTGCAGATAGGAGATCATGGAAGTCATGGCCTTTTTGTTGTCAATGCCCAGGAAGTAGAAGTCACCCAAACGGTTGGCTATTGAAATGACCGGCTTGCCTGACGCGGCAGCAGCCCGGACCACATAAGAGGACCCCTTGGCTTCATAGAGGTTCTCGTTGGTATTGCGTACATTATTCAGATCCAGGATGATACCGTCATAATCGGACAGATCGGGCAGACGGTAGATATTGTATTCTCCGTAATTGTGAGAAGGGTCATATTCGGAGAAGCCTGCGCTCCTGAAAATATAGAGGTTTATGGGCTGGTCCGCATGCTTGACGCTCTCGCACAGTCCGGCCACTCTTTCGTATGTGAAGCTTCGTCTGCTGTCATTAAGTATAAAGATAATTTTTTTCATATGATTCCCCGGTGATATGTCTTATTTAAACGGATCAAAAGCTGTATAATAATTATAGATCAAAAGCACATGATTTTTCAAATCATATATGTTGGAAAGAAGGTAAAAATGGAGAGGTTATGCTACGAAACATTGGAAAAACAGGGATATGACGGGTATCTTCTCAAGGAAGCGCCTGAGAGGATACTTCAGTTTGGCGAGGGCAATTTCCTAAGGGCATTTGTTGAGCATTTCGTTGACTGCATGAATGAAAGAGCAGGCTTTAACGGTAAGGTCGTCCTTGTAACACCGAGGGCGGGTGGGAAGCACTGGAAAACCATTAACGACCAGGATGGACTATATACGCTGCTCCTTCGCGGACAGGACAAGGGGAGGAGGGTTGACGATAAGAGGATAATATCCTGCATATCCAGATGCATCAATCCCTGCGAGGATTATAAGGAATTTCTTAAATGCGCATCAAACCCGGATCTTCGGTTTATCGTAAGCAACACTACGGAGGCGGGGATCGTATATGATCCGCAATGTGAGCTTACTGATGAACCGGCATCAAGCTTCCCGGGTAAGCTTACGGCTTTTCTGTATGAGAGATATAAGAAGGGGCTTGCCGGCTTTATAATACTTTCATGTGAGCTCATAGACCGAAACGGGGATGAACTGTTGAGGTGTGTTGAGAAATACATTGATAAGTGGGGGCTGCCGGATGAATTCGCCGGCTGGGTCCGCAGGGAGAACATGTTCTGCTCTACTCTTGTTGACCGCATTGTTCCCGGCTTCCCCGGGGAAGAGGCTGAAAAAATATGGAAGGAGCTTGGATACAGGGATGATCTTCTGGATGCGGGTGAGGTATTTGCATCATGGGTGATAGAGGGACCGGAGAGCATCATGAATGAGTTCCCTTCTGACAAAGCCGGTCTTCCGGTAACCTTCGTTGCCAACGTTGATCCGTATAAAAAACGTAAGGTACGTATACTTAACGGGGCCCATACATCAATGGTCCTTGCCGCTTATCTGGCCGGTAAAAAAATCGTCAGGGAGTGCATGGAGGATGAGGATATAGCGGGCTTCATGAAGGGTGTCCTGTATGATGAGATAATACCGGTGCTCACGGGGATTGACGAAAATGATCTTAAGGAATTCGCCCTGGCTGTCGCAGACAGGTTCGCCAATCCCTTTATCGATCATGAGCTCCTGTCGATAGCACTTAATTCAACAGCCAAATGGAAGGCAAGGGTTATGCCTACCGTGCTTGAGTATCATAAGCTGAAGGGGGAGCTTCCGAGGGGGCTTACTTTTTCCTTTGCAGCCTATATATGCTTCTACCTGCAGGACGAGGGTGTAAATGATGATGAATGGGTGATCAATGAATATGCAAGACTCAGGGGAGCTAAGGAAGAGGATATTGCCAAAGCCATAATCGACAATGAAAGGATGTGGGGTTTTGCCCTAAAAGACCTGGCCGGTTTTAAGGAAGCCGTGACCGGATACCTTAAGCTGATAAATGAAAAGGGAATCCGTGAAGCACTGCACCTTATCCGGATGCAGATCACCACAGAGGAGGAATAAGATGGATACAATTAAAATTCATCCCGCAGATAACGTTATCGTCGCCCTGCGCGACATCAAGAAGGGTGAGAGCGTGAATTACGAGGGATCTTCCCTTATCGTGACGGAAGATATCAAACGGGGTCATAAGATTGCGACAGGGGACATTCCTGCGGATTCACCCGTCATCAAATATGGTACCGGGATAGGGATCGCAACGGCTGATATAAAGACCGGAAGTCATGTTCACACACATAATGTAAGAACCGCCCTGTCCGAAAGATCAAGCTATCGTTATGAACCGGCTTTTTCCGGGCTTCCCGAAAGGACCGGGAAGACCTTTAAGGGTTATGTGCGTAAGGACGGCAGGATAGGTATACGTAATGAACTGTGGATAATCCCGACAGTCGGCTGTGTTAATTCCATTGCCGAAGCCCTTCAAAGGAACAACAGGGATCTTGTAAAGGGCTCGGTCGACGGCCTTTACGCCTTCACGCACCCCTATGGATGTTCACAGACCGGCGATGACCACGAGACCACAAAAAGGATACTTGCTTCTCTTGTAAGACATCCAAATGCCGGCGGAGTTCTGGTCCTCTCCCTTGGATGCGAGAACCTTACCATGGAACAGTTTAAGGAAGCACTGGGGGAGTGGGATGAGGACAGGGTAAGATTCCTTACATGCCAGAAATCGGAAGATGAGCTTGAAGAGGGCAGGAGGCTTCTTGGCGAACTGAGTGAATATGCACAGGGCTTTAAGCGGGAGGATGTGGATGCTTCCGGGCTTATTGTGGGCCTTAAGTGCGGGGGCTCGGACGGTTTGTCCGGTATAACCGCCAATCCTACGGTCGGACGGTTTTCCGATATGCTGATATCAATGGGAGGCTCTACGGTACTTACCGAGGTCCCGGAAATGTTCGGAGCTGAATCCATGCTGTTTAACCGCTGCAGGGATAAGGAGATATTTGACAGGGCCGTGACTATGGTAAATGATTTTAAGAAGTATTTTACCGATCACGGGCAGGTGGTATACGAGAATCCGAGTCCGGGAAACAAGGAAGGCGGTATAACAACGCTTGAGGATAAATCCTGCGGATGTGTTCAGAAGGGCGGAAGCGCGCAGATAGCAGATGTTCTTAAATACGGTGAAGGGGTCAGGAAAAGAGGTCTGTCGCTTTTGTCTGGTCCGGGTAATGATATGGTGTCCACTACCGACCTGTCCGCCGCGGGAGTGCATATGATCCTTTTTACCACCGGACGGGGAACCCCTTTCGGAGCCCCGGTTCCCACACTGAAGATATCCTCAAACAGTGAGCTTTATAAAAACAAGGCCAACTGGATAGATTTTAATGCGGGAGATGTTGCCGGGGGAGAGGAGACCATCGATGAAGCTGCGGACAGGCTTCTTGAACTTGTGCTCTCAGTGGCATCCGGTGAAAAGACCAGGCAGGAACTGAACGGATACAGGGATATTGCGATCCTGAAGGACGGAGTAACCCTGTGATCACCAAGCTCTGAACCGGAGACAGCATAATAATATGATTCTATTCAGGGTAAAATAGCTGATGGTTAAGAAGTACGCGCAATGATCTTCCTGCGCGACTTCTTGGCCTCATACAATACCTCATCCGCCCGGCCGATAAGCTCCGTGATGGAAGCCTCGGGGGAGCAGGTGAACTCAATGTATCCGGTTGAGAATTCAACATAGAAGGGCTTGCAGTTTATATCGTTGAGAGCCTTGCACTTATCCTTCATATCTTTTATGATCTTTTCCGGCTTTTCCTTATTGGCAAATACCATAAAGGATATAAATTCATCACCGCCGATACGACCGGAAAAAGCGGGTAATCTGAAGGTTTTTTTCAGTATTTCAGCCGTATTTGTGAGGGCGTAATCACCCTCTCCGTGACCGAAAAGGTCATTTATCTGCTTAAGGTGATCCAGATCCGAGAAGAATATGGCTGCTCTTTTGCCGGCATTATTCTTATTGGCCATTATGAGGCGTTCCATAAATCCCCTCCGGTTATAGAGTCCGGTAAGCTGGTCATTTGCCGAAATGAAGTTGAGGATCTCATTTTTATCCTTAAGTGTCTTCAGGGTATCTTCCAGCTTCTTCTTGGCTTCCAGCTCCTTTTTGCTGATCTGCAGGTAAGCCTGTGCAGTACTTATCTGAAGGCCTATACCATAGAGGATCCCGACTGATCCGGCATCGGTCTCGCACAGCATAAGCCCGTACTGGTATTCCTCGGCAAAGAGGATAAAGGCAACATAGCGGTGACCGGGATCGGAGGGATACCTTGAAGAGATACCGTCATTCATGGATATGACAGGTCTTTTGTCGGGAGCGTAGGATATGATCTCGCCATTGACATATTCACATGCAAGATACATTTCCTTAGGACAGGTAAATACCTTGCCGCGGGGGTAGCGCTTCGGTGTTTTCATAAGATACAGGTATGCGCTCTTGGCGCCCTGGGCCTTTATGTGTTCCATGGCAAGACGATAGAAGTTCTTCTCATTCCCCACATTCTCGATCATTTTCTGAATCATGGCCGGAGCCATCCAGTTCTTGCGCTGAAGAATGTTGTAGGTTTCGGCGCTTTCATGCATGACATAGGATTCGATGTAGGTGTCCGTTACCTCGAAAACAAGGGCCTCAAGGAGCATGGCCCCCTTATCCGTTGTTGAGGTCATCAGCTGTTCTATTATCTGATGCATGGTCTCGGTGAAACGGGAGATATTAAGGTATTCCTCGGTGACCGCAACGAAAAGTTCGCGCACCAGCTTTAAAGCTTGGGCCCCGATAAGGTGTCGGTCATCTTCACCGAGAATACCTGAACGTATTCTTAGCATAAGTTCTATGAAGCTTATAAAGTATTCCCTGCACAGTAAAGTGGTTTCTTCGGTATTGATGCTTCGGAGGGATGACTGGGCGGCAAGGGTTGCGGCAGCTTCGATATTGGAACGGTCATTGTGATCCGAAAGCATCTTGAGTATCTCTATCATGAGTGTCTGCCCGTGGGCGCTGTAATAAGCGCAACCGCATGACCCTCTCTGCTTGAAGCGGGCGGGAAGCATTATCTGCTTGGGTTTATGATCACGGCATACGGATACGGCAAGCTTAAGGGCCTTATATCCCATGTCCAGGCCGTCCTGCTCGGCAGTTGTAAGCGGCGGATCCATACGCTGCGCCAGCTCTATGTCATCATAGCCCGTTATGGCAATGTCCTTACCTATGACAAGTCCCCGCTGTTTGCATACCCTGTAGGCACTTATTGCCATTTCGTCATTGGCGCTTACTATGGCCTCGGCGTCGGGATTGTCATCCAGTAATTTATTCACAATTTCATCCACATCGGTCGAGTAGTCCCCGTACCCGATCATGGAATCGGTTACGGGGAGGCCGTTGCGTTTCATGGCATCCAGATAGGCCGTCCTCCGCTCGGTCGCATCGGTATTGTTCAAGGGACCGCTGATATGAAGTATCTTTTTATAGTTGTGGTGACCTATGAGATGATCCATGATATTTGTCATGCTGCCATAGTTGTCACTCATTATGAAGCTGTCCGTCGAATCCTCCTCATACTCTTCAAGGATTATAAGAGGGACCTGTCTGAATTTAGAAAAGAATTCCTCCTTATCATCCTGATCGAAATAAATGCACAAGGTTCCGTAGGAGATGATAAGTACATCCAGCTTGCTTATAAGAGCATAATCATACAGGTCATTGAACTGGTAGTGATAGGACATGGTCCCGGAGGCATTGCTCTGCTTCCAGAAATCGAAAGCATTACCCTGTGCACCGAGAAAAAGGGTAACGTTCACGTTCTCGCCGCATGCGGCTTCGTATATTCCTTCGATCAATTCCTTGGGATGCTGGGTATGAATATTGCCGAGCATCACACCGACATGATATATCCTGTCGTCGTTGGCCATGTGATCCTACCTGCCTTTCTTGTAATAATATAATAATTATACTTGTTTTGCGGCTGTAATTAAAGAAGTTTTATTATAAAGGCTTTTGGAAATATTAAACAAAAATCAAAGAGTTTTATTGGGGATATATCACAGTGGTAAAAATCAGTCCCCTGTGGTAATATACTTGTATACAAGTAAACAAGCCCAGCGGATCATTCGGTATCCTGCTGCAGCCCAATGAAGAAAGAAAGAGGATGATAAGATGGAAATGACAATGAGGTGGTTCGGAACAGGATTCGACACCGTAACTCTTAAGCAGATAAGGCAGGTACCGGGTGTGACCGGAGTTATAACAACCCTGTATGATACTACGCCCGGGGAGGTGTGGACAAGAGAAAAGATACGTGCACTCAAGGATGAGGTTGAAGCATCGGGACTGCACATATCAGGTATTGAATCTGTCAATATACACGATTCGATCAAGATAGGTTCACCTGACAGGGACAAGTATATAGACAACTATATTGAGACCCTTAAGAACCTGGGAGAGGAAGACATACATCTTGTATGCTATAACTTCATGCCCGTATTTGACTGGACAAGGTCGGAGCTGGCGAGGAAGCGTCCTGACGGTTCGACGGTCCTTGCTTATTCCCAAAAGGCAATAGATGCCCTTGATCCCGAGACCATGTTCGATTCCATCAAGAATGATGCAAACGGAGCCATCCTTCCCGGATGGGAGCCTGAGCGCATGGCAGTGATCAAGCAGCTCTTTGAGGACTATAAGGATGTTGATGAGGAGAAGCTTTTTGATAACCTTAAATATTTCCTTGAGAGGATAATGCCCGTGTGTGATAAATATGACATCAACATGGCTATCCATCCGGACGATCCGGCATGGAGTGTTTTCGGACTTCCCAGGATCATAATAAACCTTCCCAATATACAGAGGATGATGAAGATGGTTGACAATCCCCACAACGGCGTAACCTTCTGCTCGGGCTCGTACGGTACCAACAGGGAGAACGATCTTCCCGGTATGATCAGGGCTCTTAAAGGCAGGATTCATTTTGCCCATGTAAGGAATCTTAAGTTTAATTCGGATGATGATTTTGAAGAAGCTGCACATCTTTCAAGAGATGGTGATTTTGACCTGTATGAGATCATGAAGGCTCTTTATGATATTGAGTTTACCGGGCCCATCCGTCCCGATCACGGAAGAATGATATGGGATGAGGTTGCAATGCCGGGTTACGGACTCTATGACAGGGCCCTCGGAGCAACATACCTTAACGGCCTTTGGGAAGCTATTGAGAAGAGTAACAGGAAGTAAGATGATAAGCATAAGGAGGAGCCTGGAATGAAGCTTACACAGATAAATGATGAAAATGTAAAAAAGGAATTTAAGGATAAGGGCTATATACTTCCGTCATATGACAGGGATGAGGTTAAGGCTCTTACATCGAAGGAACCTGCATGGGTTCATTTCGGAACCGGAAACATTTTCCGTGCCTTTCCGGCTGCAGTGATCGACAATCTCCTTAACAGCGGTGAATATGACAAGGGCGTTATCGCTGTTGAGGGCTTTGATTATGATATAATCAGCAAGGCCTACAAGCCCTTTGATGATCTGAGCCTTCTTGTGACCTTGAAGAGTGACGGCAACATTGACAAGAGAGTAGTGGGCTCGGTGACGGAATCACTTACGGCTGATTTTGACAGAGAGGCGGATCTTGCGAGACTCAAAGAGATATTCACATCCGAGTCTCTTCAGATGGTGTCATTTACGATAACGGAGAAGGGTTATTCGCTGAACGGACCCGACGGTTCCCTGTCGGGCCTTGTAAGGAATGATTTTGAGAACAAATGCTTCCCGCCCGCGCATCTTATGGGCAAGATGGCCTATCTGCTTTATGAGAGGTATAAGAACGGAGCCTATCCCGTATCCATGGCCAGCATGGACAACTGTTCCCATAACGGAGACAAGCTCAGGGCGGCAGTCTATGCGTATGCGGATAAGTGGCTTGAGCAGGGACTTGTGGATGAAGGTTTTATAAGCTATCTTAAGGACGAAACCAAGGTAAGCTTCCCCTTAAGCATGATAGATAAGATCACTCCCAGACCTGACGGTGATGTTGTGAACATGCTTAAAAAGGATGGCTTTGAGGATACGGATATAATCGTTACAGACAAGAATACATACACGGCTGCTTTCGTTAATGCCGAGGAGACCCAGTATCTTGTGGTAGAGGACAAGTTCCCGAACGGCCGTCCTCCCTTTGATAAGGGCGGGGTATATTTTACTGACAGGGAAACGGTCGACAAGGTTGAGAAAATGAAGGTGTGTACATGCTTAAATCCCCTTCATACGGCCCTTGCGGTGTTCGGATGCCTTCTGTCCTATGATTCGATATGGAAGGAAATGAAGGATGAAGACCTGTCTGCTTTTGTAAGGGAGATGGGTTACAGGGAAGGTATGCCGGTTGTTATAAATCCCGGTATAATAAAACCCGAAACCTTTATAGACGAGGTTCTCAATAAGCGACTGGTAAATCCCTTTATGCCCGATACTCCGCAGAGGATAGCATGCGATACATCACAGAAGCTCCCCATACGCTTCGGTGAGACCCTCAAGGCATATATAAAGGAGGGTGAGGACGTAACCGCTCTTCGTTATATCCCTGTTGTACTTGCCGGATATCTCAGGTATCTTACAGGTATCAACGACGAAGGTAAAGATTTCGATAAGAGTCCCGATCCGCTTCTTGAAGAGCTTTCCTCTGTTATGGCAGCCTTCAGGGACTATAAGAGCGCAGATGAAGAATCACTTAGGCCGATACTGTCAAGGAAGGATATATTTGCGGTCGATCTGTATGAGGTTGGACTGGCTAAGCGCATAACGGAGCTGTTTAACGAGATGAATGAGGGCCCCGGAAAGGTAAGAGAGGTTCTTCACAGGACCGTCAGCGAGGGCTGATAAGTCCATAAATCATAAGTAAAGGAGACTGACTATGGTCCGTTATCAGGACAGGCTTTCAGGTGAGAGCGCCAAGGCGTATGCTCTGAGGGAACTTACGGAAAATATAATCAGGATGGAGCTTAAGCCGGGTACTCTTATAAGTGAGAATGAGCTGTCACGTACACTGGGTGTAAGCCGTACACCGATCAGGGAAGCGATACAGGAGCTTGTCAAGGCCCAGCTTATAGAAGTGTTTCCTCAACGGGGAAGCTATGTGGCGGCGATCTCATTTGATGCGGTTGAAGAAGCGGCCTTTTTAAGAAGAACTCTGGAAGCCGCCATTGTTGAAGAGCTGTGTGATTCCATCACCGATGAGCAGCTTAAGAAGCTCTATGAAAATATAGACCTGCAGGAATATTATTTAAACAATAATATGTCCGAGAAGATAATGAATCTTGACAATGAGTTTCATGAAATGCTCTTTTTGATGTGCGGTAAGGAACAGACCTACAGGCTGATGCACTCGGCAATGGGTCAATTCGACAGGATGCGTGCTCTTTCGCTCTATTCGATAAGGGAGATCAAGATTGTTTCGGACCACAGAGATATAGCGGGCGCGATAGCAAAGGGTGAAAGGGAGAACGCAAGGGCTCTTATGATCAAGCATCTTATGAGGTATAAGCTTGATAAGGAAGAAGTAATAAAGGAATATCCGGATTATTTCAAATGACCTCCTGATATTTGATAATCCGTTGAAGAGACAGGCTGTTTTCTATATAATTAATGTAACTGTTCCGAACAGTTGCTTAATATGGAAACAGCCTGCTTTAATTGATGGAGGATATAGTATGGAATACAGGATCAACAGACATGGGATAGAAGAAGGAAGCATAGCCTTTGTTTTTGAGGATATCTCTTTAAACGGTGTCAGGAAGGTCGCGGGTATGGTAGGAAAAGACCTTTTGCATGTATTTGGCGCAAGGCCTGAAAGCGTGAAGCTTGATGAAGGAGGAAGCCTTAAGGATATAGTGACGGCGGATGGGGAATATGATCAACCTGTGATAATTGGAACTCTCGGTCACTCCGTGATTATTGAAGAGCTTAGCGACAGGGGACTTATCGATATTACATCCCTGAGGGGTAAGAGGGAGGTTTATTATTTTGGCACGGTCGAGATACCGGAATGCAATATTTCATCTGCTCTGGTCATCGCAGGAAGCGATAAGAGAGGTACCATTTACGGTTTGTTCCATCTGTCGGATATATTAAGGGTATCCCCTCTTACCGACTGGTGCGGTATCATGCCGGATAAGCTGGATGAATATGTTCTGACGGATTCGGATAGCTGCATCTCATGTGAGCCGTCCGTAAGATACAGGGGCTTTTTTATCAATGATGAATGGCCTGCCTTCGGTAACTGGGCCTCCCGGAATTTCGGGGGTTTTAACGCGGATATGTACATTCATGTTTTTGAGCTGCTTCTGCGCCTTAAGGGTAACTATATGTGGCCGGCCATGTGGACGGCGGTCTTCCCGGAAGACGGTCCGGGGCTTTTGAATGCCGAACTGGCGGATGAGCTTGGGATCGTGATGGGAATGTCCCACCATGAGCCATGCCTGCGACAGGGCGAAGAATACAAGCATTTAAGAGGACCCGGATCAATATACGGGGATGCCTGGGATTTCAGAAAGAATGAAGAGGGGATCACAAGATTCTGGGAAGATGGACTTAAGAGAGGCGGCCGTTTTGAAAATGTGATAACCGTGGGAATGAGGGGAGAATTTGATTCGACGATAATGGGTGAGGATGCGACCCTCAAGGATAATATCGATCTTTTGCGGGATGTATTAAGGACTCAGAACAGGCTTATAAGGGAGAATGTGAACGGTAATCTTGATGAAGTGCCGAGAATGCTTGCCCTCTATAAGGAAGTGGAACCCTTCTTCTATGGGGATGAGGAGACGGCCGGACTTATGGGGGATCCGGAGCTTGAAGGAGTTACCCTGATGCTCTGTGATGATAATTACGGCAATCTGAGAACTCTTCCTACCGAGAGTATGAGGGATCATAAGGGTGGATACGGAATGTATTATCATTTCGACTATCACGGATGGCCGATCTCATACGAATGGATCAATTCGACATATCTGCCCAAGGTATGGGAGCAGATGACCACGGCTTATGAATTTGGCGTAAGGGATCTGTGGATCGTAAATGTGGGTGATATATTTACCAACGAATATCCACTGTCTTACTTTATGGCCCTGGCTTATGATTATGAAAAATGGGGTATCGGTAACATGAACAGCGTCGGTGAATTCAATGAATTCTTCGTTGACACCCAGTTTGGTACCTCCTTCGATAAGGCGACCAAACCGGTTATCGCCAAGCTGCTTGCAGGTTATACAAGGATCGCTGACCTTAGAAGAAACGAAGCCATGAATGATGAGGTGTTTAACGCGGTCAATTACGGTGAGCTTGAGGACTTATCACTTAAGATCAATGAACTTATGGAGACTGCGGACAAGGTAAGTGCCCTCTGTGACGAAAGGAATGACTTTACCTTCTTTCAGCTTGTATGGTATCCCCTGGTCGCCACACTGAATCTTAAAAGGATGTGGTTAGCCGTAACGGAGAATCATTATTATGCCAAAATGGGCGCAGGGTATACCGCTAAGATAGCAGCCGAGATAAAGACAAGGCTTAATCTTGACAAAGCGGTCACAGACAGGCTGCATGAGCTTTCAGAGGGTAAGTGGTACGGTATGGGGCTTTCCGAGCATGTGGGTTTTAAGAACTGGAATGAGGAGGAATGTTCTTACCCGATCCTGTATGAGGTTGAACCGGGCAATAAGGCAAGGCTGGCCGTTACGATACCCGGAACGGATCAACATACGGAGGGAGGGGTATGGACAGGGAAGAAGCTTATCATGCCTGACTTTCTTGATCCTTCCTGCGACAGTGCAAGGATCATACTGTACTCAACCGGTAAAAAGGATGCCGCGTATGAGATTATATGTGATGATGAGAGGCTTGAAATATCGGATATGCACGGAACCTGTGTGGCCGGTTTTTACGAGCCCGTATATCTTAAGCTTGACAGGGCCAAATTCACAGAAGATACATGTATAAATGTCTCCGTTAAGAGCGGCGATAACGATACTTTCGTTGTTATACCCGTAACCTGCAGGGATCTCTCGGCTCTCCCGGCCGCTACCTTCGTGTGGTTCGGATATGAGCAGGAAGGAATAGACTACAAGGCCCGAAATTACATATCCATAGAGGCTGAGCATTATGCGGCCCTTAACGCAACGGACAGCGGAAGGTTTGAGGTGCTGAAGGATTACGGGAGGACCCTGTCCGCCCTGAAGGCCTTCCCGGTAAACGTCAGCTTTACTCCGTCTAAAAATGCGCCTTCAATAGATTATCTTGTTTATGTTGACAGGGAGGATGAATACGAGGTAACCCTGTATACGGCTCCGTCCAATCCGGTATCTATGGATAATAAGCTTGAATACGGTATATCATGCGGTGCCGGGAATCTGTGCGGAAGGCAGAAATGGGATGAGGAGACGGATATGATAGATCTGGTTCCGAAGGATTACAGGGTAGGAGATAATAATGCCTTCTGGGGCAGGGGAGTTCTTGACAATATCAGGAAATCAACGACCGTGCTCATTCTTAATAAGGGACTTAATACTATAAGGATATTTGCGGCAAGTCCCGGTTTTGTTCTTGAAAAGATCGTCATAAGCGTGGCTGGATCTGTCCTGCCTGAGTCCTATCTGGGACCAAAGGAAACATACCGGACAAAGTGATGCTGTTCGGAAATATCCGGCATACATTCTCCCACTTGTTTTATACAACGGTTGTGTGCTAGACTATACAGGCTGCATATAATGATTCCCAGGAGAACAGATGAAAGAGAACAAGATGGGCACAATGCCCGTAAACAAGCTGATAATAAATATCGGTCTGCCCATGATCCTGTCTATGCTGGTGCAGGCTTTATATAATATAGTTGATTCAATATTTGTTGCGAGGATAACTGGCGGAACGGCGGCAGGCTCTGCCGGAACGGCGGCCCTTGTGGCAGTGGGGATGGCCTTCCCCTTTCAGATGCTCCTTGTGGCAGTGGGGGCAGGAACCGGTGTGGGAGTCAACTCGCTTCTCAGCAAGGCTCTCGGAGAGAAGGATCATGAGACGGTTGAACGCGCTGCAAATAACGGAATATTTCTGTCTGTAGTGAGTGCTGTACTCTTCTTTATAATAGGTAAGTTCTTTGCCGGCGTGCTTATCCGCTCTCAGGGCGGGCAGGGACTGGCACTTTTATACGGGACTCAGTACCTGTCCATTGTATTTATGTGCTCCTTCGGCATATTTATGCAGTTTATTTTCGAACGCCTGCTTCAGTCTACCGGCAAGACCTTTTATTCGATGATAACCCAGATGACCGGAGCGATAATAAACATAATCCTTGATCCCATCCTTATATTCGGGATGTTCGGATTTCCGGAGCTTAAGGTTGCCGGGGCTGCCATCGCCACCGTTAGCGGTCAGGTGGTCGCAGCCTGCATGGGGCTTTATTTCAACATAAAGAAGAATCATGAGGTACGCATTGACCTCAGAACCTTCAGGCCTCACGGCCCAACGATAAGCAGAATATATGCGGTTGGTGTTCCCACAATGATAATGCAGTCCATAGGGTCTGTCATGACCTATTGCATGAACAGGATCCTGGTGTCCTTAAATGATGCGGCCGTAGCGGTATTTACGGTCTACTTCAAGCTCCAGAGCCTCTTTTTTATGCCCCTGTTCGGCTTAAACAACGGACTCATACCTATACTTGCATATAATTACGGAGCAAGAAACCGCAAACGTATGGTGGAAGCCATAAAGATATGTATGATATATGCCTTCGGCTTCGCGTTTGTGGGCTTCCTGCTCTTTAAGCTTATCCCCGATAAGCTTCTGCTCATCTTCAACACCGGCGATGCTTCTCTTATAACCTACGGAGTTCCGGCCCTTAAGGTGATAGCATGGCACTATCTTCTGGCATGGTTCTGTATTATAGGCGGGACGGTATATCAGTCTCTGGGGAACGGCATTTATTCCCTTATAGTGTCGGTGGCCAGACAGCTCCTGGTGCTTATACCGGCAGCATATATCCTTGCAAGGATCGGCGGCCTTTCGCTGATCTGGTGGTCCTTCCCGATAGCGGAGCTTATGTCATTTATAGTCAATTGCTATTTCATGTACAGGATAAACAGGGATATAATAAGTAAGGTTCCGGATGGAGTATGATCGGAGAAATTAAAATGGTTCGACTCGCCAGCCGAACCATTTCTTATATAATTTATTAGAGGGAGGATGTGAGGTCTGACCTCACGCTTATGAAAAAGATTATTTTTATCTTATGGGCTTAGTATAGGGGCAGAATATGACTTTGTAATGCACAAATTGTGAACGATAAGTTAACAAACTGAAAAGAAACCATGTCAAGTTAATGCAGATATGTGACTGATTAATATTATGTAAACAATTTTACGAACATTTCTTTTGGTTATGATTATCATTCGGAAAAGGTGGGAAACAGTAAGATTGGATGAAAGACAGATGAAATATGCAAATATCATTGTGAATATTTCACATGAAAATCTGGACAAGACCTTTCAATACCTTATACCCGAAAAATTAAGAGGGACGATAAGCGTAGGTGACTACGTGACTATCCCCTTCGGCAGGGGCAACAGGCTTATTGAGGGGTATGTGCTGGAGCTTAGTGACAAGGCCGCCTGTGATGAAACGCGGCTTAAGGAAATAGCCGGCATAAAGACAGATGCAAGACTTGTGGAAGTTAAGCTCATCAAGCTGGCCTGGTGGATGAAGAAAACATACGGGTCGACCATGATAAACGCCTTGAAGACCGTCCTTCCCATCAAAAAGCAGATAAAGGAGAAGGAAGAGAAGACGATAATCCTTAAGCTTGGCAGGGAGGAAGCCCTTTCAAGACTTGAATTGTATATGAAAAAACACCAGACCGCGAGAGAACGTCTTCTAAGGGAGCTTATCAGGGAGGGGGAGTTAAACTACAGGCTTGTAACGGCCAAGCTGTCGATCTCGCCGCCTACAATAAAGGCCATGGAGGATCAGGAGGTAATAAGCGTCTTAAGGAAGCGGCTCTATCGTGACCCGGCACAGGGGGATGCCGATGGGATGCAGGTAATGCTGAACCCGGCCCAGAAGAGCATCGTAAGGGAAATTGTGAGGGAATATGATGAGGGTATCAGGGGAACCTACCTTCTTCGAGGAATTACAGGTTCCGGTAAGACCGAGGTTTATATGGAGATAATAAGCCATGTTATTGAGGCCGGTCTTAAGGTAATAGTGCTCATTCCCGAAATATCTCTCACCTACCAGACCGTAATGAGGTTTTACAAAAGATTTGGCAGCAAGGTCAGTACGATTCATTCAAGGCTGTCGGACGGTGTTAAATACGACCAGTTTGAAAGGGCGAGAAAGGGCGAGATATCTGTAATGATCGGGCCCAGATCCGCCCTGTTTACACCCTTTGAGGATCTGGGGCTGATAATCATGGATGAGGAGCATGAACCCTCCTATAAATCGGACAATATGCCCAAATATCATGCCCGTGAAACTGCCGTTGAGCTTGCAAGGCTTCACAATGCATCGCTTATACTCGGGTCGGCGACTCCTTCCCTTGATGCATATTATAAAGCACTTAAAGGAGAATACAGGCTTTTCGAGCTTACGGAGCGTGCAAAGGATGCCTCTCTTCCCAGAGTCCATATTACGGATCTTAAGCAGGAGCTTAAGGAAGGAAACAAATCCATGTTCGGCAGAGAGCTTAAGTCCTTAATGGAAGAGAAGTTAAGTAAGGGAGAGCAGATAATGCTTTTCTTGAACAGGCGTGGCTATGCCGGCTTCGTTTCATGCAGGAGCTGCGGACATGTCATCAAATGTCCCCACTGTGACGTATCCCTTTCGATACATGGAGGCGGGAAGCTTCTTTGTCACTACTGTGGCTATGAAAGAGAGAATGTTAAGATATGTCCCGAGTGCGGTTCGTCCTATATAGGAGGCATGAGGGCAGGAACCGAGCAGGTGGAGGAGAATGTTAAAAAGCTTTTCCCCTATGCGTCGGTACTGAGGATGGATGCCGACACGACAAAGAAAAAGGATGATTATGAGCGGATACTCTCATCCTTTGCCAACAGGGATGCCGATATTCTTATAGGCACCCAGATGATAGTCAAGGGTCATGACTTTCCCTATGTCACCCTCATGGGAATACTGGTTGCCGATATGTCGTTAAACGCCGGGGATTACAGGGCATCGGAAAGAACCTTTCAGCTGCTTACGCAGGCAGCGGGACGTTCGGGCAGGGCGGATATCGCAGGAGATGTTGTAATACAGACCTACCGTCCGGACCACTACGCAATTGTTCACGCGAGGGATCAGGATTACATCTCATTTTATAATGAAGAAATAACATACAGGACCCTGCTTGATTATCCGCCGGTGGGACACATGATGGCTGTTATGGTGGAGGGAGCCGATGACCGTAAGGTTGATGCTTACAGCGCATTGTTGGCAGAAAAGCTTAAAAATGATATAATTATGAACCTGCACGGGGACGGATGCCGGATAATAGGACCTGCGGATGCTTTTGTCAGGAAGATAAACGATATTTACCGTAAGCTGATATATTTAAAATCGGCTGATCTTAATGTCCTTATTGACCTTAAGGACAGGGCAGAGGAGACGGTAAATGCCTGCAAGGACAAGGGTATACGGGTTACATTCGACCTTGATCCGGTGTAGAAGGTATTTACGAGGAGGAACTATTATGCGAAGCATAATTCAGGATAGTTCCGACGATTCGTCATAAGGGCGGACCGCTTGCGGGGGATGCCTTATGACACAGAAGGAGGGGGCAATACATATTAAATGAGGAGGATATGATATGGCACTCAGGACGATAAGGCTGATGGGTGATGAGGTGCTTAATAAACCCTGTAAGCCGGTTAAGGAAGTAACGGACAGGATAAAAACCCTTATAGAGGATATGATCGAAACCATGTATGATGCGGATGGTGTGGGACTGGCCGCGCCTCAGGTCGGAGTCCTTAAGAGGGTAGTTGTTATCGATGTGGGAGAGGGTCCCTTTGTTATGATCAATCCGCGCGTACTGGAAACATCGGGGGAGCAGACCGGGTCGGAAGGCTGTCTGTCGGTGCCGGGCAAATGCGGTATAGTCACGCGGCCAAGCTACGCCAAAGTGCTTGCTTACAATGAGAACATGGAGCCGGTCGAGATAGAGGGAACGGAATTAAAGGCAAGGGCCATGCTTCATGAGATCGACCATCTGGACGGCAAGCTTTATGTTGAAAAGGTTGAGGGCGAGCTTATGAACGTGGAAGATCTTGATGAGGCATCACATCACGAAGAAAAGGAGAAACAGTAGATGAAGGTACTGTTCATGGGAACTCCTGATTTCGCCGCAGGTATTCTGGAGGCGATAGCAGAGAGCAGGCACGAGGTTGTTGCGGTCGTGACGCAGGAGGATAAGCCAAGGGGGAGGAGCAATAAGCCCGTGGCGCCCCCGGTTAAGGAAAGAGCGCTTGAATACGGTATTCCGATCCTTCAGCCGCACAGGATAAAGGATGAAGAGGTCGCTGCGGCTCTTAAGGAATACGCTGCGGATATTTTCGTGGTTGCCGCATACGGCAGGATATTATCGAAGGAGCTCCTTGATATGCCCAGGTACGGATGCATCAATACCCATGCCTCCCTGCTGCCCAAGTACAGGGGAGCCGCTCCCATCCAGTGGGCAATAGCCGATGGTGAGAAGGAGACCGGTGTTACCATCATGCAGATGGATGAGGGCTTGGATACAGGTGATATACTGTATGTCAGGAAGGTTGACATAACAAGCGATGAGACCGGAGAAAGCCTTTTTAATAAGCTTGAAGAAGTCAGTAAACAGCTTATAGTGGAAGCTCTTGACAGAATCGAGGAAGGTGACATAAATCCTGTTAAGCAGGATGAGTCGGCGGCAACATACGCCGGGATATTGAAAAAGGAAATGGGAGCGCTTGATTTTACAAAAGAGGCAGCGGCGCTTGAGCGGCTTATCAGGGCCTTTACACCATGGCCGGGGACATACAGCCAACTTAATGGGAAAATACTTAAGGTTACGGAAGCATCGGTGGCTGAAGAGGATGAATTGTTAAGCGAATGCAGGGATGTACTTAAGGGAGCCGGTGCCGGCTGCATTGCCGGAGTATCCGGGGATGCCGTATACGTTGCTGCCGGCAGGGATTACCTTAAGCTGACGGGTGTGCAGCTGGAAGGGAAGAAGAGGATGAAGGTCAGCGATTTCCTTAGGGGATGCCCCCTTAAGGCCGGAGACATGCTTGGATGAATTTAAGGCTTATTATAATTGAAGCCCTGCTCCTTGCCGAAAGGGAAGGTGGGGCTGAAGGCAATATCATAAAACAGGTGCTTGATAAATACGACTATCTTGACAAGCGGGACAGAAGCTTTTTAAAGAGGGTACTTGAAGGGGTGATAGAGCGACGGATCGAGCTTGATTACATTATCGACTCAAGGAGCAGGGTAAAGGTCAAAAGGATGAAGCCCATTATCCGTCAGATCATGCGGATGAGCGTATACCAGCTCAAGTACATGAATTCCATACCCCCTTCGGCCGTGTGCAACGAGGCGGTTAAGCTTGCGGATAAAAAAGGCCTGTCGGGTCTTAAGGGCTTTGTAAACGGTGTTTTAAGGACCATAGCAAGGGATATGGATGGGATAGCCTATCCGGATGAAGGGTCACTTCCGGGAATGAGCATTAAGTACTCCTGCCCCGAATGGCTTGTACGGATGCTCATCATGGAGCAGGGAGAGGATAATGCAAGGGCCATACTGGAAGCGTCACTTAAGAAGAGGGATCTGTATATCAGGATAAACCGGTTGAAAACGGATAAGGAAAGCCTAAAAAAAGACCTTAACAGGGAAGGTGTCACCTGCATTGATGCCCCGTATCTTCCGTATGCCCTTATCCTTAAGGATGTGGATTCCTTAGGCCGGCTCAGTGAATTTACAGAGGGGCTTTTTGCTGTGCAGGATTTAGGCTCAATGCTTGTGACGGAGCTGGCGGGTATCAGGGAGGGAGATACGGTATTTGATGTATGTGCCGCACCCGGAGGCAAGTCAATGCATGTACTTGATAAGCTTAACGGGACCGGGAAGCTGTATTCCTTCGATATTTCCGAAAGTAAGCTGCAAAGGATACGCGATAACGCCCTGCGGCTGGGATATCGGGATATAAATATAGCCGAGGCTGATGCGTCCGTGTTTTGCAAGGATTACGAGGCGACTGCGGATGTTCTTATAGCAGATCTTCCCTGCTCCGGTCTTGGCGTCATGGGACGTAAGAACGATATTAAATACAATGTGGATCCGGATAAGTTTAATTCTCTTGTGACGCTTCAGAGAGGCATACTGAGGAATGTAAGCCGGTATATAAAGAAGGGCGGGACCCTTGTTTTTTCAACCTGTACAATACATAAGGCCGAGAATGAGGATAATTTCAAATGGATCACGGATAACCTGCCCTTTGAGGCAGAGTCACTTGATATGCTTCTTCCGGATGAACTTAAGTGCGAAACAAGCGGCAGGGGATACCTTCAGCTGATACCGGGTATTCATGACAGCGACGGATTCTTTATCTCAAGGTTTATTAAAACGGAGTGAGGATCCTGAATCGGGTGAAGAAGGGATTAGGAATTCGGTAAATGGAAAAGGAAGCGGATATAGGCAAAAAGGATCTACGAGCTTTGGAATACAATGATATGGAAGCCCTGATCCTTGGCATGGGAGAAAAGAAGTTCCGTGCAGGTCAGATATATGACTGGCTCCATAAGAAACAGGCAGGTTCTTATGATGAAATGACGAATGTTCCCGTGGCTCTTAAGAATTCTCTTTCCGGGGAGTATGACATTTATCCGGTAGAGATAAACAGGGTTCAGGAATCGGCTGTTGACGGCACCAGGAAGTATCTTTTCGAACTTGGCGACGGAAATCTCGTAGAAAGCGTTTTTATGGTATATGAGCATGGAAATTCGGTGTGCATTTCAACCCAGGTCGGATGCAGGATGGGGTGCAGATTCTGCGCATCTACCATAGACGGGATGGTAAGGAACCTGACGGCAGGAGAGATGCTGGCACAGGTATACGGGATCATGAAGGAGACCGGTAAACGGATATCCAATGTAGTGACCATGGGCTCCGGCGAGCCTCTGGACAACTATGATGAGCTTCTTAAGTTTTTGAGGATGCTTACGGACGGGCGGGGGCTTAATATCAGCGGACGTAATGTAACGGTCTCGACCTGCGGACTTGTTCCGAGGATATATGAGCTTGCGGATGAAAACCTTACGATAACCCTTGCGATATCCCTTCACGGAAGCTCCGACGAAAAACGAAGAGCCCTTATGCCGATTGCCAATAAGTACAGTCTGGCTGAGCTTATGGAGGCATGCAGGTATTATTTTGACAGGACGGGAAGAAGGCTGACCTTCGAATACAGTCTCGTCAGGGGAGTTAACGACAGGGCTTCGGATGTGGATGAACTTGTTAAACTCCTAAGGGGACTTAACTGTCACGTGAACCTTATTCCGGTCAATCCGGTAAGGGAGAGAAGCTACGTACAGTCAACAAAACAGGCACTTTTGTCATTTAAAAATAAACTTGAAAAAAATCATATTAATGTTACTATTAGAAGGGAAATGGGCCGGGATATAGACGGAGCATGCGGTCAGTTAAGAAGGCGCGTTATCTCGGAATCATATTGAAAGGAACTGTAAGGTAATGCTTAAAACATTCTCTAAGACCGATATAGGCCGTAAGAGAAAGATCAATCAGGATTGTATTTTTTCCTGTGAAGTCCCTCTGGGGAATCTTCCGAATCTTTTCATCGTGGCAGATGGCATGGGCGGACATAACGCAGGTGATTATGCGTCCTCATATACGGTTAAGGCGATCGAACGGGAGGTCATGATAAATGATTCCGAAGCTCCCGTCAAGATCATAAAGGAAGCGATCGACTGCGCCAACGCCGAAATATTCAGGAAGGCTGAAGCGGAGCCGGATTATGTGGGAATGGGAACAACAGCGGTAGTTGCGACCATAGTTGATGACATCATGTATGTCGCCAATGTGGGTGACAGCAGGCTGTATGTGATAAATGACGGGATCAGGCAGGTGACCAGGGATCATTCGCTTGTTGAGGAGATGATCAAGATGGGTGAGATCGACAGGGAATCTGCCAGAACACACCCTGATAAGAACATAATAACCAGGGCGATAGGTGTATCTCCCAAGGTCGAAGCGGACTTCTTCGAGGTCGACCTTAAGAAGGGTGACTATGTGCTTATGTGTTCCGACGGTCTTACCAACATGGTGGATGATGACGATATAGCGATGATCGTCAAGGCCGGAAGGGATGTTGTTCAGATAGTCGAAGAGCTTATACGAGTAGCTAATCACAACGGTGGCAAGGACAATATCGCGGTAGTGATAATCGAACCGTTTGCAGATGAGGTGAGATAATGTTAAATCCCGGAACTGTGCTGGGCGACAGATATGAAATTTTGGAGAAGATCGGCGCCGGAGGTATGGCCGATGTATACAAGGCCAAGGACCACAAGCTTAACAGATATGATGCGGTCAAGGTCTTAAAGGATGAATTCGCTTCCAACAAAAGCTTTGTAAGTAAGTTCAGGGCCGAAGCCCAGGCGGCAGCAGGCCTTATGCATCCCAATATTGTAAACGTATATGATGTGGGTGATGAGAACGGACTGTACTATTTTGTAATGGAGCTGGTTGAGGGTATTACCCTTAAGCGCTATATAGAGAAGAAGATAAGGCTGTCGGTCAAGGAGGCTGTTTCCATCGCCATCCAGGTATCCATGGGTATAGAAAGTGCCCACAATAACGGAATAATACACAGGGATATCAAGCCTCAGAATATAATCATTTCCAAGGAAGGCAAGGTCAAGGTGGCTGACTTTGGTATTGCCAGGGCCGCAAGCTCCGATACCCAGACCTCTCATGCAATGGGTTCGGTCCATTATACTTCGCCCGAGCAGGCCAGGGGTGGTTATTCGGACGCCAAGAGTGACATCTATTCCATAGGTATAACTCTTTTTGAGATGGTAACCGGTCGTGTTCCCTTTGACGGTGAGACTACGGTTGCCATTGCGATCAAGCATATACAGGAGGAGATGCCGTCCCCCAAGGTATATGTACCCGAGATCCCGGTCAGCGTGGAGCAGATAATCTTTAAATGTACCCAGAAGAATCCCGACAGAAGGTACGCTAATGTCAGTGAGCTGATGCAGGATCTTAAGCATTCGCTTATAGCACCCAATGAGAACTTTGTTGTCATTCAGGATGCGGCCAGCAATGAAGGGACCAAGGCATTAAGCGATGAGGACCGCAAGGAGATCCGCCAGCAGACCTCATCCAGCATGTATGGCAATGAGAGCTTTGAGTCGGCTTATGCGGGCTATAATCAGGGCCGGTACGGTGGAGGCGGTCCGGAATATGCACCGGGCGGTTATAATGACCAGTATTACCAGAATGTACCCGGCGCCATGGGATACCAGAACGGGTATAACGATCAGGGCTATGAGAGATATCAGGGTCAGTACGGTGGACCCAGATATGACGGAAGCCCCATGGAGGAGATGGAGGATCCGTATTATGTTATGGATCCAAGGAATAAACGTGCCGGAAATCCCGAGCCCCCGATGCCTGATCAGGCAGAAGGGTTAAGGGTAAGGCAGCAGGGCAGAAAAGGCGAGAAGGCCGGCAGGATACCGGCACCGCAGCCTGCCAGGCTTGTAAAGAAGAAGGGCGGCAAGACTGATACAGGTAAGAAATATTCCGCCAATATTGAAGAAGATGATTCCGATGTGGATCCCAAAATGGAGAAGATCATGACAGTCCTTATGATCGTGGCGGCCATTCTTTTGGGACTGGGCGCGGTGTGGATCGTAAGCCGTGCAATGGGAACCTTCAGCGGGGATGAAGACACTGCGATAGAAGAGGGCATGACCGAAGTTCCGAATGTTGTCGGTATGTCGCTTGAGGAAGCTTCCGATGCGCTTAAGGAGGCAGGACTTACAGCCAAGGCATCATATGCAGAGTCGCAGCTGTATGATAAGGATTATATCGATTCTCAGGAACCGGCTGCCGGAACCATAGTCGAGGAGAACTCAGTTCTTACCCTTGTGGTGAGCTCGGGAAGGGCTGCAGGTGCCGATGTTGATGTGGAAGTGACCCCCACGGAGAACGTGGGAGGGGCTGCAGTCCCTGATGTTGTCGGCAAGTCGGAAGCCGAAGCCAGGGTGGCTATAGAGAATGAAGGCTTTACCTTCACTTCGATAGAGCAGGAAAACGATAACGTAGAGAAGGGGAAGGTAATATCGCAGAGTCCGCTCGGAGCAACCAATGCTCCCCTTGGCAGTGCCATTCAGGTTTACATAAGTTCTGGAAAGAGTGTTGAAGAGGTTAAGGTTCCGGATCTGTCGGGTAAGGATGAGGCAACGGCCAGGGCCATGCTCGTGGAAGCGGGTCTTACCTGTAATGTAAGTGAAGAGAACTCGGATACCGTGGCCAAGGGCAATGTCATCTCCCAGTCGGTGACTGCCGGTACAACCGTCGAAAAGGGTTCGGCCGTAGATGTAAAGGTAAGTAAGGGCACGAGCGGTTATACATGTAACGCTACCATCCAGATGCCAGAAGGTTATCTTGAAGGTACGGATGCCATAATAGTTCTTATAGATGCTGCGGGAGCCGAGATAGGACGCTTCACGACAAATACCTTCCCGTATACGGCGGTGAAGACCGGGATCACGTCATCGCCGGCAGGGGTTATAACCGTAACATACCAGACCGTGGACGGTCAGTGGCAGACATCCGCGCCGGCAGCGGTTACCTTTACCAAAGAATGATCATGCGGGGGAGGATAATCAAGGGAATAGCCGGATTTTACTATGTTTATTGCGAGGATTCGGTCATATATGAGTGTAAGGCCAAGGGTGTGTTCCGAAAGGACAGGGTTAAGCCCATGGTCGGTGATATCGCAGACATAGAGCTTCTGTCCTTAGAAGAACGATTGGGGAATATAACCTTTATCGGGGAAAGAAAGAGTGAGCTTGTAAGGCCGGCAGCAGCCAATGTGGACCAGGCACTGATAGTGTTCGCACTGACACATCCCGAACCGAATTACCTGCTGCTTGATAAGCTTCTGCTTCAGTTCATGATGCAGGATCTTCCGGCCATCATCTGTTTTAACAAGGAGGATCTCGTCGGGGAGGAAGAAGCCGGGAGGGTAAGGGATATATATAAAGACAGCGGCGCGAAAGTATATTTTACCTGTGCCACTTCACATCAGGGAACGGAGGAGCTCAAGGCATCGCTCACAGGGAAGCTGAGCTGTGTGGCAGGTCCCTCCGGTGTGGGTAAATCATCACTTATAAACTGCCTGCAGGGAGATACCGTAATGGCCACGGGGGACATAAGCAGGAAGCTCTCCCGCGGGAAGCATACAACCAGGCATTCTGAGATCATCCCCATTGATAATGATACATTTATAATGGATACTCCCGGTTTTTCATCATTTGACCTCATGGGCGCAGGTCCTGATGATATCATTGATCATTACAATGAATTCCGGCCATATACGGAATGCAGGTTCAAGCCGTGTTCCCACACGCACGAACCCGGCTGCGCCGTCAAGGAAGCCGTGGAAGAGGGACTTATAAGCGAAGACCGTTACAGGAACTATAATCAGATTTACAATGAGCTTAAGAGCTTAAGGAGATATTGACATGATAATGTTATCGCCATCCATCCTGGCGGCTGATTTTGCCTGTCTGGGCGATTATATGAGACAGGCTGATGCGGCAGGTACAGACCTTTTTCATGTGGATGTTATGGACGGGATGTTCGTTCCGAACATATCCTTCGGGATACCCATAATGGAATCCGTACAGAGGATAACCCATACACCCCTTGATGTTCATCTGATGATAGTACAGCCTGAGAGGTATATACGCGAGTTCGCCAGAACAGGTGCCAGTATCATAACCGTTCATTATGAAGCATGTGAGGATGTGGGAGCGGCGGTGGCGCTTATACATGAGTGCGGCTGCAAGGCAGGCCTGTCCGTTAAGCCGGGAACCGACATTTCCGTAATAGAGCCGTATCTGGATGAATACGATATGTTTCTGATAATGACTGTCGAGCCGGGATTTGGCGGTCAAAAGTACATGAATAAGTGTACCAGGAAGATCGTTGAGCTTCGCAGGCTGCTCAATGAGAGGGGACTTGATACCGACATTGAAGTGGACGGGGGGGTTACCAGGGAGAATATAGGGATGATCCTTGATGCCGGCGCCAATGTTATCGTAACCGGATCCTCCGTCTTTAAGGGTGATATCAAGGACAATGTAAGATATTTTAAGGATTTCTTTGCAAAATACGAGGGAAATGACAGATGAAGAAATACATTAAGATAGCCCGTCCGGACCATTGGGTTAAAAATGCCTTCATACTGCCCGGAGTCGTAATAGCCATCCTTATGACAGGACCGGTGTTTTCGACAGAGTATATATGGAAGTTTATTCTCGGCTTTTTCTCGACATGTTTCATTGCATCAGCCAATTACGTAATAAATGAGTGGCTGGATGCCGAATTCGACAAGTTCCATCCCACCAAGAAGAACAGGCCCGTAGTATCTGAAAACATGAAGTTTTCGCTTGTGATGCTTGAATATGTTATCTGCATTATTCTGGGCATCGGCCTTGCCCTTCCGATAAATAAGCCTTTTCTTTTGATGGAGATATGGCTGCTCATAATGGGAGTCCTTTACAACGTGAAGCCGATCCGTACCAAGGATATCCCGTATCTTGATGTGTTATCGGAATCTGTAAACAATATGATCCGTCTCCTTATCGGATGGTTTATAATCAATTCCGAGTTCCAGCCTCCAAGCTCTATCCTTATCGGTTACTGGTTCGCCGGTGCTTTTTTGATGGCTACCAAGAGATTTGCGGAATACAGGATGATAGGAGATCCCGAAAGGGCCGGACTCTACAGGAAGTCCTTTAAGTACTATACTGAGAACTCGCTGCTTGTATCAACCTTTTTCTATGCAATGACAGCCACCTTTTTCATTGGTATATTCATGGTTAAGTACCGTATTGAGTATCTTTTGGCCATGCCCTTTGTATTCGGGCTTTTCTGCTTTTATCTGTGGATAAGCTTCAAGCCCGATTCGGCAGTCCAGAAGCCCGAAAAGCTCTACAGGGAGAAGAAGCTTCTTATTTATATTGCGATCCTGTGTGCTGTACTTTTTATACTGACTTTTGTGGATCTTGATTTTCTTAAGTTCTGGATGGATCCCTTCCTTCTGCCAACATAACATGGATGATATGCGAAAAGATATAAGTGAATATAAGGCGTTAGTCTTTGACCTTGACGGGACCCTCTATTATCAGCACCGTCTCAGATTGAAAATGGCATGGATGCTTTTTTGGTATTATCTGTGCCATTTTTGGCGTATTAAAGATATTTTTATTATTAAAAATTTCAGACAGGCCCGTGAAAACTGGGATGAGATAAAGAAAGGCATTGATCCCGGCAAAACGGATCGGGAAGATGGCGCTGCCGGTCTTGAAGATATCCAATATGAGTATATAGCGGACAGAATGAAGGAAAGCAAGGCCCGTGTAAGGGAGGTTATTGAAGGCTGGATGTATGATAAACCTCTTAAGGCCGTATATGAGACCAGGGACAAGGACCTTCTTAAGCTCATTGATGATATCAGGAAAAGCGGCCGGAAGGTTTATATCTTCTCCGATTACCCTATAGAAGATAAGCTTAGGGCAATAGGCTTAAAAGTTGACGGAATGTATGCGGCTACGGATGATCGCCTCCGCGAACTGAAGCCGAGTCCAAAAGGACTTGAGCTTATAATGGAGGATCATGGTTATTCTGACGAAGATATACTGATGATAGGCGATCGGATGTCAAGGGACGGAGAAGCCGCAAAAAATGCGGGATGTGATTATCTGATACTGCCGGGGTCACCGAAAGCCCGGCGGGAGCTTTACTCAAAAATATTATAGAATAGTCAAAATATTTCTGTTTTTTTAGAAAAATTGTGTTATAATTTTAAATGTGGACATGATCTGCACGAATTTATACTGACTAAAAGGGGGGTCATATGCAGGATTATAAGAAAATTGATTATGCCAAGAATAAGGATGTTGTACTCCGTTATATTCCGGGACATTTTGTCACACCCAATTCCCACGTGAATTATTATATGGATCTGACGGATATGAAATCAAGACAGAGGGAGGCCAGGGCGACGGGCGAGGAACTGGCAGAGATGTATTTTTCATCCGATATCATCGATACCATTCTGTGTCTTAACGGAATGGAGGTTGTGGGTTCATATCTTGCCAACAAGCTTACCAAAGCCGGAATCATATCAGCCAACAGGCATCAGACAATGTACATTACCAGCCCTGAATATAATGTAAGCGGACAGATGATGTTCAGGGAGAACAATCAGCACATGATCAAGGGCAAGAAGGTTCTTATCCTTATCGATACCGCTACGACAGGCGATACCTTAAGAAGTGCTGTGGGATCTGTCGGCTTTTACGGAGGTCAGGTCGTGGGGATATCGGCTATATTTTCGGTGGCAACCCAGGTAGAAGGCTTCCAGATAAGGTCTCTGTATTCGACCAGGGATCTTACCGATTACACCAGTTATTCCACCGACAGCTGCCCTATGTGCAAGGCGGGTGTGGCTGTTGATGCAATATGTAACGGTTTTGGTTACTCAACGTTATAGGTGATTTCATTTATGGAAGGAGTGGGGTTATGGAATTTGTAACTAAGTTGTTCGGAAAGGTGAATGTTGAGGATGGGAAGCTCATCGAGTTTCCGGAGGGGATTCTGGGTTTTCCCGAGCTTAAAACATTTGCTCTTCTCTACGATAATGAGAAGAACACGGCGGGTGGTTTCAACTTTTTGGTATCCGTTGCCGAGCCTGCGTTTATGATGCCTGTGGTTCCGGCGCTTGTGGTTGAACCCGGCTATTCACCGAAGTTCACCGAAGATATAGAGTCGGTGATAGGCAAGCTTACCGAGGATAATGCGCTGGTCCTTGTAACCATGACCATACCTGCGGATGTTACCAAGATGACCGTGAACCTTAATGCACCCATCGTGATAAATGCGGATACGGGGAAGGCGGTTCAGTCAGTGGTGGCCAATGACGATTATGATGTTAAGTGTCCCATTTATGACAAGCTTAAGAAATGATATTTCATAAGTTATCAACGATCTTAACGCTTCTTCGTCTTAAGCATGTTTGCGGATGAGGAAGCGTTTTTATAATAAATGAAATAAATAATTTCGTTCACTATATAATTAATTGAATTAGTCCGGGAAGGAAATGATTATGCTCGAATTAAAAAATGTGTCATTCGGAGTTGACGGTAATGACGGAGGAAAAGAGATCATAAGGGATGTAAGCCTTACTCTGCCCGATGATAAGCTTGTTGTCATCACAGGTCCCAACGGAGGCGGTAAATCAACCCTTGCAAGGCTTATCGTGGGAATAGAGAAGCCTGTTTCGGGAAACATATATCTTGACGGTGAAGATATAACTGAAATGTCGATCACTGAAAGGGCGGGAAGGGGTATAGGCTATGCCTTTCAGCAGCCTGTAAGATTCAAGGGGATAGAGGTTTTCGACCTTATAAGACTGGCGACAGGGAAGAAAATATCATCTGCCGATGCATGTGAATATCTGTCGGCAGTGGGATTGTGTGCAAGGGATTATATCAAAAGGGAGGTCAATTCGAGCCTGTCCGGTGGTGAACTTAAACGTATAGAGATCGCCACGGTTCTTGCCAAGCAGCCCAGGCTTGCTATTTTTGATGAACCGGAAGCCGGGATAGATCTGTGGAGCTTCGGCAACCTTATTGATGTTTTTGCCGGAATGAGAAGGAAGATAAAGGGAAGTTCCATACTGATAATCTCTCATCAGGAGAGGATACTGAACATAGCGGATGAGATCATTGTGCTTAAGGACGGCAGGGTCAGCGCGAAGGGAAGCAGGGAAGAAATACTTCCCGAGCTTATAAACACATCTGTAGCGGTAGGCTACTGTAACGGAGTGAAGGGAGAAACAGCGGATGATTGAGATGGATGAGATACAGAAGCGTATTCTGAAAGAAGTTGCAGACCTGCATGATGTTCCGGAAGGGGCTTATAATATAAGGGCAAACGGTAAATCCCTTGGGAGGGAATCAACTGAAAATATTGAGATAATCCCCAGAGATACGGGAGACGGTCTTACCATAAGGATAAAGCCCGGGACTAAGCGCGAGAGCGTTCATATTCCCGTTGTTCTGTCCGAGAGCGGTTTAAAGGAAACGGTGTACAACGACTTTTATATCGGAGAAGGCTCCGATGTCGTCATAGTCGCAGGCTGCGGTATAGATAACTGCGGTGTGCAGGATTCGCAGCATGACGGCATACACAGATTTTTTGTGGGACAGGGCGCCAGGGTCAAGTATGTGGAAAAGCATTACGGATCCGGTGATGGCCGGGGTAAGAGAATACTTAACCCTGTCACGGAGATATATATGGAGGAGGGTTCGTCGGCGGAGCTTGAGATGGTACAGATCAAGGGCGTTGATGATACGAACAGGGTCACGAAGGCGGAGCTTAAGGCCGGTGCCGGTCTTGTGGTCCGTGAAAGACTGATGACACATGATGAACAGAAAGCAATAAGTACCTACTCGATAGATCTCAACGGAGAGGGTTCAAATGCCGACCTTGTGTCAAGATCGGTTGCAAGAGGATCCTCGTATCAGAAGTTTGATGCCGTCATAAACGGTAACGCACCCTGCTCCGGGCACACCGAGTGTGACGCGATAATAATGGACAGGGGCAGGATACTTGCCGTTCCGGGGCTTAAGGCCAATGATGTGGATGCCTCTCTGGTTCATGAGGCTGCCATAGGCAAGATCGCCGGAGATCAGATAATCAAGCTGATGACGCTGGGGCTTTCGGAGGAAGAAGCTGAAGAACAGATAATAAACGGCTTTCTTAAATAAAACAAAGATGGTATAATAGATGAGATTTTATTATTTCTTAAAGGAGGACGGCTATGCTTAATATCAATAAGGAGAAAAACGGAAACGAATTAACCTTCATTCTTGAGGGAAGGCTTGACACAACGACTGCCCCTACGCTGGAAGGAGAGCTCAAGGGTGAAGTAGATGGTATAACAAGCCTTATATTCAACTTAAAGGATCTTGAATATATATCATCGGCAGGACTTCGAGTACTTCTGTCGGCCCAGAAGGTCATGAACAAGCAGGGCAGTATGGTTATAAGGGGTGCCAATGATGATATAATGGAAATCTTCGAAGTTACCGGCTTTTCGGATATCCTGACGATCGAATAAGCTTTAGTGATTTCGCATGACCGGGTGTTCCAATGGAACACCCTCTTGTATATCCGTATCCGGTCAGAATTGTCGGCGGAAGGAGGCTTAAATGAGTGAACTGACAATAGAAGCACGGACCGATAAGCTTGATGAAGTGCTTGCTTTTGTGGATAAGGGGCTTGAAGAACTTGACTGCCCTGTAAAGGTTCAGATGCAGATCGATGTCGCTGTTGAGGAGATATTTGTCAATATCGCCAGTTATGCGTATGGACAGAAGGAGGGTATGGCAACCCTTCAATTTAATGAAAATGAAGATAAAACGGCCGTGACCATTACGTTTATGGATGAAGGAGTACCTTACGATCCTCTCGTGAAGCCCGATCCGGATATCACGCTAAAGGCAGAGGACAGACCGATAGGGGGGCTGGGTATCTTCATGGTGAAAAAGAGTATGGACAGGGTCGATTATGAGTATCGGAACGGGAAGAACTGCCTGACAATAGTGAAGAGTATCAACGGATAATGGTCCGGCTTATAGGTGAATTGTTATGAGCAATGACAAAATGATCCATATAATACTACAGATCGTGGTCGCCGTGCTTGTGATCATTGTATCTGATTACCTGATAAGGAAAAGGCAAAGGAAGCTTAAGAGCCTTCATAAGAAGTATCTGTTGCAGCTTATAAGGCTTATTGTTGTAGTCCTGTGTCTTTCGAACATAGTTGAAGCATTTAATCCAAACACAAGTTTTAAGACGCTTCTGATCAGAGGATCGGCTCTTGTGGTTGCAATTGTCGGCTTTGCTGCCCAACCTGCCATTGTCGATCTTATATGCGGACTGCTGATAAGCATAAACAAGCCCTTTGAGATCGGCGACAGGATAATAGTGGAGGGTGAACAGCCCGGTATCGTGGAGGATATAACACTTAGGCACACGGTTATCAGGATCTACGATGATATAAGGATCATAGTCCCCAATTCCCAGCTGAATTCAAAAACAGTTACCAATACCAGCTATAAAATGGAGGACAGACGGGGGATTCACTTAAAATATTCCGTAAGCTATGATACGGATGTTGTCAGAGCAGCCGAGGTCATAAGGGATTGCGTGGCTGAAAGCCCTTATACATTGGGTGTTACAGCCAACGGAGTCAAGCAGGATTCAGGTCCTGTTTATTTCCTTGAGTTTGCCGAGAGTGCCCTGATTCTTGATACAACAATTTGGATAGACAGAAACACCAGCAGCTACATGGCGGTAACGGATGTAAATATCCGGGTGAATGAAGCCTTCAAGAAGAACGGTATAGAAATTCCGTACAATTACCTCAATGTAGTAAGCTTTGAAGGTATAAAAAGAGAGGCGGCTCTTCCCGCGGAACACGGTAAGAAAGTCACACCGTCCAAGAGGTTTTTCAGGACCAATAACATAAAGATACCGGGCGGAAGCCGTGATATCAGCAAGGTTATAGAAGAGGCCAGGCATTATGCACACAAACAGCGGCTCGATGCCAGGGAAGGAAGACGGATAGACCTTCTTGTGGAGGAAGCTATCGGTGTTGTAAGGAACATAACGCAGGAAGCCCTTCTCAATATATGGATCGAAGGCAGCGGAGTGATATACAGAATACATATATCCTTCCAGCCGCAGCTTGGGAGCGGTGAATATAAGAAGCTTTTAAATCTTTCCACCAGCGGCAGGAATGAAGCTGTCAAGAATTTCGGAGATAAGATCCGGGAGATAATGATCATAGGGATCAAGTCAACCGAGGAACGTGACAAGTCATACAAATGGTCATTGAGCGATAATGAATATAGTACAGATAATCTCGGAGAATCACTCATAAGTGCGGTGGCTGATGATGTCAGGGTCAGTGTTACCCGTAATAAGGTCGAGCTTGTGATCGAGAAGCACCTGAATCCAAAACAGTGAAAAACGCAAAGCATTTTGGGTCTGTTCCGAATAGTTACAGAGCACTTTTTATTGTCTGGAATAATTTCATATGTAAGGGAAGACTGCTTATGAGATTTAATAAAAAAACGAAAACAATTTCTGTCTTGTTATCACTTGTTCTGCTACTTGGCGGATGCGCAGGGATATCCCCGGTAAATAAGGAGAAAGCCGTACTTGCCACAGGAGGTACTGCAGGAACTTATTTTGCTGTTGGCAGTGCCATGTCAACCGTACTCAATCCTGTTTTAAAAAGATCGGAGCTCTCCGTCCTTTCGACGGGAGGTTCGAGGGCTAATATTGCGCTTCTTGACAACAAAGAAGCTTCTTTTGCGATTGTCCAGAATGACGTACTGTATTATGCCTACACAGCCACAGACCTCTTTGATGGGGACAACGCTCATGAGAAGCTTCGCGGGATTGCATGCCTGTATGAAGAGACTCTCCAGATCGTTACATGTGACGCGAACATAAAGACAGTTGCTGACCTTAAGGGGAAAAATGTCTGTGTAGGAGATGAGGGGAGCGGAGTTGAAGTAAATGCAAGGCAGATCTTAGAAGCTTACGGCATGACTTTTGAGGATATAAACGTAGTAAACGCGCCTTTTGAAGAAGCTGCCCAGAGCCTTAAGAAAGGGGAGATCGATGCTGCGTTCATTATAGCGGGTGCTCCCACAAAGGCCGTTACGGATCTTTCGAAGGATACGAAGATCCGATTGGTGGCACTTGATGATGAACACATTTCGTCACTTAAGTCAAAGTACAGGTTCTACGGCGAGACTATCCTTTCGGCAGGGACTTACTCAGGATTTGATGAGGATGTGACCACTGTGTCCGTAAAGGCCGTTTTAACAGCGTCCGAAAGAATGCCAAAGGAGGAGGTCTATGAGCTTTTGTCGGCTTTCTTTGAAAAAAATGAGCTGCTCTCATCGTCACATAAAGGACTTAATGGATTGACCCCCAAGGAGGCCTCGGAAGGTATCAGTGTCCCTATGCACAAGGGTGCGGAAAAGTACTACAAGGAACAGGGAATTGTCCTGAAGTGACAGAAAGGATTAATACTGTTATGTTAAAAAAACTGATTGATGGACAGACATGCGCGTCATGCAGAATCTGCTGTGAGTATGATGACAGTGATGTCTGGGACGCCCCCGGCTTTACGCAGGAAGAATGGGACCGGGCAAAAATAGCTGATCGTTTTGGATGGAGTAAGCGTGGAGAGCTCTATTACCTTGATATGGAAAAGGGCATGGATGGACTTTACCACTGCCCCTGTCTTTCTGAAAACGGCTGCATCCTGGGGGATAAGAAACCGTTTCGATGTGCCTTGTGGCCTCTGTATGTTGTAAGAGACGGCGGGGGATTATACTTTGCCGTTTCAGATGTGTGTCCTCAGGTCTATCCGATGGATGATGAGAGGATACTTTCGGGCATAAGTCATGTGGCACCCATGATCAGGGAAGCAGCCAAGAGGGATCCTTCGCTTGTCGAGGAACTTCATGAGAATTACCGTATTCTTGCAGATATCAATGAGGTAGGATAGTACTATGTATCTGGATAAATTATTCTTTTTCCCCGAAGAAAAAAAGCAGAGATTTTTAGGGCTTGGATACAGGCAGATCGCTCCATCGGATATGGCGACGTTTGAACCGTACTATGACAGTATGCAGGGAAGCTGGTCCTCGCCAATGAGCTTTATGGCTATGATAGCCTGGGGAAATGCCCTGACTTTTTATTATAAATTTCTTGGTGATTATCTGGTCTTTGCGGGATGGGATGCTACAGATGACAGAATGACGGTCCTGCCTTTTATAGGTTATTATGACAAGGCAAGGATCGCAGAAGCCTTCAGGCTTCTTATGGAAGATTTTCGGAAGATGCATTTTCGTGTCATAATCACCGACATGCGGCAGTGGATGAAACCGTACTATGACAGTATTCCGGGCGCGCGATGGGAGCAGTGGAAAAATGACGACCTGAATGATTACGAATACCCTGCGGAGGCCTTCTTATCCTTCCATGGTAAGTCCGGACAGAATTGCAGATATTTCCGGAAGAATTATAACTACGAGGTAAAAGAGATAGATGAGTCTGATCTGCCAAAGCTTGAGGGCTTTATAGATGAAGTATGGTGCAGCCGGACGGAGTGTGAATCCTGCAATTACGGTTGTCCCCTGGACTGTGTGAGAATGATCGTGCCTGTCCTCAAAGATATGAACGGGTTCGGTATCATGGTTTATGTGGATGGAATACCTGTAGGCTACTGTATAGGCTCCCGCCACGGCAAAAGAGCCCTTATTCAATTCCAGAACACCCGCGACGGGTACAAGGGAATCGGAGTTTTTATGTACCAGGAATGCGCAAACAGGTTCCTCAAAGATTATGATTGGATCAGTCTTGGCGAGGATATGGGCGTTCCCGGGATCAGAACCTATAAATCAAGACTGGCCCCTCATGAATGGATTCCACGATTTGAATACCGATATGTAGGAAGATGATTATAAAGTATGAATATATTGAATAAACCAATAAACCAAAAAATACAGCTTTTTTCTTTGATTCCCTTTTTTATATTTTCGATAATACTTTTTTTTACATGGGATTATGTAAGAGAACGGCTGTTCAAAGATTATTATTATGAGGATACCAAGTTCATCTCCTGTGATGAGAGGGGAGATTATCTTATTGTAGATCAGGCGGGCACCAGGCTTTTAAAGGTTTCGGCTGACGGGGTGCTGCAATGGAAGAAAGATGCATCTGATGGCTGGTTTTCGGATATCAGGCAGGTCTTTTCTTCACAAGGCAAAATATATATCCATGACGTTCGTATAGAAGAGGGTATCCGCATTTCGGAGGAAAGTGTACTTGAGTGCGATGAAGAAGGAAACCTTGTTCAGAGCCTTGCGCATTACATGTATACAGAAAGGACGCTGCAGCCTCATATCGCAGGGCTGTCTCCGACAAAGGACGGAATTTCTTATATCTACAAGACCGCAGAAGAAATCCGCCTGATAACTCCGGGAACGGGAGAGCGCAGTTTTTCATTTGAAAACGCCGGTACTATGTTGCACCGCGCTGTATATGATGATGAAACGGATGTGGTTTACCTGTGTACTTATGACGGACGTATCTTAAGATATGGGGGCAGCGAAGAAGAGGTGCTTTATTCTTCGAGGGATCGGAAGGAACAGACAATTCCCTGGGATATCAGTTTTTTTGACGGTAAACTCTACGTATCGGACATTGGCCAAAGGTGTATACTCTCCATAGATACGAATACCGGTACGATTTCCGATATCACGGAGGATCTGGACTTTTATGATCGTGAGATCGTCTATAACATCAGCGCGGTAAATTCTCTTACAACATCCTCTGATTACACCGTCCGTCATTATCTGGGAGATTCACGGTTCGAATATTTTGATTCCTGTAAAAAAGGATTAAACTTTTTAGTCCCTGCTATTTTATCGAAAATAGCTTTAACGGTAGTAGTTCTGCTTCTTTTGAATTACCTGCTTTTGGCTGCGATGTTCATCATAAAGAATGGCAATGCCTATATGAAGATGATTGCGGGAGCTATTTCCGGAGCGATGCTGCTGTCCGTCTTAATCCTTGCCGTGGTGATCCCCGAATTTCGGACAAGGATGACAGATGCTTTCTTTTCAAGGGCAGAGCTTGCATCGGCGACAGTTCGCAACCAGCTGCCCAAGGAAGAATTCCAAAGCCTCGACAGGGCGGAGGATTTCATGGGGCCGGAATATCTGTCTGTACGTAAAGTCGTCACAAGTGTATTTTTTAATGAGTCGGACTCTATGAAAGATCTCTACTGTTCGATGTACAAATACCTTGACGGAGAAATTGTTTTAAGCTACGGCCTTGAGGATAATACCGGAGCGATTTACCCCTATGACTGGGAGTATGAGGGATCAAATGAAGAGATGGTATTGACAACAGGGAAGGGGATCACCTACCAGAGCAGCACGGCTGAGGGTGAGTATCTTTTCACTTATGATCCTATATTCGATGAAAACGGCGCAGCCATAGGTATCATTGAGGTGGGTACCGATGTTGCGAGTTTTAACCGGGAGCTTAGGCATCTGGTCATGGATGCGCTCATCAACACCTTTGCGGTCACGGTTGTTGTCATGCTTATGGTAGTGGAAGGAATCTATTTCGTAAAAGGCACTACCGAGTACGATAAAAAGGAAAAAACATTTGGCGCAGGCAATGTGAAGGAAATTCCTCCGGAGGTTCTGAGAATGGTTTCCTTTCTGGTATTTTTCCTCACCAACCTGCCAACGGCCTTTTTGCCCCTGTATGCCATGAACGTGGCTGAAAATGATTCGGGGCTGTCATTTGCTCCCGAGATCATGGCTGCGCTTCCGCTTTCCGCGGAAGTTATTACCGGAGCTGTTTTCTCGGTGGTCGGAGTTACGATAGTAAAGAAGATAGGCGAAAAGCGCTCAATGCTGATATTCTCTCTGATGTTTATCGCAGGCTTTGCCCTTAAGATCATTCCGAATATCTGGATGCTGATCCTTGGGAATGCGGTTCAGGGCGTAGGCTGGGGTGTTATCCTTCTGGTGGTCAATATGAGGATCACCGACCTGCCTGATGAACAGAAGGATCTGGGCTTTTCGCAGTACAATATAGCTGAACTTAACGGCATCAACTGCGGAGTAGTGTTCGGAGGTTTCCTTGTAAACTGGATGAACTACCAGATGGTATTTGTGGTTTCCACAATTCTTTCCGTCTCAATGTTTTTTATTACATCAAAGTATCTAAGCCATCCCGGAAAAGGAGAGGAAGAAGAGGAAACATCGGGAGGTTTCCTGAAGACGATCCGGTTCTGCCTTAACATTCGTGTAATTGCGGTCCTGCTTCTGATCGTAACACCTACTACCATATGCTTCTATTTCCTGAACTATCTGTATCCTATAGTAGGAGCCGGGTACGGATTATCCGAGACTTATATCGGTTATTCATATCTGGTAAACGGAATTTTTGTTATGGCATTCGGCGGGGTGCTGACCAACTTCTTCTCGAAAGAAAAAAGAAAAACTATCGGAGTGGTTACAGCCTCCCTGATCTATGCGGTCGCCTTTGTAATTGTGGTGTACCTGCAGAATATCCCGGCACTGTTTATGGCGCTGGCTCTTCTCGGTATATCCGACAGCTTTGGACTTCCGCTTCAGTCCGGATATTATACGGACCTTAAAGCAGTGGAAAAATTCGGAGTCGGTCCTGCATTGGGAGTCTATAATCTGGTTGTCAATGTTGCGCAGGCCATAGGACCTTTTGTATTCTCCTATGTAATTCTTGTAGGAGTCGGTCCGGGCTTAAGCGTTGTGGCTGCTTCACTTGTTATATCAGGTCTGGTATTTCTGGTTGCAGGATCGTTAATGGATGGAATTAAAAATAAGAAAGAAAAAAGGGAGATTAAGGTATGAAAAAGATGAGTCTCGGAATTAAGCTTAGCGGTATGGTTTTGTGTTCTATGCTCATCCTTGCTGCCGCGCTGTTTTTTACCAGCACGTTAGAACATGGAACAAAGGTGGATGAGTATTATAAAGAGATCGCCTCAAAACTTTCACTTACAGTTGCGGATTCCGTCGACGGTGATCTCGTTGCGAGGCTGCGGCTTCTTGTAGAGGAAGATGAGTTCAAAGAGCTGCGAAAGGAAGCGGAGGAGACCGGTAATTGGGAGCCTGTTTGGGATTATATTGAGAAAAAGGGTGTCCGGGAACAGTTTGAAACGCTTTATAATTCATTGGAACAGATCCGCAAGGATATGGATGTTAAGTATATCTATATTCACTCAATTGAGGGATCTGTCAGTGTTTATCTGGTTTCTGCCCCTGAGGGAATAGAATATCTCGGACTTGTGGGACCAAACGCAGAGGAGTTTTCCATGTATACCACCAATGTACATATTGATCCTGATGTATCCAATATGGGTGGTGAGTGGGTGTGCTCTGCCTACGAACCCATATATGATTCCGCAGGAAATGCTGTCAGCACTGTGGGTGTTGATATAGACATGAATCAGGTAATGGCTGACAGAAATCATTTCCGTTACCGCATGATCAATTTCAGTTTTGTCATTACCGTACTTACCGTAATTATAGGAATCATGCTGGTAAGGAAATATGCTGTAAAACCCATCGAGCAGCTGACGGAAGGCGCCAAGGCCTTTTCTGATGAAGAAGAAGGTTACTCCAAAGAAAGCGTCATTTCAATGGATATCCATAGCGGGGATGAGATCGAGACTCTGTATAATGAGACCCGGATCATGCAGCTGAAGATCCTTGATTATGTTGCTAACATTACCAAGATCACTGCCGAGAAGGAGCGTATAAGCGCAGAGCTTAATGTTGCCACGCAGATTCAGGCAGATATGCTTCCGAGAATATTCCCGCCATTTCCCGAAAGGAATGAATTTGATCTGTTCGCTTCCATGAATCCGGCCAAAGAGGTGGGAGGAGATTTCTATGATTTCTT
>DFKQ01000036.1 GCA_002373875.1 Lachnospiraceae bacterium UBA3641
CGCACGGTGGTGTGAGAGGTCGGAATTTCTCACTTGTGAGAAATTCCTCCTACTCGATTGTGTTGAAAAAAGCTACTCTTTCATGTAGAATAAATGATTGAAATGCTGTGCTGAAGAGGGGATAGGGGAAGCATTGGCCAGAATGAAGAACAGAACTAAACTATATATGGTGCTGCTTGCTATGGGTATAATATTATTTGTGCTCGGAGTAATAACGGGAATCCTTATTGGGTCAGTTTCGGCAGACAGAAAAGCGGCGAAGAATGCAGACAGGGAAGAAGCATCCGTGCCGGAGAAGGACGAAACGGAGACGGAGAGCGTAAACAGGCCTAAGGTGATCGTGTCCGATAAGGAAGCGGCCAATGTGACCAATGTATATATACCCGCAAGGGAGAGGATACTGGGACAGATACCGGTTAATTCCTATAAACTTGAGAATTTTTATATAGAAGACGGATATATGGCATATCATGATGATGAAGGAAACAAGCTGTCGCATCTTGGCGTGGATCTTTCCTATCATCAGGAGAATGTCGATTTTGCGGCACTTAAGGAATCCGGAGTCGAGTTCGTTATGTTAAGATGCGGATACCGGGGCTACTCGGAGGGGGGACTTGTCAAGGATGAGAAGTTCGATGAGTATGCCAGAGCCTGTAATGAATACGGAATACCTATGGGGGTTTATTTCTTCACACAGGCGGTAAGTGTTGAGGAAGCCGTAAGGGAGGCGGAATTTACTATCGATCTTATCAGGGATTACGATATCTCCTATCCTGTAGCCTTTGATACCGAGTACGTGTCCGAGAAGGGAGCAAGGACCAATATAGAGGAGATAGAGGAAGACCTTCGCAGTGATATGTGCGTAGCTTTTTGTGAGAAGATAAAGGAAGCGGGTTACTACCCGATGATATATGCGTCAGAGAACTGGATAAGGCGGGAGCTTGATTACGAGAAGCTGCAGGAATATGATTTCTGGGCGCCCCAGTATCTTGAAGAGAATGATTTCATGTATGACTTCACTATATGGCAGTATACGGAACGCGGTTTTATAAAGGGAGTTGATGAGGAAGTGGATCTTGACATAAGCATGGTTGATTATGCTTCCTTTGTGCCTGCCCTGAGGGAAGCTGTGCTCAGCCGCGGTGAGATAGCCGTGGTTTCCGGTAATGCGGTAAACGGAGCGGATTACTAAATGAACGAAGAGTTTGATTTTAATAATCTTGATATAGGTGATCCCGCCGCTGTTCTCAATGCCGACAAGGATCGCAGCAGTGATGATCCGGAGCTTGAGTTTATAGAATCTGAGCTGGCTGAACTGCCTGCGCCGAAGGAAGATAAAAAGGATAAAAAGAGAAAACGGCGGAAAAGTAAAAATAAGGCACTGTCCGGCAAGGAATTGTATAAGCAGGAGCCTAAAGGGGACTGGAGTGAGTTCACTTCGGCGAAGGTTGAAGATGAGGAAGACAGGGATGAGAAGGAAGAAACCGGGAGCCTGGTTCCCGAAGAAGCTTCCGGGATCAGGCGCAGCGGACCTGAGATAACCGATGCATACACTCTTGTCGAGAAGGCGGAATTTGAGAAGATTGAGATATCCAGAGAGGAATCACGCGGTACAATACCCCTTAAGGATCTCAGGGATATGTGCCTGCAGTTTCATGCGATATCCGAATCCGGTGTTTCAACCATTGCTACCATACGTATACTTATTTCCCAGACGACAAATGAAGACCTTAAGAAAGCGCTTGTGAAGATGTATGACAGCATTAAGGACGGCGAAGATCTGTCAAGCGCCATGACTGACTGTGCCTGCTTTCCCTTTGCCCTTACAATAGCAATATCGGCGGCCGAGAAGAATGATATGGTACCGCTTGCCTTCAAGAAGTTCGGTGATATATATGGAAAAGAAGACGAACGCAGGGAGATGGAAAGGACGAGCGTCTTTTATCCGGTTCTGACTACTGTTTGCTCTGCTGTTGTAGTGCTTGTGATGTTGTTCGTTGTTTACCCCGGTCTGGCAGGAGTGTTTGAAGGTGTCGGAAATGAGCTTCCGGCGCTTTCTAAGGCGCTTCTTGCGGCAGCCGATTCCTTTAAGGGGATATGGTGGCTTATCTTATTGATCATCTTCCTTATCCTGCTTGCGATCTTTATCATCAGGAAGCTTAGCAGTGCGGACATGCTCGGGCCCTGGCTTGCGAAGATGTCTATGCCATCGGGCTCATATAAGAGATTTAATGCCTATGCCAGGTTCGCGAGGTATATGAACGCGCTGCTTACCGTAGGTGTTGCAACAAAGGATGCTCTTTTTGTAACAGCGCATTCCTTTAAGGAGTATCCTTTTATTACGACAGGGCTGCTTGATGCGGCCAATGCTTCGGCAGCAGGCTCGACCCTGTCTAATGCCCTGTGCGTGTTTGATTTCTTCCCGATAATGATCCTTCAGATGGTGTCTGTGGGAGAAGAGATGGGGGACACACCAAGGATGCTTATGAATGTCGCTGATTATTATGAAGAGGAAGCAAGGCGTGAAGCATCAAAGAGGATCGCCCGCAGGGAGCCCGTATCGATCGCGGTCATGGCGGTTGTGGTCATGCTCCTGCTTTTGTCGATGCTGTCGCCCATGCTTAAGCTGTTCGAGCTGGTGAATACGCTATGATGCATGGAAGTAATTCTAAACAGGCGATAATTTCACTGTTTTTGCTGGGTATCACCGCTGTTGCGGTGGTATTTGTTTATTCCGGATTGGTTGACATAACGAATAAGATTATCAGGCAAAGGACAGAGGTTTTGGTGGATAGAGCCCTTGATGAAACGGCTGATTCTTTAAGGCAGGAGGTTCAATCCTTAAGTGACAGCCTTGCCCGGGATGTGTATTCAGATATGCTGGCTGAGCTTCAAAATGAAGAAGGGGCATCGGTTGAGGAACTGAATACAGGCAGAAAGCCGGCCTATTACCGGGAATACATAGCTTCTCTTAATGAAATGTATGATCGGGAGGAAGGTTCGATGACCGGCCTTCTTGAACGGCTGTTACCAAGGGAGGACGATGTGGAGTACAGGATATCCTCAGCAGAAGGGCCGGATTTATCCCTTGATTATGATGAGACTGAATGCAGGATAAACAAGTACAGCCTGGACAATGTGATCATCAGTTACATAAAGGGTAATTCCGTGCTGGGAGAGAAGACCTATTCCATTGACATAGATCCGCCGGAGGTATCTTTTATTGACGAGAGTGGGAACTTTTTTGATTATTCCCTTATCAGCATGAAGGGAATATATATAACCGGGCAGACATCATCATTTGTCGGAAGCATGTACGCGGGAACACATGACTTTGAGGAGGGTCGCGAAGCGGAAGTCATATACGGGGAGAAGGATCCTTACGGGGGGATCAACTTCCTCACCACCCAGGCAGCAGTTTATGGGGACAGCCTGATCACAACCGGTGATATTAACTTAAAGGGGGCCTTCGTTCTTTTCGGCAGCGACGATGACCTCATATCGATCTATGCGAATACGATCAACGATATAGAGAATTACCCGAGTAAGACCGAATATACGGTTAACGGATACAGCTTTTTAAGGGACGGGTCAACGGATTTCGTGGATGAGGATCACTATAACGGTATAATCAGGACAATAAATTCGGTTGCGGGACGCATTGATGATATTTCCTCAGTTTATGACAGCCGCGAAGACGGATCATACACGGGAAGCGTCCAAAAGATAGTCTCGAATGAGGATGTTACCGTAACAAGTGATTTTACCGGAGTCATAGTCACCGGCGGTAATGTGATAATAGAAGCGGGCTGCAATGTTGAAGGGCTGATAATCTCGGGTGACAGGATATATATCTACGGAAATAATAATATTGTGTCAAGCAGGGAGGTTGTAAGCAGGCTTCTGGCAGAAGAGGCGGCAGACAGGAGCCGGGACGGCAGCGTGCCGGGAGTGAGCGATTATATAGGGGCTCTGATGGAATGACTGCCGGGAAAAAAAACCTTGCATTATACATCACCTAGTGATAAAATCATAATTAGCATAGTTTGTGACATATTATACTGAACGGAGGAAAACATTAAATATGGCTACGGACGTAAAGATCACGTTATTTGGCGGCTTCGGAATTTACAAAAATGGTAAGCCAATACTGGAAAATCTTTCAAATACAAGGAAGACCAAGCTTTTTTTGTGTTATTTACTGCTGAATAAAGAGAAGGCTATCTCTCATAAGGAGCTTTTTGAGCTGCTATGGTCGGGCGAGGACTATGCCAATCCCGGAACCGCTCTGAGGACCCTGTTATACCGGTACAGGAACCTTATCGAGAATACCGGTATAAATGAGCTTGACAACTCTATCATAAGCAGAAGGGGTGCCTATCAGTGGAATCCGGATCTGGATATATCAATAGATATATATGATTTCGAGGATGCTTCCAGAAAGGCCCTTGAGACCATAGGGTCGGATGAGAAGAAGGAGCTGCTTCTGCGTAAGGCAATGGAGTATTACACAGGCAATCTTCTTCCGGATTCAAATACCGAGCATTGGGTTGTTCCCAAGGCGGTTGAGCTTAGGGACCTTTATATAAGGGTTGCTCTTGAACTCGTTCAGCTCCTTAAGGCCAAGAATGATTATAAGGCGATCATTGATGTATGCAATGCTGTTCAGGAATTCATTCCCGTATCCCTGGATATAGAAAATGAGATGAACCTCGCCATGCAGAAGGGCCTTGAGACGGAAGCCGAGCTTAATGAGTATCACATGTTCCGTGAAGCGGCCAAGGAAATGGATCGTATCATCGGCGGTGTCAGGGAAGAGATGGAATACGATGCGTCTGAGAATACTGCTTTTGTATGTGAATATGATATGTTCCGTGAGGTATACAGGCTGCAGAGAAGGCTCCTGATGCGTACCGGTGAGACCATGTTCCTGACCATGGCAACATTAAGGTCCAGGAGAACCGACCGGCATGAGCCTCTTAAGAACGAGCGGGCCATGACAGCGCTCCTTGAGTGTTGCAAGCATGAACTCAGAATGGGTGATTCTATCTGCAGGTATTCGGATGACCAGTATGCGATAATGTTCCCGGTTGATTCTTATGAGAATGCGGTTAAGGTGCTGGAACGTGTGCGCATGAGCTTCTACAGGAAGAGCAACCTTAATGAATACATGCTGGTCTATAAGATATGTCCTCTTAAAAACGCAAAGGAATAAGTATAAAGGGAGACATGATGACCAATAATCGCAAAAGCATCGGAGTTCTTATAGGAAGCGCAATCGCCCCCTATATGCGAAAGATAATTAACGGAATATACCAGGCGGCAACGGATCTTGGTATTGATCTTGTTGTTTTTGCCGGGTCTCAGCTGTCTTATAATTTTATGGACGGGGGAGCGGTTGACGCGGATCATGATTATTTAAACGCACTGATCCGCCACCATGTGCGAGCTAATGGGCTGGACGGGATGATCATATCCTTCGGTTCTCATTGCATTTTTATGGATAAGGATGAAAGAGCCCGCTTTATTGATGCATATGCCGATATACCATATATCCTTATGGAGGAATTCACCGATAAGGAAAATACGGGTTATATAATAAATGACAATTATAACAGCATGCGCCTGGTTGTGGAACATCTTGTTGACTACCACGGATATAAGAAGTTCCTTTATGTGGGCGGACGGGCTGACAACCGTGAAGCTGTTGAACGGCAGAGGGCATTTGAGGATGTCCTTTTGGAGAACGGTATCAGGCTGACACCCGAAATGATGACCGATGGTCACTTCATCGAGGAATGCGAGCCTGAGATAGAGGAGCTGCTTGACAGGAATGAGAAGCCCGAGGTTATAGTATGCGCCTCCGATATGATGGCTTATGCCGTGTACAAGGTCCTTAAGAGAAGGGGAATGACTATAGGAAATCCCAGACTGTCGGAGAATGCAATAGCCGTGACCGGCTATGATGATGACATACGTGCCGTATCTTCCGATCCGCCGCTTACCACCATCGCTCAGGATTTCTTCTATACCGGATACACAGCGGTTGAAAGTATACTGACTCTTCTGAGGGATGGCATAATAGATGGGAGAATAGCTCCGAACCATCTTAAAAAGAGGTCATCCTGCGGATGCAATTACGGTAAACACCACAGATATCTTCCGATGAACGATACCGAGCGCACCCAGCCGGAATTCTATTCGATCAAGATAGCCGAGCTCATGCGTGAAGAGATCCTTACCAGTAATGTTAAGGACGAGATCGGTGATAAGATATATGACATTCTTTATGAAAGCATATACAAGGATGCCCTTATTGTGAACGGCTTCGTCAAGGAGACGATCAATTCCGAGATGGTGGTGGAACAGCTTCGAAGGCTGCTTGATTCCCCCTACTCGAAATATATTTCTCCCTACGCACTGCTGCGTGCATATTCCGATTACCTGTCATCCCTTATCCATTCATCGGATGATCAGAACAGCATGGTCCTTATGTCGGATATCATGGTCGAGGGTATGAAATATATTCAGAATCATATATTGTATAAAGCGAATGCGGATAACTACAAGTATGAGACGGAGGCCCTGCAGCTGTCCCTCCTTGCAAGGAATATGTCCCTTGTCAGCGATGATATGGGGGCAATGTTTACGGCGGCCCTTGAAAAGATCAGTTATGCCGACAAGTCGGATGTGTACATATTCCTGTATGATAAACCTATGGACCGTAAGGACGGCCCCGGTAAATTCGATGACGCAGTACTGAGACTTACGGCATCAAGGACAGGAAAGGGAGGGGTAAGGATATATCCTGTGAATGAACGCCCCGAGGTCACTAAGGAGAAGACGGTTCTGTACTATACCTCCGAATACGGGGATGATAAGAGTGACCGTTACTGCTTCGTGGATATGCACCATGAGGATATGGTTTACGGGCTTGTTGTCAGCCGGATGGATGAAGACGATATCATGTATCTTACACTCCTGTCGTTCCAGATTGCTATGATGCTTGCGATGCGGAACGGGTAAAGAGGTACTTAAGCACTATCGGTGTTGCGATTGATGAAACGATTATAAGAAGAATAACGCTTGTGAAATAAACAGGCTTAAGAAGACCTACCGACAGACCCTTTTGGGATACGATGAGGGCAACTTCACCTCTTGTCATCATCCCTACACCGATCTTCAACGAATCGCTTGCGGAGAACCTGCATAATCTTGCAACAGCTCCGCAGGCGATTATTTTTGTCAGAAGCGCTACGAGAACAAATGCAATGGAAAACCAAAGGATCTGAGCCGAAAAATCGGCAATATCTGTTTTAAGGCCGATACTTGCAAAGAATATGGGACCGAAGAGCATGTATGAATTGATGTCCATCTTCTCGGCTATATAGTCAGAATCCTTTATTGAACATAAAATTATTCCGGCGAAATAAGCACCGGTTATATCGGCGATACCGAAGTATCTTTCTGCTATATAAGCAAAGGCAAAGCAGTAGGCAAGTCCGGCAATGGGTATGCGCCTGGTATGCGGCCATTTTTTGTCTACCCATTTGAAAGCCTTGTAAGACAGGAAGCCGACAACGCCTGAAAAAACAAAGAAGAGAAGAGTTTCGAATATTACGTGTCCCATTCCGGTGTCGGGTGTCTTCATCCCGATCACAAAGGTCAGAACTATAATGCCGATAATATCATCGATTATCGCCGCTGCAAGGACTGTGGTTCCCACACGGCTCTTTAAATATCCCAGTTCCTTGAGAGTCTCGACGGTGATGCTTACACTGGTAGCGGTCATGATAACACCGATAAAAAGTGATGTGACGAAATCAGGATCATGTATAGGGCTGAAGCCGTAAAAGGCCATATGGAGCAGACAGCCGCCTGCAAGGGGGACAAACACTCCGGCGCATGCGATAAGAAATGCAATGGGTCCGGTCTTCATAAGTTCCTTAAGATCGGTTTCAAGGCCGGCTGAGAACATAAGGAGTACAACCCCTATCTCCGCCATTTTGTTAAGAAATTCCGTGGGTTCCACCAGACCGAGTATGCTGGGCCCGATGATAAGTCCGGCTATTATCTCACCTACAACCTGAGGTGCCTTGAGCCTGCGCGCAAGGATACCGAATACCTTCGCGAATATTATTATTATTGCAAGATTCTTAAAGAAAATATACGATTCCATTTTGACCTCTCTTATTCAGTGGAAACCTATCCGTCATTTTGCCTTTAAATTTCAGTATAGTAAGGTTTTATGCCGTGTGCAATAGTTGAAGTGCCGATAATAAGTGTTGTTTTGTTCCTGCCGTCATGCAATTTTTAAAGATATAAGCCTGTATAAACATTGATTGTACTGTGAAATTATGGTAGACTAAAGTATATCATTTCTGAAAGGATTTACCGTGTATGGGTACTTATAACAACTTCAGTGCAATGCAGATTGATGTTCTTAAGGAAATAGGCAATATCGGTTCGGGTAATGCCTGTACGGCATTGGCGATGCTGCTTAATACCTTTGTCGATATGACGGTTCCAAGCATCAGGTTTCTTGATTTTGAATCGGTTAAGGAATTCCTTGGCGGCGGTGAGAGTGAGGTTCTGGGTATCAGGATCGGAGTTAAGGAAGACCTTACGGGGATGATGTTCCACATTGTCAAGAAGCAGTTCGCCGAGAGAATAATCAACACCTTTTATCCCAAGGAGCTTGCGACGCTTAAGGATCTTAACGACATGGATCTGTCGGTATTGTCCGAGATGGGTAACATAACATCAGGCGCCTATGCCAATGCCCTTGCCTCTCTCTCAAATATGAAGGTTGACATAATGACTCCCGAATATCATGTCAATACCATTGAAGAGATCCTGCAGATACCTCTTAAGGAGTATGCCGAGGTTGGTGATAAGATACTGGTCATTGATGAGCAGTTCATCATGGGGGATGAGAAGCTTACAAGCAACATGCTCCTTATCCTTGACGGTGCTTCGCTTACCAAGCTGTTTGAGAGGCTTGGGATAACATCTTAGGAGGAATCATTCTGCGAAGCAGAATTCAGGATGATTCCGACGATTGGCCGCCGAATGGATATGAGGGGGCATTACATATTAGGAGGAATCGGCATATCAATGAATCCGAAAATAAGAACTGAAGCTGTGGATCACCTGCTTGATGCGATCCTGCAGCTTAAAGACAGGGAAGAATGTTATATTTTTTTTGAAGATATTTGTACCATAAACGAGATACTATCGTTATCGCAGAGGTTTGAAGTTGCAACGATGCTGCGGGAGAAGAAGACCTATATCGAGATAGCCGAGAAGACAGGCGCTTCCACCGCTACCATCTCCCGGGTCAACCGTTCACTCAACTACGGCAACGACGGATATGACATGGTACTGGGAAGGCTTAAGGAACAGGAAGAATGAGCAATGTAATCGATATGCTTAATGATAAACAGAAGGAAGCGGCCCTTCATACCAAGGGGCCGCTTCTTATATTGGCTGGTGCCGGCTCGGGTAAGACCAGGGTCATTACTAACAGGATAGCCTACCTTATCGAGGACTGTAACGTGAATCCATGGAATATACTGGCCATAACCTTCACCAATAAGGCTGCGGGTGAGATGCGACAGCGTGTTGATGACATGGTGGGCTATGGGTCTGAGAGTATATGGGTGGCCACATTTCACTCAACCTGTGTAAGGATACTCAGAAGATATATCGATAAGATAGGGTATGATACCAACTTTACAATATACGATACCGATGATACCAAAACGGTGATGAAGGGTATCTGCAAGCGACTTCAGATCGATACCAAGCAGATGCCTGAGAGGGCCTTTTTATCAGCCATATCCCATGCCAAGGATGAGCTCATGACAGCGGCGGACCTTAAGCTTGAAGCTGCCGGTGATTATGGCATGGAGCAGGTGGCACGGGTTTATGCCGAATACGAGAAGGAGCTTAAGAAGAGCAATGCGCTTGACTTTGATGACCTCCTTCTTAAAACGGTTGAGCTCTTTAAGGCATGGCCCGATATACTTGAATCCTATCAGGAACGGTTCAGGTACATCATGGTGGATGAGTACCAGGATACGAACACTGTCCAGTTCGAGCTTATTAAGCTCCTGGCGGATAAGTACCGCAATATCTGTGTTGTGGGCGATGACGATCAGTCAATTTATAAGTTCAGGGGTGCCAATATCAGGAATATACTTGATTTTGAGAAGGTGTATCCCGATGCGGCGGTAGTAAAGCTTGAGCAGAATTACAGGTCTACCCAGACGATACTTGATGCGGCCAATGCCGTGATAAGCAATAACAGGGGCAGGAAGGAGAAGTCCCTGTGGACCGACAAGGGGGATGGAGCGGCCATTCATTTCCGCCAGTGTGACTCTGCTTATGAAGAGGCAGAGTTCGTAGTTGATTCCATCATAAAGGGTAAGAGGGACAACAAGTACGATTACAGGGACTGCGCCATCCTCTACAGGACCAATGCCCAGGCAAGATTACTGGAGGAGCAGCTTATCCTGAGCGGCATTCCCTATGACGTGGTCGGAGGTGTTAACTTCTATGCAAGGAAGGAGATTAAGGATATTCTTGCCTACCTTAAGACGATAGATAATGCAAGGGATGATATTGCGGTAAAGCGGATAATCAATGTTCCCAGAAGGGGCATAGGCGCTACCACGATCAATAAGGTTCAGGGCTACGCCAACGAGCATGATATAACCTTTTACGATGCCCTTAAGGAGGCCGAAGGGATACCAGGTATCGGGAAGAGCAGCAGTAAGCTTAATGCCTTCATAAACATGATACAGGTATTCAGGAGTAAGCTTCCGTACATATCACTTGAAGAGCTTGTGCAGGATGTACTTGATACCACGGATTATATAGAGAGCATGGACGCCGATGACAAGGAGGATGCGGAGGCAAGGATCGAGAATATAGAGGAGCTTATAAATAAGGTTGTAGCATATGAGGATGAGCATACGGAGGAAGAGGATTCGCCGGCCACACTGTCGGGTTTTCTTGAGGAAGTGGCGCTGGTAGCCGATATAGACAGCGTCAATTCGGATTCGAACAAGGTGCTCCTTATGACCCTGCACAGTGCCAAGGGACTTGAGTTCCCGCATGTATTCCTTACAGGACTTGAGGACGGTGTTTTTCCCAGTTATATGAACATAACCAGTGATGATCCTTCCGAACTTGAAGAGGAGAGGCGTCTGTGTTATGTAGGTATCACCCGCGCTATGGATGAGCTTACCATAACCTGTGCAAGGCAGAGGATGATTCGAGGTGAGACCCAGTATAATGCACCTTCGAGATTTATTAAGGAGATACCTTCGCAGCTGCTCGATCTTAAGGTTCCGGGCAACCGGATAAGGATGCAGGACCGGGTAGATCCTGCGGATGAAGGCTACACAAAAGAAGTGTTTGCCCGTAAGCCGTATTCAGGGGCCTCATATCCGTCCGGTCCTGCAGGCGGTCTTCCATTTGCGACGGGAATCCCTGTGAAGCCTTCGGCTTTATCGGCAAGAGACAGGAATGCATATGCCAAGCCCTTCATAGCTTCGGCCAACAAGGCTGCAAAAACCGTAAAACCCTCCATCTCACTCGGGAAGGATGTTGGAACGACAGGAAGCCTTGACTACGGGATCGGTGACAGGGTACGGCATGTGAAATTTGGTGAAGGAGTGGTCAAGGCAATAGAGAAGGGGGCCAGGGACTACGAGGTTACGGTAGATTTCGCCGGCTACGGAGTTAAAAAGATGTTTGCCGGTTTCGCCAAGCTTAAGCGAATATAGAAACATACATCTTGTTACTTGTTACATTAAATAAAATATAGTATACTCAATATGTGTCAGGTTAGTAACCGTTCAGAACAGGTAATGTCAGAATAGTTACGCAAATTTAACAGGAGAGCGGGGTATGGATATCATGAATTTAGATAACTTAAACGAGCTTGTTAATACAGTTAAGGCTTCGGAAGCCATGGGTAAGGCTAACGAGATACTGAACGTAGTCAAGGCCGGTGAGATCTTAAGGAAGAAGGAAGAAGAGGAGAAGAAGACCAACGTTGTACTCATTGTGTGCACTATCCTTGTTTCCATCGTTGCGATAGCAGCCATAGTATACGGACTCTATTGCTACTTCACACCGGATTATCTTGATGATTTTGATGAAGATTATGATGATGAGTTCGATGATGACTTTGATGATGACTTCTTCGAGAATGAAGAGGAGTGATAAGTAAGGCTAATTACGGCATATAAGCCAGACAAGTCCGAAGCAGACAGGTTGGTGAATTATGTAAACCAACAGGCTTTTGGTACCAAGCCATGACAGGAAGGGAACCCTGCAGGCAGCGACTTTCTTAAAGGTGTCATTGTCAAGCAATAGCTTTCCCAGATGGTAGCCGAGGATATACATGAAGATCCATGGAACGACCGGGAAGTAATCGGAGGACCTGAAGTCAGGTGTGGGTAAGCCAAGCGGAGCAAGGGCAGGGATGGTGTAGAGTGTCTGAGGCAGCCTTATTAGTATGTGGCTCCTCGTTCCTACATAGCCGTTTGGCAGATGCTTCGTAAGAACAAACAGAATAAATGCTATCATAACGTGAATAAGTTCGGTAAGGACAGGATTGTTCTTACCGGATTTTTGATTTAAGCCAAAGGCCTTGTCGATGGGGATCATGAACAGGGTCGCGATACCCATGAAGGTCAGGATCCCGTAATAGATCGATTCCGACGGGATAAACATTACGGTTACGAGGGTAATGACAAAGCCAAGAAGGATCAGGATGAGCCCGCGCTTTACGGCATGCTTTTTCCCAAGGGGCCAGACCATTCCGGATAAAAGAATAAAGGAGATGCAGATCGACTGCTGCCAGAAGAAGGAAGCGGTCGACTTAAGGAAGCCGGTGTTCTTGCCGAAGGCAACGAAGTAATCATAGCATGTATGGTAGAAGACCATGCTTATCATCGTAAAACCGCGGAAGGCATCAAGAAGGCGGAAGCGTTCTCCGGATGAAGTTGTGTTGTTTGCATTTTTTTTAGTATTCATGTTTTTATCGGTAATGCCTGCTGTATCTGTTCCTTTTCGGGGTTGGATTAAGTTATAGTAAACGAAATAAATAATTTCGTTTACTATAATAAATCGATGCACACGATTGCGATAGGAAGGGCATCTGCGATGCCTCGCAATCGGCGCAAAGTGAACGAATTAAATTCGTTCACTATACGTATAAGTGTTTACGCTTTATCAGCCCGATTAGAAGTGTATAATACATGGCCGGTAAGGTCAAGAATAAGGATGAAGACAAAGCAGCGAAAAATGCAAAGCATTTTGAGCTTGTTCCGAATAGTTGCTTTAATTTTAAGAAACGATCAGTAACAGGAGAAAAGAATGAAAAAGGGACATATGTATTCAGGGACCGTCACGGAGATTAAGTTTCCCAATAAGGGAGTGGTCCGTGTTGATGGCGAGATCGATAAGGAGACAGGTGAGGTCAGTGCAATTGATGATAACGGGTCAGAGGTATGCATTGTCAAAAACGTTGTCAACGGGCAGAGGGTCTCGTTTGTCGTGAATAAGAAAAAGGGAGGGCGGTGTGAAGGCCGCCTTATAGAAGTCCTTGCCAAATCACCCGATGAATGTGAACCGGCATGCCGGTACTTCGGTATATGCGGCGGGTGTACCTATCAGAACCTGCCGTATGAGAAGCAGCTTGAATTAAAGGAAGGCCAGGTAAAATCACTCCTTGCCCCTGTTGTTCCCAACCTTGAGGAGGTATTTGAAGGCATTAAGGCAAGTCCCGTGCAGCTTGGATACAGAAATAAAATGGAGTTCTCCTTCGGTGATTCGAGTAAGGGGGGAGAGCTGGAGCTTGGTTTACATAAAAGAGGAAGCTTTTATGATGTTCTGTCTGTCAGGGACTGCAGGATAGTTGATGAGGACTACAGGATAATATTAAGTGAAACACTGGCTTATTTCAGGGGAAAGGAAACTCCCTATTATCACAAGCTCACCCATGAAGGCTATCTCAGACACCTGCTGGTGCGCAAGGCTGTCAGGACCGGCGAAATACTGGTCGATCTGGTGACTTCATCCCGGGAACCGGCTCCGACTATGTGTACGGAAGTGTCGCTTATAGATGACTGGTTGGAAGTTATGTTAACCATACAAAGGGAGGGTAAGCTTAAGGGCTCCTATGCCGGTATCCTGCATACAGTTAATGACTCCTTATCTGATACGATCAAGAACGATAAAACGGACATATTATACGGTGAGGATCATTTCTATGAGGAGCTTCTGGGACTTAAGTTTAAGATATCACCCTTCTCCTTCTTCCAGACCAATTCATTGTCGGCAGAAGTCCTGTACGATACAGCGAGGGAATATGTGCTTTCTTGTGCGGCTCATACTGTCGGAATGGAAGGTATGGATGCATTGGGTTTACATAATGTTAATAAGGGGGTAATATACGATCTCTACAGCGGTACAGGTACCATAGCCCAGCTTCTTGCCCCTGTCGCAAATAAGGTAGTCGGAGTAGAGATAGTGGAAGAAGCTGTGGAGGCCGCAAAAGAGAATGCAGAGCTAAATGGTTTACATAACTGTGAGTTTTTGGCAGGTGATGTCCTTAAGGTACTTGATGAGATAGAGGATAAACCCGATATGATCGTTCTTGATCCCCCTCGTGACGGGGTCAACCCCAAGGCTCTTAAGAAGATCATAAATTATGGAGTGGAAAACATCCTCTATATCTCCTGCAAGCCCACATCCCTTGCCCGTGATCTTGAGATGCTTACCGCCTGTGGCTATAAGCCGACCCGAATATGCGCCATCGATCAGTTTCCTTCGACTGTGCATGTCGAAGTCGTGAGCCTTTTGCAG
>DFKQ01000106.1 GCA_002373875.1 Lachnospiraceae bacterium UBA3641
GATGGAAGGGAGCTATCTTCTTGCCGTACCTGGCCGTAAGGTCCTCAACGACCTGCCTGAAGCTGGCATTGTCAACATCCATGTCGGTAACGAAGATGATCCTGGGCAGGTTGTACTTATCGCACATCTCCCATGCCTTCTCGGTACCTACTTCGATACCCGCCTTACCGTTTACAACAATGATGGCACCGGCCGCGGCTGCAACCGCTTCCTCAACCTCACCTACGAAATCAAAATAACCCGGGGTATCCAAGACGTTTATCTTATTGCCTTCCCATTCGATGGGAACAACCGATGTGCTAATTGAGAACTGCCTCTTCTGCTCTTCCTTGTCATAGTCACTGATGGTATTTCCGTCACTTACCTTACCCATTCTTGTTGTGATCCCGGAAAGGTAAGCCATAGCCTCGACCAGAGTGGTCTTACCGCAGCCTCCATGGCCTAACAGTACGACATTTCTGATCTTGTCGCCGGTATAAACATTCATAAATTGTGTCCTCCATATATAGTATTTTGTGGAAGGCGGATTGTAACCCCCGCATTCACTTAATCAATATTTTAATAAATTCAGGGCCTTTTAGCAACTAATTTTTGCAAATTTCGGCAGATAAGCCAAATATATTTGCTCCATTTGTGTATATTGCATATATTTTTCAGACACTTTATTCCCACGAACAAAAAGACAGCCTCTAATGGGCTGCCTTAATACATTCTGTCAAGCATTTTTATTTTATGATCAGTGACTTTCCCGTCATCTCCTTAGGGATCGGAAGCCCCATCAGTTCAAGAAGGGTGGGGGCTATATCCGCCATGGAGCCGACGGGCTTGAGCCTTAACTGTCTTGAATCGTCAACCAGCACACAGGGCACCGGGTTCATGGTATTTCTCATGATCGGGGCGCCCGCCTCATCATCATACATCTCCTCTGCCTTACCGTGGCTTGAACATACAAGCAATGTGCTTGCGTTATCCTTAACCGCTTCCATGATGGCCGCAAGACACTTATCCAGTCCCTTAAGGGCCTTCTTCGTTGCCTTCATGCTGCCGGTATGCCCCACAACATCGGCATTCGGAAGATCACACAGGATAAAGTCATACAGTCCGTCATCTATCTCGTTTATAAGCCTCTGGGTCACGGCCTCGGCATTCATATAAGGGTGGTCGGCGTAGGATTCCACATCCTTAATGGAACGTATTATAAGCCTTTCTTCATTATCGAAGGGCTCCCTGACCCAGCAGTTGAAGAGATATGTTACCGTAGGGGAAGCTTCCGACTCCGTGATTCGAAGCTGCTTAAGACCCAGCTGCGAAATATATTCACCGAAGGAATTGACGATCGGTGAAGCATCAAATGCAACGAACTTATTTAAGATGGAAGGATCCGGGTCCGTCAGGTTAACGAACCGTACACTAAGCTTCCTGTCCCTCTTGAACATTCTGAATTCATTATCGCAGAAGGCCCTTGTAAGCTCCCTTGCACGATCCGGCCTGTAGTTGAAGAATATTATTGCGTCATCATCATTTATCGATCCGACGGGCACACCGCCGTTTACAATGGCCGTGGGCTTGATGTTCTCATCCGTTTCACCCTTGTCGTAGGCCGTCTGCACGGCTTCGGCCGGATTGGCAGCCTTAAAGCCCTCTCCGGCAGTCATGCACATGTATGCCTTTTTTATCCGCTCGAAATTATTGTCACGGTCCATGGCATAGTACCTGCCGCATACGGAAGCTATCTCCCCTATCGCCAGGTCCCTCATCCTGGCACGGAGCTCCTCAATATATGATATTCCGTCATGGGACGGCGCATCGCTCCCGTCAGTGATACAGTGGACGTAGACCCTCTTAAGGTCATGCCTTTTGGCAAGCTCCAAAAGAGCATACAGATGGTTCATATGGGAATGGGCACCGCCGTTCGAGATCATGCCTATAAGATGAAGACTTGAATCATTGGCCCTTACGTAGTTCATGGTATCCTTAAGGACAGGATTTTCGTAGAAATCGCCCGCTTCTATCGCCTTATCTATCCTTACAAGATCCTGATATACTATCCTGCCTGCTCCCATGTTGGTAAAGCCGGCAACGGAATTCCCGCTTACTCCTCCCGGCAGGCCCACCGCCATTCCGGCACCCAGTATCCTTGCGGACGGATACTCGTTCATAAGCCTGTCAATGGTCGGCGTCTTAGCCTCCAGCAGGGCGTTATGCGCTGTCTTATCGGTTATACCCAGGCCGTCAAGCACCAGCAGTACAGTAGACATTATTACAGCTCCTTTGAAGCCCGGTCGAACATCTCATATATCCTTATCTTACCCGAATCGTTCTCGTTCATTCCGGTAAAGATGGCACCGTACATGTTCTTCCTGTTGTCAAACCGCGTTATATTGACGAAGGTGTGTATGACATCCTTGGTCCATAAGGTAAGGTCCATCTCGTAGATCGCATTCATGGTAAGCTCGGCTGCGCATGCAAATCCCATACCGTCCTTGCTTATGTCGATGATATCAACGGGTACCTTCGCTCCGCCCGTTTCCCCCACCGGTTTCATGACAAGGTGCGCATTAAGCACCATACGTCTGCTTCTTCTTTTTTCTTCCATTTTGTACCCTCCCTTTACCGTAACTTTATTATAGTAAACGAAATTATTTATTTCGTTTATTATAGTATAAACATAGCATCCCCGAATGAGAAAAACCTGTATCCTTCCTTTATTGCCTCCTTATAGGCGTTAAGTACATTCTCCCGTCCCCCCAGGGCGCTCACCAGCATAACAAGCGTCGATTCCGGCAGGTGGAAATTCGTGATAAGGCAGTCAAGCAGCTTGAACCTGTAACCCGGATATATGAATATATCGGTCTCTCCGCTTGCTGCCTCTATGTGTCCCGTTTCATCGGCTGCACTCTCTATGGTACGGCAGCTTGTGGTACCCACGCATATGATACGGCCGCCCCCTGACCTTGCTTTATTTATCTTATCAGCCGCTTCGGCGCTTATCATATACATCTCCGAATGCATATGGTGATCAAGGATATTGTCCGCCTTGACCGGCCTGAAGGTTCCAAGACCCACATGCAGGGTCACGTAGGCAATATCTATCCCCTTATCCTCAAGCTCCTTAAGCAGCTCCTTCGTAAAATGCAGTCCCGCAGTAGGTGCCGCCGCAGACCCGTCATATCTTGCATATACGGTCTGGTACCTGTTCTTATCCTTAAGCTCATGAGTTATGTAGGGAGGCAGCGGCATCCGGCCCAGCCTGTCCAGGATTTCCTCAAATATTCCGTCATAGAAAAACCTTACAAGCCTGTTTCCCTCATCAGCCACATCCTCTATCTCACATCTTAAGATACCGTCCCCGAATACAACGCGGGCCCCGGGCCTTAACTTCTTCCCGGGCTTAACAAGGGCCTCCCACACGTTATTTTCACGCCGCTTAAGAAGGAAGACCTCCACATGTGCCCCCGTATCTTCCTTGACCCCCAAAAGCCTTGCCGGTATCACCTTCGTATCGTTAAGGACCAGACAGTCCCCGGGTCTTAAATACGAGCCTATGTTTTTAAATATATCATGTCCGACCGCTCCGGTTGCCTTATCGAGCGTAAGCAGTCTGGATGATGACCTGTCCTTAAGCGGATCCTGGGCTATCAGCTCCTTGGGCAGTTCGAAGTAGTAATCGGACTTAGCAAATCCCTTTTCCATACGAGAAGAATCCAATCCTTCCTCTACACTCCCTGTCCCTTCAGGAAGGCTTCATAACACCTGTATGCCTCATACAGATCGGCCTTGCTTATGCATTCCCACGGAGCATGCATGTTAAGCACGGCAACTCCCGAATCGATCACGTTCATTCCGTAACGGGCCAGTATATAAGCTATGGTCCCGCCGCCGCCGGCATCAACCCTGCCAAGCTCAGCCGTCTGGTAAGTGACCTTATCCTTATCGAGAATATTACGAAGATATGCTATATATTCGGCATTCGCGTCATTGCTTCCCGACTTGCCTCTTGCTCCCGTGTACTTGTTAAATACAACGCCGTTTCCAAGTATACATGCATTCTTTTTGTCGAAGACATTAGCGTAGGAGGGATCAAATCCGGCACTTACATCCGAGCTTAACATGCAGGAATTCGCCAGGGCCCTTCTTACCAGAAGTTCGGAATAGTCACCCGATAAGTTCATTATCTCGGCAACCATGTTCTCGAAGAAACGGGACTTCATTCCCGTGGCTCCGACACTGCCTATCTCCTCCTTGTCAACAAGGATACAGACAGCCGATCTCTCCACATTACCGGCCTTAAGAATGGCACGCAGCGAAGGATAGGCGCACACCCTGTCATCATGGCCGTAGCCTAAGATCATACTCCTGTCAAGTCCGGCCTCCCTTGCCCTTCCGGCAGGTACTACCTCCAGTTCAGCCGAAATGAAGTCATCCTCTTCAACATCATAAGTATTCTTAAGTATATCAAGGATGTTACTCTTTACCCTATCCTTGCCCTTCTTATCATCTTTGTCTTCCTCCTTAGAGGCCCTTCCCTTTATTACAAGAGGTTTATTGCCTATGATTATGTCAAGGGCTTCGCCCTCCACAACCTTATTGGCCTTCTTCTCCATCTGCTCCGAAGCCAGATGGATAAGGAGGTCTGAAACGAAAAATACGGGGTCATCCTCTTCCTCCCCTATATTGACTATAACTGTGGTCCCGTCCTTCTTAACGATAACTCCGTGAAGGGCAAGGGGGATCGTAACCCACTGGTATTTCTTGACGCCCCCGTAATAATGGGTATCAAGATAAGCCAAACCTCCGTCCTCGTAAAGTGGCTTCTGCTTGATATCAAGACGCGGAGAGTCAATGTGGGCTCCCAGTATGTTCATGCCCTCGATTATTGGCTTCTTACCGATCTTGAAAAGGGCCACCGATTTATTCATCCATACGGAATAGATCCTGTCTCCTTCCTTGATCCTGCCGCCTGAGCGTATCAGTGCATCAAGCTCACTAAAGCCCGCCGCTTCGGCAGCCTCAACTATATAGTCCGTGCATTCCCGTTCGGTCTTGCACCTGCTTATAAAATCAATATATTCTCCGCTTAAGGTATCAAGCTCACCTATCTGTCTTGTACTGTAAGCTTCCCAGGTAATCTTCTTTTTCTCCATCTTCCTGTCTCCTTACTGTTTCCCCTTCTTCTCCCCCCGGCTTCCATCGGTATTTCCCGGCTTCTTCAGCTCCTCAACACAACATCATATTTTTCCTTAAGTTCCTTAAGCAGCTCAGCCACAAATTCATCGATCTTATCCGCCTTAAGCTCCTCCCCGCCCGGCGTATAAACAACCGAGAAGGCCATGCTCTTCTTGTCAAGTCCCAGCTGCATTCCCTCATATACATCAAAGAGGGAAACATCCGTAACATATTCGCATGAATCATAGATCGCCTTCTCTATCTGGGCACATGTCACCTTCTTGTTCATTACAAAGCACAGGTCCCTCTTCTCCTCAGGGAACTTAGGCAGAGGCTTGAAGGTCTGCTCCTTGCCGTAGTACTTAACGAGCTTATAGAGCGATACCTGCGCGACAAAGGAATCAACCCTCATATCAAGCTCGTCTATGATCTCGTACTTAACCTGCCCAACATAGCCCACCTCTTCACCGTCGCACAATATCCTCGCAGTCCTGTAGGGATGAAGGAATGACTTCTCGCAGGCTTCGTAATCAAAGCGTATATTAAGCGTATCCGCTATGGCTTCAACAAGACCCTTGGCGGAGAAGAAATCCTCGTTCTCACCGAAGCATCCTATGCACACCGTTTCCAGTTCATCGGGATATTCCGAAAGGGGAAGTGACTTCGGCACGAATATATTGCCAATCTCGAAGATGCGCCCCGACAGGATACCCTTCTTCTGATTACGCTGCATGGCCTGTATCATCTGGGGTGCAAGCGTCGTCCTCATAAGTGACAGGTCTTCGTTTATGGGGTTCATTATTTTAATGGCCTTACGCTCATCCGCATCCTCGGGAAGCCTTATAAGGTCGAAAGATGCAGGCGAGAAGAAGGAATAATGCACACCCTCCGAAGCCCCCTGGGCACACAGGGCCCTCTTTATCTTAAGCTGGGTTCTCTGTTCAAGATTATATCCGCCCGGAGTCACCTGAGCCGTCGGCATGAAGGTTCCCTTAATGTGATCGTAGCCGTACATTCTTATAACTTCCTCGGCCACATCCTGATAGGACTCCATATCCTCGCGGTATGCGGGTATCCTCAGGGTCAGCTCATCACCGTTAAGGACAGGCTCGAAGTTAAGCCCTGTAAGGATTCTGATAATATCATCCGTGGGCACGGTTATGCCCAAAACCGCATTTACCCTGTTTACGCTTACCTTAAGCTCAGCCGGCCCGATAGAGTTGCCTGTATTGCAGTCAACATGGGTGGAGCTGACCTTGCCGCAATTCAACTCTTCTATAAGATGCAGGGCCCTCTTCATCGCCATGACCGTAGTGTACTCATCAACGCCCTTGCTGTATCTGGCGGATGAATCGGATGACTTGCCAAGAGCCCTGGAACTCTTCCTTATGTTGTCACGCATGAACTTGGCCGCCTCGAACAGGACCTCATTGGTTGAATCCAGTATCTCGGAATTGAGACCGCCCATAATCCCCGCAAGGGCAACCGGCTTAACCTTGTCGCAGATAACAAGGTTGTTCCCGTTAAGGGTAAGCTCCTTCTCATCAAGGGTAACGATCTTCTCGCCCTCCTTTGCCCTTCTTACATTTATCATATCTCCTTCAAGATAGGCATAATCAAACGCATGCATGGGCTGTCCGAGTTCGTTGAGGATATAATTAGTTATGTCAACCAAATTTGAGATGGGTGTCTGACCTATAAGGGCCAGCCTTCTTCTCATCCAGGCGGGTGACTTTGCGATCTTAACATCATATACATAATGGCCGATATACCTGGGACAGATGTCGGGAGCATCCACAACCACCTTAAAGCCGTCCTTCTTAACCTCAGTCTCGGTGTAATCAAGCGCCGGCTCATGCAATGTACTTCCCAGTACCGCAGCAACCTCTCTTGCGATGCCGAATATTGACTGGCAGTCGGGCCTGTTGGCCGTGATGGCAATGTCGAAGATCCAGTCATCAAGACCTGTGATGGGCTTAACATCCGCACCCACCTCGGCATCCTCAGGCAGCACCAGAAGGCCGTTGTAACCGGCACCCTCATACAAGTCCTCGGTAAGGCCTATCTCAACACCCGAGCACAGCATTCCGTAAGAGTCATATCCCCGAAGCTTGCCCTGACCTATCGTCATGACGCCCTCAACCGTCTTATGGTCCTTGGCAGTAGCGTAAACGGTTGCTCCGATAAGGGCCAGGGGATACCTGCCTCCTGCCTTCACGTTATCGGCTCCGCAGCATATCTGAAGGATTCCCGCTTCTCCCGCATCAACCTTGCACAGATGAAGGTGGGTATCCGGTATGGGCTCGCACTCCTTAACAAGACCTACAACCACCTTGCTTATATCACGGCCGACCTCATATTTCTCCTCGACCTCGAAGCCGCATGAGAAGAGCTTCTCCTCGAGCTCATCCACGCCTATGTTTATATCAACGTATTCCTTAAGCCAACTCAATGGTACTAACATGTCTATTCTCCTTCTATATGTACAGTTTTTTACTCATTTCTGATATTAAATCATTCCCTTATCTGCTCAAGCACCCGAAGGTCTGATTCGAACAGATGCTTTATGTTGTTTATACCGTACTTAAGCATGGCTATACGTTCGATACCTATACCGAAGGCAAAACCACTGTATACATCAGAGTCAATACCACAGCCCTCAAGGACCTTCTTATTAACAACGCCGGCGCCCAGGACCTCGATCCAGCCGGTACCCTTACACAGCTTACAGCCCTTGCCGTGACACTGGAAGCAGGACACGTCAACCTCGACCGAAGGCTCGGTAAAGGGGAAATAGGAAGGACGAAGCCTTGTGCTGACACCTTCTCCGAATATCTTCTGAACAAATTCATCCAGCATACCCTTAAGATCACACAGGGTTATGCCCTTATCCACTACCAGACCCTCCATCTGGGAGAACATTGGTGAATGGGTGGCATCATCATCCGAACGGAAAACCTTACCCGGAGATATTATCTTAATGGGGGGCTGCTCCTTCTCCATGACATGGATCTGGCCTGCCGAGGTCTGGGTACGCAGCAGGAACTTATCCGACAGATAGAAGGTATCCTGCATGTCCCTTGCGGGATGATCGTCAGGGGTGTTAAGTGCCGTGAAATTGTAGTAATCCGTCTCTATCTCGGTACCTTCGAATATCTCAAAGCCCATGGAACCGAAGATATCCACTATCCGGTTTCTCACAAGTGTATTGGGATGAAGGAAGCCCTGCTTCCTTACCTGCCCGGGCATGGTAACGTCAATCTTCTCGGACTCGTACTTAAGCCTCATCTCCTCAGCCTTGAATTTCGCGTCCATCTCATCGAACTTCTCCTGTGCCCAGTTCTTAAGTTCGTTCACTCTCTTACCGTATTCAGCCTTCATCTCGTTAGGTATCTTACCCATCTCACGCATGAGGCTTCCCACCTTGCCGGCCTTGGAATCGAAGATCGCCTTCTTATACTCGAAGACGCTCTTTGATGTCTCGAGTTTGCTGAGTTCTTCCTTGATCTCAGCCTTTATACCGCCAAGCTTCTCGCTCAGTTCATTAAGATCAGCCATTTTATTATCTCCTCAATATAATAATTTAATTGCATACTTTGTAACTTTACCTTTTAAACAGGCAAATGTCAACTTTTCCGCACGGCCATCCGCTTAAGTTGCCACCTTAATAAATTGATGCACACGATTGCGAAATAAATGAATACGGAACAAACGAAAACAATGCAATAAAAAAAGGATGATGGATATGGATAACTTATCAAAAGACAGCTTCTTCATACCATAACCCCGATAAAAAAAGCCCCCGAAATGCCGACTCTTGAATTTTGACTCCTAGCAATAAGCCAGGTGGGTTACCGCAAACAGATTTCCGCCTTCCACTGATAGTATGAGGCCTGACGTACATCTGAAGATATAGGATTCCCGTTTAAAGTGATGTAGGTTCAAAATATCAAGATATATCGAACACTTCAGGTTGCTTATATTATAAAATATAATCGAATATTTTACAAGAGTGAAACAGGGGATGGTTCCCCTTTGACTCTTCAGTATACAATTTCAACTTCCTTTCCTTCCCAGGTGTTGAGCTTAACATGCTCATCATCGCTCTCTTCTATATACTTCGGAAGGAGAGGTATCTTACCCAGTCCGTGGGGTGCATTGAGGATATACTGCGGAATCGCAAGTCCCGAGGTATGCCCCCTTAAGTACTTCATTATCTTAAGTCCCTCTTCAACCGTTATCTCAAAATGCTTGGTCCCGAGTACCTGCTTGGGATGAAAAATATAATAGGGACGGACCCTGGCCTTTAATAGTCCCTCATTGAGCAGCTGGACTATATACTTGTCATTATTGATGCCGCGCAAAAATACCATCTGGTTTCCTATCGGTATTCCCGCATCTGCCAGCATCCCGCATGCCTTCACGGCATCCTCGGTCAGTTCACCGGGATGATTGAACTGGGTATTTATAAAGAACGGATGATATTTCTTAAGCATATTGCACAGATCGGGGGTTATTCTCTGGGGCATGGTCACAGGAAGTCTCGTACCCAGCCTTATTATCTCAACATGCGGGATCGCCCTCACCTGCTTTATTATGTTCTCGAGCATCTCATCGGGGAGCATAAGGGGGTCACCCCCTGTTATTAAAACATCCCTGATCTCCCGTGTGTTCTTAATATATTCAATAGCGGCTGCTATGTTTTCCTCCGACTCTATCCTGTCACACTCTCCTATCTTACGCCTTCTCTGGCAGTGCCTGCAGAACATGGCGCAGGAGCTCGTAACATTGATTATCAGCCTGTTGGGATATCTTCTTGTTATGCAAGGTGCCGGATTGGTATACTCCTCGCTCATGGGATCCAGCTCACCGCTTGCGTCATTCTCCGCCGCACTGGGAAGGGCCATCATGTTTATGGGATAGGTCATATCTTCGTAATCCATAAGTGACAGATAGTAAGGTGTTGTCGCCCATCTGAACTTACCCGATATCTCCTCAAACATCTTATACTGCTTATCAGAGAGCTTTATGAATTTACTGAGCAGGGATACCGAGCTTATCCTGTGGCGAAGCTGCCAGTGCCAGTCATTCCAGTCCTCCTGAGAAGCCTCAAAATAAGCCATCAGCTCTTCCTTGTGCTTCTTGGACAGTACATCCCTGCGCTCGGCTGTCTCCCTTAAGAACTCATCCTTAAAGGCAAGATAATCCTCTATCTCCTCATATAACTCATTCGCCCTCTCAAGCGATATCCTTCTTTTCTCATCCATATCTTAATTACTTCCTTCTTCCCTGCCATGGGAACGGTTCTTCGGCGCGAAGCCTGCGTGCCACGGGGACGGTTCTTTTGGCTCATTCTATACCGCCCGGACAGTTATTATGCCACATTCTTGGCTTCCCCCTATGGGGGAAGCTGTCAGCGTAAGCTGACTGATGAGGGCTTAACTGTTACTGAGCCGATCTCAGCATTTCCTCCCACTCCTTAACGATCGACCGGTCCTCAAAGTAATCGATCCGCATAGACTTCTGAACACGGGCAAGAACCGCATCGGTCTTCTTCCTTGCCCTGTTTATCCCGTCTGACAATATGTCATACACATCGCCTATATTCGCTTCCCACTTAGCCCTCTTCTCCCTTATGGGGGCAAGCTCCTCTTCAAGCACCGAAATAAGGAACTTCTTGCACACACCGTCACCGAGTCCGCCGCGCTTGTAATGCTCCTTCATCTCATCAAGGTTATTATAGTCAGGCAGATATTCCTTAAAGTGTTCGTCGGTACACAGGGCATCAAGATAGGTAAATACCACGTTTCCTTCAATATGTCCGGGATCCTCTATCTTAAGGTGCAAAGGATCGGTGAACATCTTGCCGTTAACCTGTTTCTTGACTGTCCCCGGTGTATCGGATAAGTAGATGCAGTTACCCAGTGACTTGCTCATCTTGGCCTTACCGTCCACGCCGGGAAGGCGCCTCTGGAATTCATTCTCGGGAATAACGGCCTTAGGCAGTACCAGCGTGTCACCGTAGGTCTTGTTGAACTTCTCAACTATCTCCCTGGTCTGCTCGATCATGGGAAGCTGGTCCTCACCTACCGGAACAATGGTCGCATCGAAGGCGGTTATATCGGCAGCCTGGGATATGGGATAACAGAAAAATCCCACCGGAAGTCCCTCATCCGCGAAGCCGCGCATCTGTATCTCCGACTTAACGGTCGGATTACGTGACACACGCGCCGTGGTTACCAGATTCATATAATAGAAAGTCAGCGAATGCAGAGCGGGAAGTGCCGACTGCACGCATATGGTCACCTTATCGGGATCAAGCCCCACTGACAGGTAATCAAGTACAACATTTATAATGTTATCCCTTATCTTGCCCGGGTTATCGGCATTGTCCGTAAGGGCCTGATCATCGGCGATAAGTATGTTTATATCATCAAATTCACCGCTGTTCTGAAGCTCCACACGCCTCTTTAAAGATCCAACATAATGACCAAGATGGAGCCTTCCCGTGGGCCTGTCACCTGTAAGTATTATTTTCTTACTGCTCTCCATTCTATACTTTCCTCCGTATGTTTCTAAATATATCATGTCATGACACCTCACCCGTCCCTTCGGGACACCCTCCCTCAAGGGGAGGGCTTCGATGAGGAGTTCTATATCCTATGTACTATGTACTATATACTATATACTACATACTATATCCTATACCCTATTCTCTATTCTCTATTCCCTATATCTTATATCTTATCTTCTGTCACTCACCGTGTAATTATCTCTTATATATTCCCCAAGATATCTTGAGAACTTCACAGCTCCCGAGGCATTCAGATGGCTTCCGCCATCCGGAGTATCGGTACTGTAATCAAGCCCGATCTCGTCATTTTTATCATCGAAGTTAATGTACGATAAGTTGTACTCTTTAACTATATCATTTATCTGGTCATCATAGTCACGGCTCCAGTTGGGTGAATGGGCCGGTACCTTGAACACCATGACCTGAATTCCCCGGTCAAGACACAGTTCGATCGACTTCCTAAGATACTCCACATTTCTTGATGACAGCTCGGTATCCCCTTCCTTCTCATATACAAGAGGCCCGGGCTCTGCCGCTCCCACCTCGTCATCGGGCAGATATCCGTTTATGGTCACCGGTTTATTGTAATACGCATACCTGAAATCATCAAGTGTAAGCTCCTTCCAGCGTGAATGGAACCTGAAAAGGGGCATTATATAATCGGCCATCTTCTCATTTTCACCCATCGAAGCCCTGATGCACCTTATCTTGGACGGGGTCAGCCTCATCCCATCCAGTGACTTACGGGTACTCGGCTCCTCCACAAAATCATCCCCATATTTAATGAATGTCGTATCGATACATACAAGCTCGGGCGTATGCCACAAAAGGGCATCCTCTATCATATAGTAGGATATCCACATGGTCTGTGATGCATTGGCGCGAAGGTAAGCCGATATCCCCTGCTCTTCCATAAGCACACGGGGATCGATACCCGAATGGACCGTGGATGAGCCCACAAAGATCACATCCGTTTCTTTGGCCTTGGGGTAATACTCCTGTGTTATGCGCCCGTCCTGGTTCTCGTTGATGTACTTAGGCAGGAAAATCCTGTTAATTGTGATCACCAGAATAAACACAACTACGATCTTCAATATTATCTTAAGAAATGTAACTACTCTGTTTTGTCTGTTTTTCATAGATGTTTAAATCACTTGACAATACACATATAATATATTATTCTTGATATATAAAAAGAGGCGGTTTTTTACCACAGGGTTGCTGTTTACAGTTCTTGAGGTCTACGCGCTTCTTTTTTTATGTTTACAATGTCATACAGGTATAAGCCTCTGTCATTAATTTTCACAACTGCCGTAGCAGTATAATAAAAAGAATGACCAATTTTCACTCTATCATTATATTCCGAAACGGTTATTTCGTAGCCCTGGAATCTGTTCAAATACTCCTCCACTTCCAACCATGGAATATTCTGTTTCCCCTTAAACAGGCTATTGTCAAAAAACGTATATTTCATAGAATTCTCCGAACAACACTCAAAATGCCCCGTATATGAAGCTTCCCGCATCATACCCCGGACCGTAGTATCCGAATACCGATACCGCAACGATAAGAAGGGAAAGGATCACCCACTGCACCGGCACCGGCAGCCTGAATATCCTCTCTCTTACGCTTCCCTTCCTCTGAACAAGGTCGAAAATAAACATCACAAGTATTGCGATAACGGCAACAATAAAGTCTTCCTTTTCAAGTGACAGGTTTTCATATACAACCGCCAGCCTGAAGGACGACCAGTCCGTAAATATCAGCTTAAAGGCATTAAAGGCCGAAGGCACATCCTTACTGATATCGAATATACGCAGGAATGACATAAGCCAGAAGGTCTTTATGACCCTGTACGACCGCATCAGTGCTCCGGCTTCGTTAAGCTTAAGCTTCTCAACTATCCTTAAGGATACCGGTTCCAGCTCGGTTCCGAGTATAATAAAGAAGCAGTTAAAAAGTCCCCATACAACATACCTGTTCTGCGACCCGTGCCACATACCTGTGGTAAACCAGACCATGAACATGGGAATATATATGGGTATCCTCTTACCAAGGCCGGTCATAGGGCCTGCCAGGGGATTCTTTTTTCCGGCAAGGGTGCTCCCCACTTCCCTGCACTTCTTCCCGAGCTTTATGATCCCCTTATTAAGTGACAGGGGATAAAAGATATAATCCTTAAACCAGGTTCCCAGTGTAATGTGCCACCTTGACCAATACTCTGAGATTGATTTTGAAAAGAAGGGCCTGTTGAAGTTCTCGGCAAGCTTGATCCCGAACATCTCGGCAACACCCAATGCAACATCAATACCGCCGGAGAAGTCACCATATATCTGCATTGAATAGAAAAAGACCGCAAGCAGTATATAGAAGCCCTTATAGGTCTCACGCTGCGCAATTGTTTCGCTCACATAAGCGGCCAGCCTGTCGGCAATAACAAGCTTCTTAAAGAGTCCCCACATAACCCTGTAGAAGCCTGACTTTATCCTGTCAAAATCAAATGACACTTCCTTATACAATTCCGGCGCCAGTTCACCGAAACGGCTTATGGGGCCCTGTACTATCTGCGGGAAAAAGGACGTAAAAAGAGCGAACTTGAAGAAGTTCCTCTCGCGTTCGTATTTGCCGTAGTAGATATCGATAAGGTATCCCATGGTCTGAAAGGTGTAAAAGGAAATACCGAGGGGAATGATATAGTTCCTGAAAGGGATAAAATCAGTCCGTCCGAACCTGCTAAGCCTGAACAGATTGATATAAGCTATGGCCCAGTCGGCATATTTTAAATACACTAAAATACCAAAGTTGAGGATAAGTCCTGCAGCCAGAATAAGCTTCTGCTTTTTCTTAACCTCTGCCTTGTAGGACTTCTTCTCTTCTTTGGTAAGCTTTTCCTTATTTTCACTTAAATACTTCTGCTGCTCTGCGGCCTTCTTCTCCATCAGTCCGGCACATACATATGCCGATACCGTTGTGATCAGGATGTATGCAAGATTACCGAATCCCGTCCATGTATAGAAGACATAGCTTGCGATAAGCAGCGCGACCCACCGTATCTTCCCAGGGAATATGTAATATACCACGAGGGCAGCCGTGACAAACAGCGCAAAATCAATCGAAATAAAGGACATTTAACTACTCTTCCTCTAATGACTGTACAAGCTTATAAATAGCAGCTGCCGAATTAAAATTCTCAGGCACCATATGCTCGGCTGTAATCTCGATATCGAATTCATCCATAAGTTCACCGACGATGTTCACGACATCGAAGGAGTCAAATATCCGCTTATCGATAAGTCCGTTTTCTGTCTCGTAGTCAATCTCGGGATGCACGCTCTTAAGTATCTCAATGATAGTATCCATTACTGCCTCCTGTATGTATATTCTGTACAACCACTATTCTTAAACACAATCTACAAGTCGCTATTCTACCATACATCCCGATATACTATCAAGACATACGGAATGATTTACGCATTGGATTTATTCCATCAATCCCATGAAGCAGAGCTTGATTCATCGCGGCGGTCACGCAGCATAAGATCACGGACTGCCTCGGCGGCAGGTTTGTTTTCAAAAAGAACCATGTTCACCTGGTCGATTATGGGAAGGTCAACTCCGTATTTCTCCCCCAGGGCCTTGGCAGCCTTGGCGGAATACACTCCCTCTACGACCATCCTGACCTCAGCCATGGCTTCATCCATGGTCTTGCCCTGCCCGATCAGGATACCGGCCCGGCGGTTTCTTGAATGCATGCTGGCACATGTAACTATAAGATCACCTATACCGGTAAGACCTGCAAATGTTGACAGCGAGCATCCCATTGCAACACCCAGGCGGCTTATTTCGGCTATTCCCCTTGTAATGAGCGCGGCCTTGGTATTGTCCCCGTAACCCAGCCCGTCAGCTATTCCCGCAGCAAGAGCCACCACATTCTTAAGGGCTGCTCCCAGCTCCATTCCCAGCACATCCGGACTCGTATAAACCCTGAAATTCTCATTCATGAATATATTCTGTACGTATTCAGCAGTCTTTCTGTCGGAAGAACCGGCAACACATGTGGTGGGTATGCACCTTCCCACCTCCTCGGCATGTGAGGGACCGCACAATACCGCAACTTGGGAGCATGGAATCTCATCCTTTATTATTTGAGACAGGGTCATCAGGGTATCTTCCTCAATTCCCTTGGCAACACTGACTATAAGCTGGTCGTCACGGATAAAGGGCGCCATCAGCTTCGATGTGGATCGTGTATACGGTGACGGAACCGCAAGTATCAGAAGATCCTTGCCGGTACATGCATCCTTAAGATCCGTAGTGAACTCCATATCATCGGGAAGCCTGACACCCGGAAGCTTGTCGACATGCTCATGCTTATCCTTAAGCATGTCTATCTCCTCCCTGACGACAGACCATATGGTTACCTTATGTCCGTTATTGTGAAGCACAACAGCCAGGGCCGTACCCCAGCTTCCCGCACCTATGATCGAAACCTCAGCCATTTATATATCCTCCGTATTCAGATCTTTATTCGCCCGGAATGACGTTCCCTGAATCACTTGCCTTCCCCGGCATCCTTTATATCAATCTCAGGCTTGCTCCTTAAATAGGTCTTCCTCTCATTACCGGCCAAAAGCCTCTGTATATTGGCCTTATGGCGGTAAACAGCCATACCCGTCAGCAGGGCGAATATTATGTAATATTCGGTCAGAAGGGGCCTGTTTGAGGCAGGCGGAAAATCATACGCTCCCATCTCTCCCAGAACGACTATTACAACAAAAAGGGTTATATAGCCCACGATCGACCCAAGGGATACATAATTGGTGAGAAAAAAAACAACAAGAAACATTCCAAAGCCCGCTACCGTGACTATCCATCCGTGATCTATGAGGAAGCAATAGGACAGGGCCATTCCCAGCGTGGCAGCTATACCCTTGCCTCCCTTAAATCCCATATAAAAGGGGAAGTTGTGACCGAGGATCACTCCTGATGCTCCGTACAGGGCCAGCATACATATTATATCACTGTTGCTCCTGCCAAAAACCAGCTTTATGATCAGCACCGCAAGAATACATTTTAATGCATCTCCCAGAAGAACCATGGCTCCGTATTTCTTGCCCATAGTCCTAAGAACATTTGTTGTTCCCGCATTCTTACTCCCGTACTCCCTTATATCTATACCCTTGGCCCTGCCGACAAGATATCCGGTCTGTATAAGTCCCAGGGCATAGCCTAAAATAAGACAGATCACACGCTGCATTATTTCTCGCCTCTTTCCCTTATGATGAATTTAAGCGGTGTTCCGCTGAAGCCGAAAGCTTCCCTGATCTTATTCTCTATATATCTGGTATATGAGAAATGCATAAGCTCCTTATCGTTTACAAAGATGACGAATGTAGGAGGTTTTACACTGACCTGGGTCATATAAAAAAGCTTAAGCCTCTTCCCCTTATCGGCGGGCGGCTGCTGCATGGCCACCGCCTCCGTAAGTATCTCGTTAAGAACTCCGGTCTGTATCCGCATCGAATGATTCTCAACAACCATATCGATCATATCAAATAGCCTGTTAAGACGCTGTCCGGTCTTGGCCGATATAAATACAAGCACGGCATAGGGCATGTAGGATAAGGTATTGCGGATCCTGGCCTCATATTCGTAGACAGTCTTGTCATTTTTCTCTATCGCATCCCATTTGTTTACGGCTATAATGACTCCCTTGCCGGAATCATGGGCAATGCCTGCGATCTTGGCTTCCTGCTCGGTAACACCTTCCACAGCATCGATCACAAGGACCACAACATCAGCCCGTTCAACAGCGCTTACTGTCCTTACAACCATAAAGTGTTCCAGCTCTTCCTTAACCTTATTCTTGCGCCGCAGACCGGCGGTGTCTATAAATACATACTCATGTCCGTTATGCACCACCGGAGTGTCGACCGCATCCCTCGTTGTCCCGGCAATGTCGGACACGATCACGCGCTCTTCACCCAGCAGTTTATTTATTATCGAAGACTTGCCCACATTGGGCTTGCCCACAATTGCAACCCTGGGCCTGTCATCCTCCTCTTCTTCTCCGGATGTATCCGGGAAATGGGACACAACCACATCAAGCATATCACCCAGTCCCATCATGTTGGCCGAGGATATCCCATAAGGCTCCCCTATTCCAAGATTGTAGAATTCATATATGTCGTTACCGTATTTCTTAAGATCATCAACCTTGTTGACCGCAAGTACAACCGGCTTCTTAGCCCGGCGCAGCATATCGGCGACCTTGCTGTCAGCATCAACCAGTCCCTGTCTTACATCCACCATAAATATGATCACATCCGCCGTATCTATGGCGATCTGGGCCTGTTCCCTCATCCGGGACAGGATCAGATCCTTGCTCTCCGGTTCTATCCCGCCCGTGTCTATAAGTGTAAAGTCATGATCAAGCCATGACACTTGTGCGTATATCCTGTCCCTTGTAACACCCGGCGTATCCTTGACGATACTTATCCTCTCACCGGCAAGGGCATTGAACAATGTCGATTTACCGACATTGGGCCTTCCTACCACAGCCACTATCGGCTTACTCATAAATCTTCTCTCCCATTATAGCTTCCACAAAATCCCATCCGCTTGATTTTACAATATCTATATGTACTTGTAAAGATTTTTCAAGGTCAGAAAGCCTGTAATCATCTAGGAAAACATCCTCTCCCGACCTTAAAACGCACTGAGGAAGAATGAGCCGGTCACCAAGTTCTTTATCCTGTAGCTGTGCCATAATATCCTGCCCTGTAAGAAGGCCGGCAACGGTTATCATCTCACCGAAGAAGTCGTTCCTTATATCGTAAACAGTGATCCTTGTATCGGCAAGCATACCTTCCAGCTCCCCTGCCAGTTCCCTTATATATGGAGCCGCAAGTCTTCCTGTAGCCATGCTTATCCTTCTCTTTACCGCATTCAGCTTAGGATGCTTCTTAAGATATGACTTAAGCCCTTCTCTTGCGGCAGCAAATTCATCAAAGAGAAGCCGCATCATGCCCACTCCGTTTTCCAGCTGCAGATAGCCGTCATATCGATCCGACTCCGGAAGCTCCCTTTCTGCAAGCAGGTAGAACTCATCCGAAGCATGTACGAAATGCACTCCGTAGGCTTCATATACCTCCTTCTGGTATCTTTCAATAATATCAATTGTTATTATTGCATCTTCCTTTGTAAAGGGTTCAAGGGGATACAGGCCTTCCCTGTGTCTGGACAAGCCTACCGGGACCACCGATACGGACTGCAGATGGGGGAGGTATCTCATAAGATCTTCAATACTCCTTACCAGCTCCTTACCGTCATTAATACCCCTGCAGAGCACTATCTGTCCGTTCATGGTGATACCGGCCTCATACAGCCGGTCAACCTTTCTTAAGGCTTCACCGGCAAACCTGTTATTTAACATCATGCATCTGAGCTCCGGGTTGGTGGTCTGGAAGGATATGTTTATCGGTGACATGTGATATTTAATTATCCTGTCAAGGTCATGATCGCTCATGTTCGTAAGCGTAACATAGTTACCCTGCAGGAATGACAGACGTGAATCGTCATCCTTAAAGTAGAGTGTCTCACGCATGCCCTTGGGCATCTGGTCAATGAAGCAGAAAATACACCTGTTAGCGCAAGACCTGTAGCAATCCATCAGGCCATTATCGAATTCAATCCCAAGATCCTCATCAGGCTCCTTGTCTATCTGAAGCAGCCATTCCTCGCCATCCTGCTTCTCTACAAGGACTTCAAGGTAGTCATCCTGGACCAGATATTGATAATCAAAAACGTCGTCCATCTCCTGACCGTCTATACTGACCAGGAGATCGCCGACTTCAATCTCCATTTCCTCTGCTATGCTGTTTGGCACAACGCGTGCTATTTTGTGCTTCTTCATCTACTGATCAATTAACTCCGGTCGACCCGAATCCTCCGCGGGCCTCACCCTCATCATTGGCCTCAACCTCTACGAAATCGATCATCGGCTGGTGCTTTATGATTCGGAACTGGCAGACACGGTCGTTGACACGGATCTGAGTATCACGGACTGCGTATACCGGCATCATGAGAACATCCTTACTGCTTGTCTTGCCGTAGGATTCATCGACCACGCCCACACTGTTGGTCTGGATTATGCCGAAGTTCTTAAAGGTTGAACTTCTGGGGGCAATCAGCATCTCGTAACCGTCAGGCAGGCACATGGATACTCCAAGGTTAATAAGATGGAAATCCCCCTTCTTAAGAGTGACATCTTCGGCTGACCTTAAGTCTATCCAATCGGACTTACCTTCTATGTAAGTAAGCTTATCTATCTTGTCGGATAAGTAGGTTATCTTTATTGTTTCTTTCATTTTTTCTCTCCACTTCGTTCCCGCAATCCCGAAAGCATTCGGAAACCGCTGATTTCTTCGAAATTGCTTATTCCTCATGCTTTCTTATGTCGTAAGAACATACTGCAATTCCTGCAAGCAGGATTGCTGTATGTTCTTCGACATTTATCTTAGACATAATAGTCGGGGCAGTGTATCACAGGCTTCAGCGGATCTTCGCTTTTAAGTGTCTCCTGTACGTCAATAACCTTCTGGTTGCTGCTGCCCTTCCACAAAAGCTTTACATCCTTGAGGCCGGCTACGAATTCACCGTCCACCAGAACATCAATATACTTCACAATAGGGAATTCATATACTTCCTTCCACAGATATCCGGTATAGAGCCATATTGTCTTATTCGGGTATTTCTCTCTTATCTCTCTGGCAAGTTCAAGAACATCATACCTGTTGGCCCGATGAAGGGGATCCCCGCCCGAAAAGGTTATTCCCGAAATATAGTCCTTATCCAGTTCGTCAAATATCTCCTGCTTAGCCTTATCATCAAACGGCAGTCCGCCGTCCGGATCCCACGTCGTGGGATTGTGACACTCCTTACAGCAATGATCACATCCTGCCACCCATAGCACGACCCTTAAGCCGTCGCCGTTTAGCATATCATCCTTCGTTATATTGTGGTACCTCATCCTACGGTCTTCCCAATTGATCCCGAAACTTATTAAGCCGGGAATCGGTACTTCCTCCCAAATACACTGATCGTTTACTTTACCAAATTGATACACGCGATGGCGATACTTTTATTCTCTGCCCTTTAACACTCCCGTATAATTCTTCCCGTCGCGGCGCATTATCTTAAATTTCACCGTCTTTGAACCTCCGTAGCTTCCCTTGCCTCTTAAGGTGACCTTGGCGGTTCCGGTGTTTACATTATTCTTATATGACTCCACATAAAAGTCCGTACCAAAGGCAAGGAATGTACCCGGATCTTTCTTCGTCCGCCCAACTACCAGCAGCTCGTTAAGCTCTTCGTCGTTTAGTTCGATCTCTGTACCCGAATAAGTCTTCTGTGCAATCGGCTTCCAAAGGGGAACCTTGCCAAGATCATTACTCTTATCATAGTACATATAATATGCGGAACCGAATCCGTAATAATTCCCCATGCCCTCGATCTTTACACGGATCATCCCGGGTTTATTGTCGTCCCTTGTTTCCGGTATACCGTTAATGCTTATGGTCTCATATCCGTTTTCGGCTATCTTGTAATCCTTATTCTCAGTCAGCTTCCTGCCGTTCTCCTCCAACACCGTAATAACGGGATTCTCATATCCGTATTTCGCTCCCTTGGGCGGATTCTTGACCATGAGCTTATCCTTGGCGATCACCTTAAGCTTTGCAATATTTGAAGCAATTACACTATATTCCTTCGTGACTGTTCCCTTATATTTTCCCTTGCCTTTTATTATGAGCTGTGCCTTGGCACCCCCCTTTGAGAGCTTCTTGTTTGCCTTGTAGCTTACTGTATAGTCCTTACCCTTTACAAGCTCCGTATCACCATCCTTGACCACGATCCACGAAGGCACCGCTCCGCTCTTTGTAAATGACACATAGTTCTCGTAGTTGTATGTGAATTTATCCTTATCCGCTCCGCCCAGATCCCTTCCTTTTTTAATACTGAAGCTTCCGGTGACACTGCCTGCAAGCCCCTTTTTATTCCCGGGAATAGCTGTAAACACAATCTGCGCCTTGCCCGGCTCCACATTATTCCTGCTTGAGGCAACCTTAAAATCGGTATTCTCGCTGAGCGTGGTGTAATTCCTTCCATCCAGCTTGATCCTTATAGTATATTTATCGCTGTTCGGGCATATCTCCTTACCGGTATAACCATAGGCTTTCGGTGTGAATTCAACCCTGGCGTTTTTAAGGAGCAGCCTCTTATCGCTTATGACCCTTATCTTCGCTGTCATACTGCCCGCTAGGGTCTGTTTGGCGTTTTTGGGCTCTATTATAACCTTATACTCACCGGGCTCCCTGACGCAATCCGCCGATACCGCTCCCTTGACCTCATTGCCGCTTACATTTTTTGTCATTATGTATCTGTATTTGAAACATCCCTTATTAATGACCTTCTGCGGTTCGGTTGAGTATCTTATTTCCGGAGCCGGCTTTTGATCCCTTCCCGTATATGCGACTGCTGCATCCGTAACCAGCAGGTCGGGATCATTATCAGGATACTCATCCATGAGCCTTGTTTTGGCAATACTGTATTCCTCAACGATCTCCTTCGTCTTACCATATTCACCCTTGAAGGTTACGGTCAGTACCGCCTTCCTGCCGGTCAGATCGGTAGGCTTACTGTTCCTGCTGTAGGATACCCTGTAATCCTTATTAAGTGTCAGCAGCCTGGTACCGTCATAAACCTCGAACTCTGGCTTTACCGGAACGCCCATGTAAATATATTCATCGTACAGTCCCTTTATCCAGATATTGGAAGACACAGTGACGATCTTATCCTCACTGGTTATTATCTTCTGCGATACCTCCCTGCCGGCCACCTTCTCGGTTATGATCCTGCCGCCATTGCCGTCTTCCTTGCATTCTTCCTCAAAATCACTGCTGTTAAAGCCCTCGGGTATGCTGCTTACGGGTATATCCGCATAGCTGGCTTCGTTATCCACCCAGACATCCACATCCGAGTTTATAGCGTCCATTCCGGGTATCAGATACAGCCACAGATAGTGACCCGGACGTACCGTATACACGGTGGGAAGCATATGTATCGTATAGTCGTAATATGTATCCGCGTTTATATTTTGGCTTACAGCCGTATCAGGCTCATACCCGGCCCCCGGAGAGCCAAGGTCTATCATGCCCTTGGTTATAAGCTTTTTCTTAACATCTGTCTGCTTGTAGACGTTAAGATCGAAGGGAGCCAGCCCCTCTCCCCGGTCTATGAATTCACTTAAATAGGTTATCTGATCCACATAATCGTCGTTATCCGGGTTCATCTCATATGCGGGGAAGGCTTCCTCCGAGATATCATATAGCATTGCTCCAAGAACCATACGGCCATCTGATGGTAATTCATCAACCTTTGCCCTGACATGTATCTCAGCCTTACCCTGAAGGGTGATCTCCTCGGGCACACGCCTGATCCAGGTCTGAGTGTAATTCTTACCGTCATCCGATACACCCTCAGCACTGCATCCCACATTCTCGAAGAAGTCATCAATGGTATAGTAGGGATCATCACCGGACTTCATGATATCCATGCCCGACGGCCTGCTCTTTCTCTTCTGCGCCGGATCGCCCCCCTGTTCTTCCGGAGGCTCGGGATGATCGATCTTTGCCTCCCCTGCATTTGGTGAAGACACCGATATGGTATCTTTACCATACCAACCGTCATATCCCGTGAAGCTTCCGTCAATGTTGCTCTGGACATATACTTTTGGAAGAAGCTCGGGCATTCCGTTATCTGTATCAAGCAGATAATGGCAATACCATTTGTTCAGAAGCTCCTCGTAGAACATATCACCTATCTGTATGTTTTCGAGCGTGTTATGCCCGTCCTGATGAAGGATAAGCCTTACATCCTTATCATTAGCTTCAAAGGCCCTCATCATCAGGTCAGCCTGTTTGGTACGCACGTTATAATCATTAAGTCCCTGTACGATAAGCGCCGATGCCTTTATTGCACTTGAACTGACGAACTCCCTCTTCTCCCAGTAAGGACCGTAGTGGCCTGCAAGCTCCTCCTGGGATCTGTCAAAATAACCGAACAGCTTAGAGCATGTATCTCTGAAAGCATCCGCTTTCGCATCCCTTCCGAAGAATCGGCTGGAATTGCTTCCCGCAAGAAAGGTCGTGTATTTATTGTTTCCATAATGTGATACACCCTGTGTATTGGAATATTCATACCAGCTTGATATGCCTGCTTCGGGGACTATTGTTTCAAGACCGGGCGTGCCAAGAGCCGCAACCTCGTATGCCATCGTTCCGTCATAAGAGCATCCCCTCATAGCTACCCTGCCGTTAGACCAGTCGGCTTCAATGGGGATGGTGGCATCTCTGTCTGCAAAGGCACGCCTGCCATCCTTATGATTTATCCACTCAACGATGTTCGCAAATGCCTTAGCCTCAGCCTTGGAGCCGCAGGTCTCAAGGCCATCCGAACCGTTAGTCCCGAGTCCCGCAGATATTACTACAGCAAATCCTCTTATAAGGAAATAATCATGATTGTATATACCCGAAAGATAGTAATTGTCTTCACCCTTTTTATCATCCTCATATCTGTAGTGCCAGTTATTGACAGAAAGAGCCGGATCGCCTCCTTTTTCGATACGGTCCACAAGATCTGTGGTGGAAATCTTTGAGCCTTCTGCGTATGCATGTTGATTACCCGATACATACAGCCCATCCTCATTAAAATCCTTATCATAAACGGCTTTCGGAACCTTATCCTCAAACCCTGTACCATCGGAAGTGCCGCCAAAATACGGACTTGCCTCAAAAATGGTCGGAGCATCATACTGCTGCTGCGCTGCTGCCCTCGGAACCTGGATCACAGCCTGTACAAGATCGTTATACCCGTCAAGATCCGTATCAAGATCCGTCTCAACATATATCGCAAACCTCAGAATATCGCTTCCGGTGTTCGAATAATTGGCAGAAACCTCAGAATATTTAAGTATGGGCTGTGCCATTCCGTTTTCTATCTTAATGCCAACCTTAGCTTCATCCCCGGAGAGGGTATCTGCGGTCTCATACTCTGCAGCCACCTCCTCCTCTGTCCCGGATATGTCCGATAACCGGTATTCATCGTCGCTTAATGTTTCGGTCAGGATATCCCCGGTATTTCCCCGGTCTGTAAGCTGTGAAACATCCGAAATATCCGTCTCGGCCACGTTTTCACTGACGATGATGTCTTCCTGCCCGCTGGCGTCTTCCGTCAAAAGCCCGGCATCCTCATACGTAAGGAGCTCTGCATCCTCTTCTGTAAGGAGTTCATTCTCCCCGGTAAGAGGCAACTCGGAAGCAAATGCGCTTACCGTAAATCCCGATTCTCCTGAAATAAGCATTGCAAGTACCAGCAATACCGATAATCTTTTCTTCATCTCTGCCAAACGTTTCATGCTCTTATCTCCTTTTACTACAGAAAGTCATTATAATACAATATCTCGGATTTGTCATCTCTTTTATACTATATATCGAAAGAGATCATATGCCTTCCACTGTATATAGTGTTTTTCATCTTCCCGATGATTTAGTTGCTTTCCACCCCTGCATATAATATAATGTATACAAAGATCTTAACAGATCGAAACGCAACAAAACAGAGGTAGAAAACTAAGACAGGAGGAAATGCGTATGGTAAATAGCGTGACAATCGAAAACAAGAGTAAGGATGGAAGTAAGAAGAAATCCGGTGGCGCCGGAATTCAGTTCAAAATGCTGGCAGTGATCCTTCCTACCGTAATCATTTCAATGAGTATTATGGCACTTGTGCTGACCACGCGCAGTGCTAATGAAATAAACGATCTTACAGAGCAATATATGAAAGCCACTCTTAAAGAAAACATTAATGACGTCGATTCACAGCTTGACGGAATAAGACATATCGCCGAGGCCTTATCAAAGGAATTATCCGTTTCATACAAATACACCAAAATAACCGATTATGCAATTCTGTTCCAGAGCATGCTGGATGATAATGATCTTGCAAGCGGTGCCGGAATATGGTTTGAACCCTATGTTTACGATGAATCACAGGAATATTACGGTCCGTACTGGTATAAGGACGGAGGCTCATATGTTGAAGACTGGGAATATTCAAATGCCGAATATGACTATTTTTCTCAGGAATACTACCTAAATGCCAAGAAGTTAACCACAGTTAAAGGCGTTATAACCGATCCATACTACGATCCTTCGAGCAATACCGTAATGTCAACCTGCTCTGTTCCTATTTTTGACAATGAAAGCGGAAGTTATATCGGATGTATTACCTGCGATATCACGCTTGATACCGTTCAGCAGACCCTCTCTCAGGTTAAGATCTCCAACGACGGAGCCTTGCTCCTTACCGATTCTGTCGGAACTTATATCTATAAAAGTACCGATCTTCAAGCAGCCGCAAATGCCGTTACCCTCGCAAGCGATTCCGAAACATCTTCCATAGCGTCACAGGTGACCTCCGGTGAGAACGGAACGATCCGGTTCAGTGGCAAGAACATGTATTTTGATACCATACCCGAAGTAAACTGGAAGCTTGGAATAGTGGTAGAACAGGCGAAGATAAACCTTCCGGTTCAGCGTATGAAGCAGTTATCGGGAATCATTCTTATTATAGCCCTGCTGCTATGCTCAATACTTATCTTCTTCCAGGCATCCAGTATTGCCAAAGCCATGCGCAAGGTTCAGGTATTTGCCGACGAGCTTGCCAAGGGTAACTTTACCATTGACCCCGTCGATATTAAACGCAATGACGAAATAGGCCAAATGAGCAGGTCTCTTAATAAAATGTACATGAACAATGCTGATGTTATACGTAATATACGGCAGGGCTCCAACAGCGTTAATTCTTCATCAAATCAGATAGATAATGTGGCTGAAGATTTAAGTTCCAAATTCATCAATGTTCAGAATTCCATGGTTCGTGTTAACGATGCCATGAGCAGTACCGGTGCAGCAACTGAGGAAGTATCGGCATCTGCCAGCGAAGTAAATGAATCTGTTGCAAGGCTTGCCGAGGAAACAAACGCAATAGCAAAAGAGGTCCGCGAAATCACCAAACGAGCAGCAAAGGTTGAACAGGATGGCAAGAGATCATCGGATAATGCCATCACGATCGCCAATGAAAGGGGACGTGCACTCAAGGCCGCATCAGAAAAGGCAAGCGTGGTCAGCGAAATCGGAACACTTGCAGATTCTATTTCCGGGATTGCCAACCAGATCAACCTCCTGTCGCTTAATGCATCGATCGAAGCCGCACGTGCCGGTGAACACGGAAGGGGATTTGCGGTTGTTGCTTCCGAGATCAATAATCTTGCTACAGAAACCAAGGATGCAGTTGACAAGATTCAGGCTACCATATCGGCCATTCAGGATGCATTTGTTTCATTAAGCAAGAATTCTCAGGAACTTCTTGATTTTGTTCAGGATACAGTTACCCCCGATTACGATAATTTCATTCAGGTCGGGCGTCAGTACGGACAAGATGCTGAGTCCTTCGGCCGGTTGACCGAAAGAATATCGGAAATGGTCGAATACATACGTGAATCCATGGAACAGGTAAACCTGGCAGTCGGATCGATCGCCGAGTCAGCTACCGAAACTGCTACATCCTCTTCTCAGGTTACTGAAATAGTAAATGATGTTTCCCATATGGTTTCTGATGTATCAAATATCGCACAGGATCAAAAGGGTGTATCCAATTCGCTGTCAGATATCGTAAGCCAGTTCAGATTATAGAAAAAACAAAGACCACTCATAATGTTTTTAAACTATGAGTGGTCTTTCTGTGTGTATCTCGAAGCAGAAAACACTACATGCTCTTCCGCTCTGCTATTTCCGCCATCTTGGCATCATTTAACCTCGTATCACCATGAACACGGCTGTAGGACAGGTAGCCGTTCATTCGCTCGATCTTGGTAAGGTTCCTGCTTCCGCACTTGGGACATACATCCATCTCAAGCTCCTGATGACCGCAGTCATCACAGTAAGCAAGGGACATGTTAACTCCCTCGTAGAAGCCCATATCCATGGCCCGCCTGATAAGTGTCTTGATCGCTTCAAGGTTGTAATCGATCGGATACTTGACATACTGGATCTTGCCGCCGTTACTTAATTCCCAGAACCTGAACTCAAGGTTCTGCTTCTCTATCGGGGTTATATCCTCGGTCACATGACAGTGGAAGGAATTCGATACATATTCCCTGTCGGATACATTCTCGACAATACCGTATTTCTTACGGAACTGCTTAACCTGAAGGCCGCACAGGGACTCGGCGGGCGTTCCGTATATCGCATAGAGGTGACCGTCCTCCTCCTTGAATTCATTGATCTTCTTGTTTATATATGTAAGGACCTCAAGGGCGAATTCCCCGTCCTCAACCAGCGATTTACCGTTATATAATTCCTGCAGCTCGTTAAATGCGGTTATTCCGAAGGAAGCGGTGGCCGACTTAAGCAGAGGCTTGATCTTATCCGTAAGCTGCAGATGGCCGCCGTAGAAACCGCCTTCGCAATAGGCGAGCGGATTGGTCGATGCACGCATCTCCCCCAGGTAAGCGTAGGTTCGCTTGTGGAGTCCCCTTATAAGATTAAGATAATAATCCAGTACCTCGTAGAAATCCTTACTCTCCTGACGGGACTTGGCAAGGATCATCGGCAGATGAAGCGAAACAGCACCTATATTGAACCTGCCGACAAATACCGGAACATCCTTGTCATCCGCAGGATGCATTCCGCCCCTCTCATACCATGGGGACAGGAAGGCACGACATCCCATGGGGGATATGATCTTGCCGTACTGCTTGTACATGCTGGCAATATAGCCCTTACCGGTTAAGCTTAACCAGTCGGGATACATGGTCTTGCTGGAGCATTCCACTCCCGCCTCAAACACGTCCTCAAGCTCCTTACCCGGGCCGTGAAGGTTCTCATCATACAGAAATACGATCTTAGGGAAGAGGACCGGCTTCTTGCACTCCGCCTTACCCTGACCCTTGCGCCTTACATGAAGCATGGTAATGGTGGCCAGCTTGGCGAAACGCCCCGTTCCGGTACCGGCAGTTACGGTTATGAAGGGATAATCGCCCCTTGAGCTTGCAACCGTGTTAAACTTATATTCCCAGCCTTGGAAGCCCTGTTCATAGTCACGCTCAACGTCCTTGTAGGCAACCTCCTTAGCCTTCTCTTCATCGATTCCAAGATCTGTGTATTTCTTAACGTACCTTTCGTATGATTTCTCGGCATAAGGTTCTAAGATAAGGTCAACCGAGGGAACCGTGAAACCGCCGTACTGCTGGGATGCCGCCGACAGAACTATATCGCCGATAACATCGAAGCAGGTATCAAGAGCCTTGGGCTCGTTATACCAGATGTTACCCATCTCGAAACCGCCCTTAAGCACCGCTGCCACATCAAAGAGGCAGCAGTTCATGGTATCACGCCTTGCGGACATATCATGTACATAGATATATCCGTCACGGCAGGCCTGAATCTCCTCCGTAGTCATGAAGAACTTCTGGTAGAGCTCCTTGTTAAGCTGGTTAAAGATAAGGCTCCTCTTGGTCGATACAAGGGCCGAGTCAGTGTTGGCATTCTCCTTATCGCCCACATACATTATCGACTGGCTCTTCTTATATACATCGTCGAGCATCCTGACGAAGTCCTGCTTGTAATTCCTGTAGTCCCTGTATGACTTGGCTACAATGGGCTTAACCTCTTCAAGGGCACTCTCAACTATATTGTGCATGATGGGAATGGGTATCTCGTCTACATCAAGCTCATCCACACGTTCGACAACCTTCTCGCATATGAAGTCCTTCTCCTTTTCAGTAAACTTGGTAAGGGCCCTGTAAGCTGACTTGCCGACTGCATCTATGACCTTCTGAACATTGAAAGCTTCCCTGGTCCCGTCCTTCTTGATCATGTGCACATCCCGTTTCGGCCTGTATAACTCCGAATAATTCTTCTCAGTTACATTCTCTTCAACCGTTCCCATTGCTTCCTCCATCCAACATATTGTATAAATGCTGTTTAAAATAAAATGTCAGGCACTAGATTTAGTACCCGACATTAAATATACCAACCATATATTGATTAGTCAACCGTTAAAAAGGGATTATTATTTAATAACACTTAAGATTATTCTTAAGGAAGTCCCTGATCCCGTCAACTGCCGTCTTAGGGCCCGTAAGCCTTATTTCGGGGCCTACAGAAGCCACCCAGCCATAGAACTGGTTACTGAGTACCGCCTCGGTGTGTACGTTTACCATACCACCCCTACCGCCTGTTATCTTAATGTCCCGGCCGAACCTGTCAATGAGGATTCCGATCTTATCCTCAGGGCACTCAAAGGCGACAGTCATCAGCTCCCCTCCGAACATGCCGAACATCTTGCCGGAATAGGCTGTCATATCAGGCTTATCCGCCGGTTTCCTGCGGCGGGTTCCCGTAACGTAAACCTCCTTCATCTTGTCGACCCTGAAATGCTTGATGATATCGGCTTCGGCATCGAATGCGACCAGGTAATAGTATTCATCATCCCATATCAGGGTGAGCGGGCTCACCTCGTAGTCGGCGCCGCCCTTCTTGGGCTTAAGCTTAATATCCTTAGTCCATTCGCAGTACTTGAAGCGTATGGTCTTATTCTCGCGGATCGCCGTATTCACCACATCCACGGAATAGAGGATATCCTCATTCTGCATCTTCATCCGGTTGATGCTAAGCAGCTGCCTCTTCAGCTCATCGGCATCGTATTCGCTTGCAAGGGAACTGATCTTCTTAACAAGCTGGTCCGACTTCTTCTTCGTGATGAACCTGGAAGACATAACAGCATCTATAAGAAGCTTGAGCTCAGCAAGCTCGAACTCCCTGCTTCCCATAAAGAAACCGCCCTCACGGCCGTTAAGCTTCATAATGTCATAGCCGTATGAGGCAAGCATCTCCATGTCGCTGTATATGCTCTTCCGCTCCGCTTCAACACCCCACTCCCTTAGTATCTCGCATATTCTCGATGCACTCATAGGGTGGGACTCATCCGTATACTTGTAAAGGATTTCCTTAAGATAAAGGATCTTCAATTTCTGATTGGGTGATTTGGCCATATTCTCTCCTTATTCCTCAAGCTGTCATCAATAGCTGTTAACAGTATAACCCATATATCATGTGAAGTGTAGAAAAAAAAGCAGAAAAATGTTATTATGATCTGGAAAAGGCAGGAGGTCATCATGAGTCAGGCAGGTGTATTTGAAGCCCGTAAGAAAAACGGAGAAATATATTACCGTTCTTCACTTACCTACCGGGGTAAGCATATAAGCCTGGGGTCCTACCCGGACGAGTCGGTAGCCGGTGAGGCTTATTCATATGCCCGAAGCCTTATAAAGAGCCCCCTCTCAATTGATGATTACAAGGATTCATGTCCTCTCGCCTTCGAGAAGTTCGTTGTCCTAATAAACTTCAGGGATAACCGTGTTTACATCAAGAACCCGATTTATTTACTGAAGCATCATTTTCTCTATTACCTTGACCGGACTCACGTTTATAAGTTCGATATAGAAGACCTCTTCTACTACTCGGAGCATAAGATATCACGACGCGGCGAACATCTCTTTGTTGCCGATTACGGGATGCAGGTAAACCTTCATTCCCGTTACGGTATCAAGCGCCATGCCGTTCTTAACAGGGATTACCGGTTTATTAATAATGACCGGTTTGATTACAGATACGAGAACATAGAAATAATAAACCGCTACCACGGCGTCCGCAAGAAGGTGACCAAAAAGGGGAAGGTCAGCTACCGGGCCGTGATCCTTGTAAACGGCAATTATACCGTAGGAACCTATCCCACCGAAGAGATGGCTGCAATAGCCTACAACAAGGCTGCCGATATCATAAAAAGAATATATCCCGACAGGAGTTACGAGCAGAACTACGTTGATTCTCTTACGCCCTCGGTATATGCCGATCTCTATACATCCATACAGGTATCGCAGAAGATACTCAGCCTTAAGCCCCGCCCCTGAAATATACCACGGAATAAGGCTTACCCTCTCCATCATTTAAGGCAACCGTCCGTTCATTACCCTTAACGTAAACAAGAGGATATATCTTATCCTTAAGATGGGCCTGTTTTCTGTAATCGGCCCGCAGAACCTTGATGTCCAAGTCCTCGCCGGCTGCCGTAAGGGCGAAGTTAATATACTGGCAGTTATTAACATGCATATTTGAATCAAGATGATGAAGCTCCACCGTCCTCATATCAGCCTCAAATCCGGTACACTCCCCTTCATCCGGAAGCATTATCTTCCTTGATGAATATGTCATCTGAAGTTTATTACCTATGGCGTAGGCTCCCACAACCTCATCCGGCGCCTTGACCGGCATCATCTTGCGAGTATCGACCATTGTCCATGTGGTATTGGCCTTAACAAGGTAATTACCCTCATCATCCTTCATATAAAAATTACGATACCCGATAAACGACCTAAAGTCATACGGATAAGTACCGACGACCACTTCGTCACACAGTCCCGGCATCTTATCGATTTCGATCTCCCAATAATTTAATACCCACAGAAGGTTTCGGGCGCTCAAAAAGTCAACCCCGACACCTGCATCCTCCGACTGGAATATCGACGCATCCTGAAAAGCATCTATAAGCGATGTTATCGACAGCCTCTTGTTTACATCACATCTTGAAAAGCTTATCCTGTCTTTATATTCATACTCGTATTTTTCCATTTTAATCTAACCAGATCACCTTTCTTTTTACTTCTTTACCATTGACGTTGAACCGGCTTCGTCCGTCATGGATGTATATATCATCCTCCGACGCATAGGTATCCCTGTTAAGCTTACTGCGAAGGTCACTCTTAACGTCAACCTTATCCAGGGTGATATTTGTAATGCATTCCCTGCCTCCGAATATCAGGGCTTCATCGCCGGAATTCTCAAGCTGTATGCTTGTATGATTTACGGTAAGATCAGTCCTTCCGTTTAATGCCCCCACACAGGTTGAGTCATCCGCCCGAAGGTTTAAGTTAACCCTCGAATCCTCGATCAATGTGATAGACTCCGAACCATCAAGTGTACCTATAACAACTGCCCTGTCACCACTCATTGTAACCTCAATGGCAGTCTTTAAAACGTAGAGGCCCGCATCTCCCTTAAGGCTCCCGATCGCCACGGCATTATCACCGTTTAGCTCAAGACCCATCCAGCTGTTTCTTATCTCAAATCTGGAATCGCCGGCCAGTGCACCTATACCTGTAGTGAATCCGGCTCCTGCGAACAGATTGTACTGGCCCCTGTTGATCCTGATAACTCCGCCTTTTCCCGAACCTATGCACGTTCCTTCCTGACCGCTTGCCTTTACGGATATCCTTCCGTCCTGTTCAAACAGAAGCTCCCCGTGTGATTCTTCCGGATGGTTTCCTATCCCATAGAACCTGGCACACTTGGTTTCGATAGACAGGTTTCCGTCACCGAGCAGCATTAGCTTTGAAGACTCCGTAACCCTGATCCCGTTGCCCTTAAGGTAATTCTCTCCCGATAATTTAAAAGTAACATCACAGTTCTCGGATATATCTATGCATGGTCTGCACTTTATATTTGAAAGCTCAACATTCTCAAGCCTGACCTCCCCGGTATATCCCGGAAGGATCGTAATGTGTATATCTGTTTTAAGCCCCGGAGAACCAATGATCGCCACATCGGTATAGACGGCATTTTTATCTCCGATATTAATGTCCGTATAGCCGTCGCGGTCAAGCATTCCCAGAGATACACGGTTGCTGCTTCCGGCCGTAAATATCCTCTTGTCACTGCCGTCCTGGCGTTCCTGGTAGTAGGTACATATCTCATTCCTCACCATCTCATTGATCCTTGGCAGGATCTCCGCCGACGGCTTGGCCGTGTAGTAGCCCTGGATAAGATCGACTCCCATATGTATTACAGTGCGGAGCTCCTCACCCGTCTCAATACCCTCGGCAAGTGAGAGGATATCATTGTCCCTGCAGAACTTGATTATCTCACTTACAAAGTGCTGTTTCTGTGGCTTGCTCTCTATACCGCTCAAAAGTGCCCTATCGATCTTGACATAGTTAGGCATATATCTTAAGAGATTGGATATATTGGAATAACCTGTTCCGTAGTCGTCTATTGCCATTTCTATGCCCAGTTCGCTCAGCAGGCGCTTAACTGCATCAAGTTCCTCATCCGACAGTTCCGCCTCTTCCGTAAGCTCGACAACCGCCTTGCTTGCATTCCGCTTAAGAAGTTCATGTACAGCATCAAAATCACTGTCATTAAGCCTTATCCCAGGGATGGAATTCAAGAAGATCTTGGCATCCACGAAACTCTCCGCCTTATCTTCAATAATACCGAGGACATTGATAAAAGTCGCCTTCTCAACATCATTGAGCCTGCCCCGTATGCCGGCATATTTTATTATATCCAGCGGGGATATTTTTTTATCGGTATTGCTTCTCATAAGGGCCTCATAGGAATAAATCTCTCCGTTTGAAGCCCTGACTATGGGTTGGAAGTAATACGTGAGCAGGTTCTCATCAAGTATCTTATCAACAAGCCGGCACTCTTCCTTCTCCTCTTCTGACAAAAGCTCGTATTTGGCACTGCCGGTGGAGAACTTGTTAAGCATACTGTTCTCTAGCTGTTTTTTTAAAGATTCTATAATAAGATTACGCCTCAGATCCTCCAGCCCCCTGGCTATCATTGACAGCCAGAACCTGTAATCCCCGTCATATGTTCTTGCTTTATCCCCATAGCTTACTGCTGCATAACCGAAGCATTCCTTTTCAAAGAAAAGCGGATTAAAGAAGTAAGCCAAGGGGTTCTTATGTTCTTTCTTAAGCTCAGGCAGCAGTTCAGATGTCTTAAAGGTTTCATCACAGCATACCTTCCCTTCCTTACCTGTTGAATTGTAGCTTATTGCGTTTATCATTTCATCCGGGTACCCCGAATTACTCACATGAAGAGACGGATCCTTATCGATATCCATCCAGGGTTTACATAGGCAGAGGCTGAATCTATCCACATCATTTACCTGATATATGTATGAATATACTGTTCCCAAAAAGCCCTGCAGCGATGTCTGTGCCATGAGGTTGTCAGACATCAGGTTTCCTGCGGTCCTCAGACCGTTTGACATTCTGTCCGTTTTCCATGCCTTTCTGCGGATATATACCTCAGAGTCATTGCGTCTTTTACATCCGCAGGTTTCTCCGATAAGTAGCCTCGGCTTGTCTGTAAATTCCGGCTCCTGCAGGTTGTCAAGCTTACTCTTCATGTACCGGGCAGCATATATGCCGCCCTCCTCGTCCGGAAACATCGTGCTTGTAAGTGTTCTCGGGCCTGTACGCCCCTCCACTGAAGAATCAAATCCCGCTACGGCAATATCCTCCGGTACCGACAGTCCTCTCTGCTCCAGGGCTTCACAGAAGCCTATCGCCATTTCATCATTTGCACACACAACCGCTTCCGGAAGGCTGTTATCCCTGCCTGTAAATTGACGCAGGGCCTGCTCTCCGCAGGTATACCAGAAGTCCCCGTGAAATATCCTGTTTTCACCCACTTTAAGGCCGAACCTCTTCATCGTATCGCAATAGGCCTGAAGCCTCTTAACAGCATGCGGATGCCATCTCTTCCCCGAAATATAGGCTATATCCCTGTATCCGTGTTCTTCTATCATATGCGTCACAAGAGCAGACATACCATGATAATCATCCTGAAAGACAGATGGGAACGAATCACTCTCCCTGTCAATAACAAGAACCGGACCGTTGTAAGCTTCCACAAGCCTGTTCTCAAGATCACGGCACACACCGGATGTCTGGATACTGTCTTTTAAGATTACCACCCCGTCATAATCAACAGGATTAAAGAGGTTAAAAATATTAGCCTCCCCGGTTTCGCGTATCTGTGTATCCTGATACATCTGTATCATTGAAAAGACACAGACATCCATATTCTCAGTCACGGCTTTCTTAACAAAACCGGTAATAAATTCGCTTTGTCTTCTTCCTTCGACTTCTCCGGCAAGAATGGCTATCCTGCGTTCTGTCACCATAAGCATATCTCCCGTCTAATCTTTCAGAAGTCCGATTATCGACTCATAATCGAACTTAAGGGCGGCTTCCTTAACATCATTCCATTTATCTTCTTCACTTGCAGGCATGGAATAATCCTTCATTTCTTCAAAAACGCCTTCTATCCTGTCATAATCCATTTCTGCGGCAGCTTCCATTATCTCTTCATACGCTGCCTTTACCACCTCGGGATCCGCAACCTGTTTTTCTTCTTTACCATCCGGTTCAAAATGTCCCTTTAACAGGTCTTTAAATACCATATAATCATCCATGAACCCGGCATGATTCTCCATGATATATTTATCATCCCCGCTCTTACCGGCATCCTCAAGCTTCTGGGCCCGATCCGCAAGTTCATCGGCACCCACAAGCCTTGCCGAGGATTTAAGTGCATGAATCTTAATTGTATAGTTATTCCAATCCCCTAAATTATAATACGAATTAAGTTCACCGCTTTTAGCATCAATCGATTCATAGAAGACCCGGAACATATCTGTAAGAGTATCTTCCGACCCGGAATTTTTAAGTGCATTTTCACCATTAATCCCGGGTATTGTAAAGTACCATGCGGAAGGTTCATCTGATCTCTTATCAGCCTCCTTCATTCCGGCTGCCTTAACTTCATGGTCCCCGTTGTTATCATCCGGCTCATCGGGTCTTTGTAACATAGAGCTTATGTTAAGCCCCTTATCACCCCCGGTAAAATACGTAAGGCCGAAGGAACCTGACCCACAGCTTAGCACAAATGGCGCTGAACCTTTAATGAAGAAAATGTTCTTGAAGTCATGTCTTCTCCTGATCCTTTTTTCTATCCTGTCCATATCTTCTTCAGATAATCCGGCATGGGTAACTACCAGTATATCGGAGTCGGGATCATCTCTTTCCTGAAGAGCATAATCAATATATCTGTCCTGGCACCTCTTCCTGTCATCTCCGACAGACAGACGACTTACAGTATACCTTCCCTCTTTCATCATTATAAACGGCCGGATATAAAGCATTCTTATAAAACTGTATAAGCTCCTGTAAAAGGGATTGTTACCCAGTCTTATATACACTGCATTTGGAACCAGCGAACACTTTATTCTGTTCCTTATAACACCCAGTTCTTCTATTATCTTGTCGGATGTCTTACCCTGCAGGCTCATCCTGTTTGCTGCAAGGACCAGAAGACCTACCGAGCTTGACATGAGCCCCGAATCAAATACGGTAACATTTCCGTATGTCCCGGCAGCCTTCATTGCGTTCTCATATTCATTGTTAAGCTTCGATGAAACAGCTATATAGATTATATTATGGGCCTTTTTAAGCTCTTTCCCGAAGAAGTCCTCCAGTTCCTCCACCGAAGGGGCTTCAACAGAAAACGACATACCTCCGTGCAGATAACGCAACAATTCATCCGGACCCGCCTCCATCAGATCATTGTACACTCTTCCATCCAGATTTACCTTGTAGGAAATAATGTCGATCTGGTGAGCCCTTATGACCGATAAAGGAATATCACAGGAAGAACTGGTCGTAACCAGTATGGGGATCTTTCTGTTGTAGCTTCCGACAGTATTCATATGAGCGAATCCGGTATTCATGCTGTTATTCTTTACGATCTTGGATTCGGGTATATGGCGGAAGATGGCCTCTTCAAGCTGTTGACCGGAAATGGGCTTTACAAGATAACCGTCGAACCCCGAATTAACATACAGCTCTCTGTTCTCGCTTCCGGCATTGGCTGTAAGAACAATGATCGGAACATGGTTATTAAGGCCGCCCGGCTGCTTGCGGATAAGCTGCATACATTCTATACCGTCAATATCCGGCATGAGATGATCCATGAGTATCAGATCGTAACGGACGGTAAGTGTACGGATCAGGGCTTCTTCACCACCCGTAACCGTATCAACATTGATGCCCGTTCCCGAAAGAAGCTTCTTCTCCACCTCAAGATTCATATCATTATCATCCACGATAAGAATACTTACATTCTTTGTCGTAAATCCCGCCTCGTAGGAATGCGCAGCTGAAGTGTTGATACCTTCGATACTCAATTCGCCTATAGGATCATATCCGGTGATCTTCTGCCACAGGGTGACCACAAAAGTCGAGCCCTGAGTATAGACACTGTTTACGGTGACTCTGCCGTCCATTAGTTCTACAAGCTGCTTTACAATAGACAGTCCCAGTCCCGTGCCTTCAATTCCCGTTGTATTCTCTTCGTCAAACCTCTCAAAAGCGTCAAACAGATATGGGATCGCATCCTGCTTTATTCCCAGTCCGGTGTCAATGACCGAATACATGAGAAGTACCCCGTCATCCTTTACCTGCTCCTTCTCGATATGCAGGGTCACCGAGCCTTCCGCGGTGTATTTTATCGCATTGTTTAACAGGTTGATGAGTATCTGCTTGATACGTACCTCATCTCCGAATAGTTCTGCCGGTATGGTAGGGTCGACCTCAACTATAAATTTCAGGCCCTTCTGTTCGGCACGCAGCCATATCATATTTACTATCTCGGATATCATCTGAGCCATGCTGTAGTTGGTAGGAACGATATCCATCTTGCCTGCTTCGATCTTGGAAAAGTCAAGCACATCGTTAATAAGTGCGAGCAGCATCCTGCCTGCTCCCTGAATATTACCCGCATCCTTTATTATCTCATCGGAAGCATCCTTCTGCCTTAAGATGATTTCGTTAAGTCCGAGGATGGAATTTATGGGCGTTCTAATCTCGTGGCTCAGTGATGAGAAGAAACGGGTTTGTGACTTGCTCATCTCCTCAACCTTGCGGGTCTCCTCCCTTGCCTTTTTGTTTTCAAGGTTGAAAAGGCTGTTCTGGTACCAGGTCATAATAAAGCAGACAAATCCAATCTCTATAACAGCTAAAGATGTGTCAAGGTAAAAAACCCATCTTGTCTGCTCTCTTACAAGCTCAGGATGGTAATATTGAAGGGTAAACAATAGGATCACAAGTATCGTCAGGATGGCAAGGTTCACCACACGCCACATTCCCGTAAGGACAAGTCCTATATAAATATAATAGAAAATGAACCAGAGGATGGCTGCGCCTTCCGCACCTCCCGACGAAAAGAAGATTATCGGGACCACGATCATGATCACTACCGATACTATCTTGCTTATGGCATCGATCTTATTATGCTTTATGCCAAACACGGTTACTGTCGGAGCAATGATCATCAGAAATATTATGGTTATTATCTCGGAAAGAGCGTTGTTATAGAGCATATCCCCGACAAGGGCTATAAAGAGCATACCCATCCCAACCATGGCAAGAACAATGAACACACGCTCATTTATTTTTCGCGAAGAATCAAAAATAAGGGATCTGATATTCTTAATAAGCCTCACCGCAGACCCCCCTTTCTTCCATGCCCCATATCAGGAAGTATCCTGTTCATGACCCTCTCAAAATCAGCTATATTTATGGGTTTGCTTATAAAACCGTCGAAGCCCTCACGCAGGAACATCTCCCTTGCCCCACTGACCGCATTGGCTGTAAGCGCAACTATCTTCAAAACGGTTCCCTTCTGTGCGGCAATGTCCCTTAACCGTTTCATAGCTTCAACACCATCCATTTCTGGCATCATATGATCCATAAACACCAGGTCATATTCATTGTTTAAATACCTGGCAAGGGCTTCCTTCCCACTGTCAGCGGTATCAATTATCATATTGTATTCCCTGAAAAGGCCGGTTGCCACAACAAGGTTCATCGGTTCATCATCAACAACGAGTGCCCTTACCCCGTCGAGTACGGATTTTCTGTCTTCTTCGTTATCTGCCGTGATATTAAGCTGGGGCTCACCGTTTAAAACCTTAACTACCGGATATCCGTAGAGAGGCTTTCTCATAACGATAACCCTGCTCTTCTCCCTGGTTTTAAATCCTTCCCGGGCGCAGACTGCCACCTTGACATCACCGCCTGCCAGTTCGTCAAAGTATTCATGTTCGTTTTCATACTCATATTCACCCATGAACACATGAGTGATCTCACCCTTATCGATCAGCTTCTTCAATTCTTCTATATCAGATGCCGAATAAAGATTTACCTTTAGTCCGAAGGCAATATTTGACGCCATATTTCTGTAAAAATCACGAAGCCTGTCTACCGTATATCTTTCGGGAACCACATAGAATATGACATTAATTGTCCTCTCTCCCGTGATGCTTAAGCAGGGGGAGGGATCTATCACTGCCTGGGCAATGCTTACACTTACATCAGTTCCCTTCCCTCTCTCACTGTCTATATTGACAAAGCCGTTCATTCTGCGGACAAAACCGTATACTATTGAAAAACCAAGCCCGATACCGCCCGTGCTCCTGTTTCTCCGCCTGTCTATCCGGTAGAGGCCGCCGGATATTTTATCAAGGTCTCTGCGGCTTATTCCGACACCGGTATCCCTTACCTCTATCAGAAGGTTAATGCCGTAGCTTCTTTTTATACAGCTGACCTTAAGATAAATGCCGCCCTTCCTTGTAAACTTCACTGCATTGTTCAAAAGGTGCCATATGACTTTTCTTATTTTACCGGCATCACCCATAAGCATGGCCGGTACATTCGGGTCAAGATCGACTATGAGATCCAGATCCCCTATCTCACCCCATGACATGTAATTTGAAATGATATCATTAAGAACCGACGTTATCATGTACTTGTCTTCCTCAAGTACAAGGTTGCCCCTCTGTATCTCGCTATAGTCCTGGATATCCTCTATCTGTCTTGACAGCCGAAGCCCCGCATCCCTTATGGCGGTAACATCCTCATTGTTTTCCTTCTTTAAGATCAGGGTGGAAATACCATTTACAACGTTGACGGGAGTTCTTAATTCATGCGAAATATTTACAAGGAAATCCTCCATTTGTTCCCTGGATATCTCTTTTTCCTTATTACGTTCTTCAAGCTCTTCGGAGTCTATCCTGTTATTTGTTATGGCATCCTTAAGTCCCTTGTAGATACATATCTCACCGATAATATGCAGTGTCAGCTTGGAAACCGTAAGAACATCAAAGGTAATGGTATCATGCCTTATACCCATTATTATCTGAAGAGTCATAAGAACCAGAAACTCGACAAAGACCAGTGTTACAAATCTGGTCCGTTTAAAGAGAGTTACATTGACCATCAGAAGTGCGGAGACAACAACCACCTCAAATATGCTTGTATAATGTATTCCATGGTAAAAAGAAAGAAGCATGGTGAATACGAGATAATAATTCTCCCGCATCGTCCATGTTCCATACTGATTGACGTGAAAAAACCAGGCGGCTATCATTCCGCATACTATAAGGGGAGGTACCCAGAATTCCCACCCAAGGGCTATACTGCCGGTGATCGTTCCGATAGAAGCCACCGTCAGTATTCCGACTACCGTATTATGTGCTCTTACCTTTTGATTCGAATTCTCATTCATCCTGTGCCTATGCCTTTATGATGTGCTTCCCAGGTAAGCCGCACGGACCTTCTCGTCTTTAAGAAGCTCCTCGCCGGTTCCCTCTGTCGTTATCATTCCGTTTTCTATTACATAAGCCCTGTCGGCAACATGAAGGGCCATATTGGCATTCTGCTCTATAAGAAGCACCGTGGTCCCGGATTCGCTTATCTGTCTGATTATCCTGAATATTTCCTGAACCACTATGGGAGCAAGGCCCAATGAAGGCTCATCCATCATAAGGAGTCTGGGGCGGCCCATAAGGGCCCGGCCAACCGCCAGCATCTGCTGCTCTCCTCCCGACAGGGTACCTCCCTCCTGCCACGAACGTTCCTTAAGCCTCGGAAAGTACTCATAAACCTTCTCTATATCTTCGTCAAGGTCATCCTTCCTCAGATAAGCCCCGACCTTAAGGTTCTCCAGTACCGTCAGATTAGGGAATATACGCCGGCCTTCCGGTACCATCATAAGGCCTTTTGAAACTATATATGTAGGATCCTTATCTGTAATATCCTCTCCACCGAATATGATCCTGCCTTCCGCGGGCTTAACAAGTCCTGAAACGGTACGGAGCGTGGAACTCTTGCCTGCTCCGTTGGCCCCTATAAGGGTAACCGTCTCTCCCGCCCTGACATCAAGGCTTATACCGCGTACTGCCTCTATACCGCCGTATCTCACCTTTAAGTTTTCTATCTTTAATAACTGCTCGCTCATTATTCCTCGGTCACTCCCAAATACGCTTCTATTACCCGTTGATTATTCTGTATCTCCTTCGGAATCCCTCTTGCTATCTCACTGCCGAAATCTATAACATAGATATAATCCGATATGTTCATTACAAGATCCATATGATGCTCGATAAGGAATACCGTAAGCTCATACTTATCCCTGATCTGCCGGACAAAATCAGACAATTCGTTTGTCTCCTGCGGATTCATACCGGCTGCCGGCTCATCCAGCAGCAAAAGAGTCGGAGAAGTCGCAAGAGCCCTTGCGATCTCAAGACGCCTCTGGAGTCCGTAGGGAAGACTGACTGCAGGCTCATCCTTGAATGATTCCAGTCCCTGTTCAACCAGAAGCTCCATGGTTTCATCCCGCATCCTCTTCTCTTCGGCCGCGTTGCCCCTGAAGGTTGCCGTGAAAACATTCTGTCTGGCATGCTGGTGCTTGGCGATAAGAACATTGTCGAATACCGTCATGCTCTTCCACAACCGGATGTTCTGGAAGGTCCTTGCTATACCGAGACCGGTTATCTGATCGGGTGTGGGCGACAGCGGCGCATCATGCGCATACATGTCCTTATTCTCGCCCTTGTAATTCTTTAGGCCCTTACCCGTCGGATGATTTCTTACCATGGGCCTGCCCATGAACTCTATCAATCCGTTGGTAGGCTGATATACGCCTGTTATGCAGTTAAAAGCCGTTGTCTTGCCGGCGCCGTTAGGCCCGATAAGGGCTATTATCTTATGCTCGGGAACATCAAGTGAAAGGTTATTTACCGATACAACTCCTCCGAACTGCATTGTTACATTTTCAAGATGTAATGCGTTCCCCATAACCTACTCTTTCCTTTCCTTTTTTACTCTGATCTTTTTAAGGAGCGCTCCAAGGTTTAACTCTTGATCACCCATGATCCCCTGGGAGAAGAACAGGACGATGACCATAATGACGACGGAGAATACCACCATACGGAAACCGTTTCTGAGAAGCGGCACCTTAACGGCTCCGATATAAAGCTCACTGTCAAGGAACCTTAACCACCACTCGGAGCAGGCAACATACAAAAATGTTGCAAGCACGCTGCCGCTAACGGATCCTATTCCTCCGATAACAACTATCAAAAGGATCTCGTAGGTCATAACCGAGGTAAATGCCTTAGCCTGCGCATTGGCAACATACATGGCAAACAATCCGCCGCCTATTCCGGCGAAAAAGCTTGAAATCACAAAGGACATCATCTTATGCCTGAAAAGATTTATTCCCATTGCCTCAGCCGCCACTTCATCGTCACGGATAGCCTTAAATGCCCGCCCGTAGGATGAATTGATCAAAAGCATGATCACAAGTATGCACAGTGCCGAGATCAGGAAAGGGACGAAGGTCGAGAGCCTTAATACCGTTCCTCCCGATGAATTTGTTATATTAAAACTCGAAAATGTGGGAAAGCCCTTGATCATGTTGGCTCCGTTGGTTATCCTTCCAAGCTTCTGCCATTGGAAGATGGCCCTCAGTATCTCGGCAAATCCCAATGTCGCTATGGCAAGGTAATCACTCTTGAGCCTTAGTACGGGAATACCTATAAGATAAGCGAAGAAGCCGGACACACATCCTGCCAGCAAAAGAGCTATCAGACAGCTTAAGATCATAGCTGCCGCTCCGCCAAAGCCGCCGGTCCCGAATATGCCTTCACAGGCACTTAGCAGGGAAAAATCAAAGGCACAGCCTCCGAAGAGGTAATACACCTGTTCCTTCATCTGCGTCGGCACCATAAGGATCGCATAGGTATATGCGCCAAGGAGCATAAAGCCTGCCTGCCCCAGTGAAAACAGACCCGTAAAGCCGTTTAAAAGGTTCATCGATACTGCCACAAGAGAATACACGGCAGCCTTTTTCAAAACGGTAAACAGCGGGCTTGTAGGCTGAAATATCTGTGGGAGTCCCGGTATAAAGCCGCTCAGGTTCTCTAGCAGGATCACAAACAATAATAATATTGATATTCCGATAAAGATCCGGAATGATTTTTCTTTCTTTTTCATGATCTACACCTTATCCGTAGCAGCTTCCCCGAAGAGTCCCTGCGGTTTAAATACAAGAATTACAATAAGAAGAGCGAATGTAAACGCATCCGAAAAGACCGAAACATCCCAGGACGAAGGCAGTCCCTTAATGATCGTTTCACATATGCCGATAAGAAAGGCTCCTATCACAGCTCCCGGGATCGATCCTATCCCACCGAAAACCGCAGCCACAAATGCCTTAAGTCCAGGCATTGCTCCCGCCGTCGGTGTAATGGCCGGATAATTGGTGAAGAAAAGAACCGAGCCTACGGCCGCAAGTCCCGACCCTATTATAAAGGTCGCGGAAATAACGCTGTTGATCTTGATCCCCATAAGCCGGCTGGTCTCAAAGTCCTTGGAAACAGCCCTCATGGCCATTCCTATCTTGGTATGGTTGATAAGCTGGTTCAGCGCGACCACAAGGGCCAGTACCAGAAAAGGTGTGATTATGACTACCCACTTGGTATGCGTTCCGGCCACATTTACGGTTCCCGCTAAAAACGGGATCACCGGATATGTCATCGGTTGTCCTCCGGTAATGTAGGTTGCGGTATTCTGTAACAGATAGCTTACACCTATCGCAGAAATCATGACCGACATCCTGGGCGCGTTCCTAAGCGGCTTGTAGGCCGCGCGTTCGATCACAAAGCCCAGAACGACCGTAATTATTATCACAAGCGGGATCGATACCGAATACGGCATGGTAGCGGTAAAATAGATACCCATAAGGCCCGCAACCATAAAGACGTCCCCATGCGCAAAGTTTATCAGCCTGAGTATTCCGTAAACAAGCGTATAACCTATAGCAATAAGTGCATATTGCCCGCCCACCGATATGCCGGAGAGCAAAACCGAAATGACATATTCCATAATGATTCATCCTTATTTCTTCAATTATTTGGCCGATCCGGTCTGAACCTTCTCAAATGCCCAGCTTCCGGAGGCTGTATCTGCAGTCTTTATATAAGCCGTATCACGTACAGCGTCACCTATCGAATCAAACGCTATGGAACCCGAAACACCATCCCATTTAACGGAAGGAATTGCTGCCTTGATAGCGCCCTTATCACCGGTACCGGATGCCTTGATAGCCTCAAGTGCCACATAGTAGGCATCGTAACCCATGGCTGTAACGGCCGAAATGGTATCATTACCGCCGTTGGCTGCAAGAGCACTGGAATTACCGTTAATGTACTCCTTGATACCCTTATCGAAGGTCTCGGAACCGCCTTCCTGATAGAAGGTGGAAACATAGAGCTGAAGGTTTGTTCCCTTGGTAGCCTCAAGAACCATATTGTCGTCGAGTGTATCTGACCCAAGGAAAGGAATTCCAATGTTGAGTGAAGCTGCCTGCTCCATTATCTGCTTGGCATATGCGATGGAAACAGGTGTGAATATGACGTCGGCACCTTCACTCTTGGCCTTATTGAGGTAGGATGTGAAGTCCGAGTTATTGGTCGGGAATGAGTCGGTAATAACCTCTCCGCCCGCGGCTTCAAATACCTGCTTGAAGAATACGCACAGACCCTGATCGTATTCGTTACCGTTTTCGCCAAGGCAGTATGCCTTCTTGGCTGAGAACTTATCGATCGCGAAGTTGGCAAGAACGTCAGCCTGGAAATTATCAAGGAAACATATCCTGAAGTAATAGTCATTGCCTGCGGTTACGTTGGGATTGGTACAGGTTACGCCGATAGCTGCAAGACCTGCTTCTTCGAACTTGGGGCCGCCTGCCATCGAAACGCCCGAACCGTATGACCCGAGAACAAGTGAAACATCCTTACCTACAAGCTCCGATGCTGCCGAAGGAGCCTTGTCTGCCGATGAACCGTTATCAGCCATCACAAGCTCAACCTTGTATGTCTTACCACCCACTTCAACCGTGGGAGTCTCAGCATTGGCATACTGCATACCCAGTATCTCCTTCTTGCCTCCGGACGCAGAATCACCTGTCGAGGGTTCAAATACACCGATCCTTATAACATCACCGGAAGCATCCGAACCACCGCCGGCAGTGCCCCCTCCGCCACAGGCCGTAAGCCCTATGGCCATTACTGTAGTCATTATAAGTGCAATAATCTTTTTCATAATCTGATTGCCCTCCCTTTATAAGATTAATACTCTCGCATTTTACCACATCAGAGTACTAATTTCCATATATTTAGACATCCTGCTCATTTTCATTTGTTCATTATTTATTCATTTTCATTTTTAAAAATTTCTGTTGCAATTAAAAAAATAATGTGGTAATATAGTCTTCGGTCACTGAGTAAGTGGCAGGGATTTAATCCCGTAACCGAATACGCGGAGGTGTCGGAACTGGCAGACGAGCAAGACTAAGGATCTTGTGGGAGCAATCTCGTGTGGGTTCAAGTCCCATCCTCCGCAGTTACAATAAAAGGGTTAAGCCTGAAGGCTTAGCCCTTTTATTGTAACTGCGGAGAAGACCTTGGACACAGGGTCCAAGGTCTCGGAGGGCTGAAGCCCTCCTCGGTCGGTGCCAAGCAGGCTCCACCGGAGCCTGGCACCCCATCCTCCGCAAAATCCGACCGGAACTTTTTCTTATTCCATGGCACCCCATCCTCCGCAAGATCCGACCGGAGCTTTCCCTGTTCCACGGCACCCCATCCTCCGCAAAACTATATGATAAAAGAACGCTCTCCGGCTTTAATGCCCTGCTTGTAATAAACCGGCCGTTATAGTAAAATCTAAGCTGTCACATCCGCTTGATACTCTGCAAGATGCTTCACGTTTTCAAGGAATAGTGACACTTCTGTGACGGAATATCTGATATTATCTATTTAGAATCAATGAATACAATTAACGATCGGAGGTTAAATCATGGACAAGCTCAACAGACTTGATGAGAGCAGGTTGGAAAAGGTTACCGGCGGCATTGCCGAAGCCGGTGACGATGAAGAGACCAAAAAGAGAAAGACTCCGCAGGTCATGCTCATTGCGTGTAAATACTGCAAAAAGCCCTTTGAAGCAGATGTACAGAAGGATTCCGCCATCTGCCCCAACTGTGGAAAGATCAATCCTTTCTTTGGCTGACGTTCGGTAATGGTGCATTAGCTCACGCAGCCTTGATAAATTACCGGAAAATTCCAGCAGTAAACCGATCGACGGCTTATCAGGGAACGGGGATGGTTCCGCCGTATTCACACAAGCTTTGTGAAGACAGCGGAACCGTCCCCGTTCCCTGATATATATTTGTATTCACCCTTGCAGGTATTTATGTTATAATGTATATAATATTTATATAAACAAGACATTATGAAGGAGTAAACACATGAACAAGATACACACAGATAAGGCACCGGCGGCAGTCGGTCCCTATTCCCAGGCAGTTGTACTTAACGGAGTATTATATACATCGGGGCAGATAGCGCTTGACCCTGCTACCGGAGAACTTGTCGGGAATACGATCGAGGAACAGGCCGAGCAGGTCATGAAGAATCTTATGGCCGTTCTTGAAGCTGCAGGTACGAAACCCGGGAATGTGATAAAGACCCTCTGCTTCCTTACGGACATCAATGATTTTGCCGCATTTAATGAAGTATATGCAAGGTATTTTACCGAAAAACCCGCAAGGTCATGTGTGGGCGTTGCATCCCTTCCGAAGGGTGCTGTATGTGAAGTTGAAGTTATTGCTGCTTTATGATCTTTTAGGACAGGTGTGAAATATGACTTTAAGAGATTTATTTAAGGACTCTGTAATTGTAACCGAACTGCGTATGGATGACGGTAAATCCATATACCTTCACAGGATTCCGTTAAAAAGAGTTGCCGCTATGTCCGGTAATGTTTTTGTGAAGGATATCTTCAACCATGATCTGGTTGTTAATATCGCCAAGCTGAAGACCGCTCATGAAAAGATCGGATTGTTCATGCCGGATGAGAATAAGCTGCTGCTGTTCGATGAAGATACCTTCGATGTCCTGTCAGAAGAAATGATCGATCAGGAAATATATGTCAATTCCGAAATTGATAATAACAGCTGCCGGATCCGTGTGGGTAATTTCCTGCTGATAAGTTCGAATGTGTCCATTAAACCGGAGGTTTTCTCAAAGACACTTCCCATGAACAGAAAGATCCTGCAGGCTCAGAAAAAGCCTCCGCAAGCCTGATCATTCACCTTCGTAGAATGTTACATATGTGCCGGCTTTATCCTTGCTGTCATACGTACATTTATCGGCCCTCTTATACAATTCATCAAAGGTAAAGTCATCCTCCGGCCTGTAGAAGGCAACACCGACGCTTATATTGACCGGAACATTCTCGATACCATCTATACGTATCCCTCGAACGCACTCAAGGAAGCGGTCGATGATTATACCGCCGCCGCCCTCCCTGCTGTAAACAAGGGGAGTAAAGGCGGCGAATTCGTCCCCGCCAAGACGCATGACCACATCATTTTCCCTGAATGCCCGTTTCATACAGTCGGCTATCGATATAAGGACCTGATCTCCCACATCATGTCCGTAATTGTCGTTAAATTCCTTGAACTTATCAACATCAAAAAGAATAAACATACCGCCGTCACCCTCTACGATGAGCTTGCGTATCTTATTCTCACCGCACCCACGGTTATTGATACCGGTCATCCCGTCAGTCTCGGAAAGATACTGCAGCCTGTCCCTGCGCCGCTTCTCTTCATCTATGTACTCGACCATCCATATAAGGCTTGCAATTTTCCCGCCGGGCTCCCTCTTGGCCACAATAAACCGGCCACGGCACCACTTGTTGATATGGTTCATAAATTCTACGGTAATCGTATCCGATGAACTCATTCGTTCATTTATGGTATCCATATCTATAAATTCATGCATTTCCGCCCTTGACCTTTCATCAACGAAGTAATCCACCAGATTCCTCAAGGTATTCGCTGCCTCTTTCCGTTTACCTTCCATTACCGAGCGAAGATCATCCGATTTGCAGCTAATCTCCTCAAAGGTATCATCCTTAAGATCCATCTTATACATACCCAGATAGATACCGGCGACCGAAGTAAGATCGGCCGTCAGGTTTTCCGATTTGATCCTTCTGAAAGTCATTATGGTAAGAACTGCGAAAATCACCAGAGTTCCCAGAATGCCGACCAGCAGGCTTCCCCGTATCGCGGCAAAAACCCTGTCATAGGTCTGTTGCCTGCTTGTCTGTGACAGGACATACCATCCGCCTCCAATAGGACGGCTGAAGAACACATCATCCTTGCCATCGTACCTGACTTCGAACCTGTCCTCTCCAGCAGACAATGCCTTAATGGCAACGCTTATCGAAGGCTCGGATTTTTCATTGAAGTAATTCTTCCCTACCTCCTCCTCATCGGTATGGGCAATAACAGTCCCGTCCTCATCCAGCAGGATAATCTTACCGTAATCACCGTTCTTGCGTTTAAGCATCTCCGTGATATCACTGATCTCATTCATCTTGAAATCAACGGCGATGACACTCTCCCCGTCTGAAAGGGCACGGCATATGGTCATTATGGTATCACCGGTCATCTCGTCCACATATGGAGCAACATAATTAACATCTTCATCCGATGTGACGGCATCTATATACCAGGGACGCTCTGTGGGTATATAATCCTCATCCGGAATCCAGCCCGAGCCGTCGAGGAACTCACCGTTTATATACCCGTATATTCCCGTGGTGACGGAATCGGTTTCCGATGCAAAGGCTTCCGATTCGCGTTCAAAAAAATCAAGTATCTCTACGTTGGAAGCATTCGTCTTAAGCATATGCTCTACATTGTATGAAACGTACTCCATAGTCTGAAGTCCGGTCTTTAAGTAGTCCTCATAGGCTACCGAATAGCTCTTCACGCGAACCTCACCGTCATATTCTATATTGTCGGCACTGAGCCGGTACACCACTCTGAAATTAAGAAGGATGATCACTGCGAGAAAAAGCGGCAGCAAAAGAAACATAAGTATATGTCTTATGCTCAGACTTTTAATAAACTTATCAAAAGATATGTGATATTCGATACTGTTGTTTTCTTTATTTCTTATATCCATCCACACTTTAACCGTGTATATAAATCAACACGGTTCCCTCATAAAGTCGATACTGTATTATTATATCATAGTAGACTGTCCATGACAAACAAGACTCATAACCCGGACATATTAAAAGAAGACCCGTCAGCCGGGTCTTCCCAAAATGCTCCTGTATGATCAAGCGATTTTTGACTTGGCAAGCTCAGCAAGAGTTGCAAATCCATCAGCATCATTAACTGCCATCTCGGCAAGCATCTTCCTGTTGATGTCTACCTCAGCAAGCTTAAGTCCGTACATCATCTTGGAATATGAGATTCCGTTCATCCTTGCTGCCGCATTGATACGTGCGATCCACAGCTGCCTGAACTGGCGCTTCCTCTCCTTACGTCCCGCAAATGATGACGTAAGAGCCCTCATTACCGACTGCTTAGCGATCCTGTATTGCTTGGAGCGGGCTCCCCTGTAGCCCTTAGCGAGCTTAAGTACTCTGTTATGTTTCTTCTTGGCGTTTAATCCGCCCTTAATTCTTGCCATTTCTATTTCCTCCTAAATTCCGAATATTATATCCAATATTCTATACAGACACAAAAGAATATTAACAGATACGACTGTTTACAGATAAGGACAGATCTTCTTCATGTTTGCTACATTGGTCTCGTCAGTAATGACTGCCTTCCTTAAGTTCCTCTTGTTCTTGGTCGTCTTCTTGGTCAGAATATGACGTCTGTAAGCCTTGTTCCTCTTAAGCTTTCCCGTTCCGGTAACCTTGAAACGCTTGGCTGCTGATCTGTTTGTCTTAATTTTTGGCATTGCTTCTTCCTCCTAATTGTTATTCTCTATTTTAACTGCGTGGCTTAGCCGCGCTTCTCAGTTAAAAACATAGTCATTGTTCTGCCTTCCACCTTGGGGGCCTTCTCGATCACGGCGCAGTCCGAAAGAGCCTCGGCAAAATCATCCAAAATATACTTGCTGTTATTCATGTGGGCCATCTCACGTCCCCTGAACCTTAGCGTCACCTTAACCCTGTCGCCCTTCTGAAGGAACTTCCTCGCGGCATTGACCTTGGTATTAAGGTCATTCTTATCAATGTTGGGGGACATGCGGATTTCCTTGATCTCCACAGTGTGCTGTTTCTTACGTGCTTCCTTCTCCTTACGGGTCTGTTCATACTTGAACTTACCGTAATCCACGATCCTGCAAACCGGCGGCTTGGCCGTAGGTGCTATCTTCACAAGATCAAGACCTGCATCATCAGCAAGCTGCTGTGCCTCTCTGGAAGACATGATGCCGAGCTGCTCTCCGTCTTCGCCGATTACACGTACTTCCCTGTCACGAATCTGTTCGTTGATCATTAAATCGCTAATTGTCGTACCCTCCCTTATTACAGATTATTATAAGTGTTCTGCACAAAAATAGGTGAATATCGCAGATATCCACCTAAGACCATTCAAATCAATATGATAATATAATATTATCTAAAAGGATTCAAACGCCCGGTAACACATTTAAGTCCCGGGGTGAGGGCGGATACCCTGCTTGCCGTACTCAAAACACCCGAATAAAATAACATATATAAGTTCCAATGTCAAGCCCTTATCTGACCTTTAGCGTTTGGATTTATCATAGGCTTCTCCAAGTGCCCTCGGAGCCTGGGAATTGTGGGCAAGAAATACCAAAAGTACAAGTGTAAGCACATAAGGGAGTACCATTACAAGATCCGAATAGCTGCTCGGAAGCCCAAGCTGCTGTACTATCTGATATCCGGCGGATCTTGCGAAGCCGAAGATAAGGCAGGCGCCAAGTGTCGGAATTATCTTCCAGCCGCCGAATATAAGTGCCGCTATTGCGAGATATCCATAACCAACATAGATATCCGAAGAGAACTTCGCTGATATGGAATATGCAAAGCATATACCCGCAAGCCCGGATAATGCACCCGACATCATCACCGCAAGATAGCGGATCCTTATTACATTTATTCCTGCCGCATCAACCGCAGCCGGATTATCTCCCGCTGCTCTTAAGTGAAGGCCGAAGGGTGTCTTATACAGCAGATACCATGCCGCGAAGGCAAGAATTGCTATAATGATCTCAAAGGGATACAAATTGGTAAAGAAAGCCCCAAGAACCGGTATCCGGGATATAAGCGGAATATCAAACCTTCTCATCACTCCCAGCACGAACTTATCCGAAGCTGCACCGAATATATTCTTATTTATCGTCTTTGTAAGAAAAGCGGTCATAGCCATGGCCAGAATATTGATCACGACACCGCTTATGACCATATCCGCCTTGAAATAATTACACAATACCGCATGAAGTAATGAAAACAGCATTCCTCCGAGGATCGCAAAAAGCATTGCAAAATACGTGGGTACCATAGAATCCGCCTCAAGGTGCATACCGATCACATATGCCGCAAGAGCTCCGGTAAAGGCGCCAAAGCCCTGCAGCCCCTCAAGCGCAAGATTGGTAACTCCGCTTCTCTCGGAATAGATACCGCCGATAGCCATGATAAATAAGGGCAGTGCAAAGGACATACCGTTAATTATTACAGTACTCAGATTATTCATTCCCCGGCACCTCTCTTTCTTCGTATCATCTTTATTCTCTCCAATATAAAGGCACTGCATGCACTTGTCAGCAGTATAAGACCGGTAATGACGGACGCAATTTCTGCTTCAAGTCCCATCTGTGAACTCATATATGTCGAGCCCTTGGAAATGATCATTAAGAAGAAGGTCGAAAAGAGTATCCCTACGGGAGAACTTCCCCCAACCAGACATACTGCAATGGCATCAAAGCCCGTTGGTGACAAGACCTTGGGCTGGATGGTGGAAATATATCCCAGGTAGCAGACTGCTCCCGCAATTCCGGAAAGCACTCCCGATATAAGCATCGAAATGACCATGGAACTCCCTACCTTTATCCCGGAATAACGTGCCGCCTCCCTGTTGGCTCCCACACATTTAATTTCGAATCCCAGCACAGTTTTATCCAGCAGTATCTTCACCGCAACGATGGCAACAAGAGCAAGAATAAAGCCGAGGGGAATATCGTATTTATACGATCCGATACTTATCTGATGCAGGGTAAGCCTTGCATTGGCTCCTATGTCCCTTGACTGCCTGGAAACCGGGTCCACATATCTTGTATTTATGAGAAATCCGATAATGTAGGAGGCTGTATAGTTAAGCATTATTGACGATACGACTTCATTTATATTGAATCTGTACTTAAGATATCCGATAAGACCTCCGATAAGACCTCCTCCTGCGGCAGCTATTATTATGACGAGAGGCTTGGCAAGTACAGACGGAATATTACTGTACCCTATAAGTATCGTGGCAAGAAAGCTTCCTACAAGCATCTGCCCCGAGACTCCGATATTAAAAAGCCCGGTCTTAAACGCCACCACAACTGCCAATGCCGCAAAAAGCATGGGGGTCATGTAATCAAGAAAGCTTGAGAAATCAGACAGCATATTCTTACCGCCCGCATATTTGACCTTGGGTGCAAGACCGCAGCCCCTTAACAGACTGTAATATGCACTGATGGGATTCCTCTTTAGTATAAGGATAATAACGGCTCCGGCTATGAGACCCAGAAAAACAGCTATTGCCGCCACGATCACCCTGTCATACTTTTTATTCATACAACTTCACCCGCCTTATCATGAACCCCCACTCCCATCATATATTCTCCCACTTCCCTTGTGGTAAGCTCCTTAGCAGGTGCGATCCTGTCGATCTCCCCGCTATATATAACTGCAATGGTATCCGCAAGATTCATAACCTCATCAAGTTCAAGGGAAATAAGAAGCACCGCTTTACCTTTATCCCGTTCTTCGATTATCTGCTTATGTACCCTCTCGATGGCGCCTATGTCAAGTCCTCTCGTCGGTTGAACGAAAATAGTAAGGACCCCTCCGAGCTCGATCTCACGCCCTATAATTGCCTTCTGCTGGTTACCGCCGCTCATGGATCTTACGATAGTTTCGGTGGAGGCTGCACACCTGACATCATATTTATCTATAATGCTGCGCCCGCACTCATCAAGATACGTATTATTACGTATACCTTTCCTGGCAAATGAATCCCTGTAATATCTCTTAAGTGCAAGATTGTCCTTTAAGTTAAAATCAAGCACGAGCCCCATTTCCTGCCGATCCTCGGGTATATATGCTATACCCGCTTCCGTTCTCTCACGTATGGACATATTCCTGATGCTCTTACCGTAAAGCCGTATATCACCGCTATGAACCTTCATCAATCCGGCTATGGCATGAGCGATCTCCACCTGCCCGTTACCGGACACACCGGCTATGGCAAGTATTTCCCCTTCGCGTATCTTAAACGATACATTCCTCACAACCGGAAATTCATCACTGTTATGTATGGTAAGTTTGTCAATCTCCAGCACAGTTTCTCCGAAACCGGTCTCCTTTTTTTCCGTTCTGAAGGAAACCTCCCGACCGACCATCAGATTCGCCATTTCCTTCGTATCGGTGCTCTTCACATCCAGAACGGCTATAAGCCTGCCTCTTCTGAGTATGGCACATCTGTCTGCTATCCGTTTTATCTCATCCAGCTTATGGCTTATAAGGATTATCGTCTTCCCCGAGTCTCTCAGACCCGAGATTATGTCAAGAAGGGCATCTATTTCCTGTGGTGTGAGTACTGCCGTCGGTTCGTCAAAGATAAGTATTTCAGCATCACGATAGAGCATCTTAAGTATTTCCACTCTTTGCCTTGTCGATACATTTATATCACTTATGATATCCGTGGGGGTGACCTCAAGATTATACTTCCTTGACAAGTCTGCTATCTCCCTGTCCGCCCGCTTTATATCAATGCAGGGAAGAAAGCCTAAGAACCTGCCCCTCGGTTCCTGCCCCATGATAATATTTTCGGTAATGGTATAATTGGATACGAGTTTGAAATGCTGATGCACCATCCCGATATTAAGCTCCGTTGCCCGGCTTGGACTGTTGATCTTCTCTCTTTTGCCCCTTATCAGGATCTCGCCCTCATCCGGCTCATACATACCGAACAGTATACTCATAAGGGTACTCTTACCTGCACCGTTCTCACCAAGAAGCGCATATATCTCACCCTTCTTTATCCGGATGGTGACATCGCTGTTGGCCACTATTCCGGGAAATCTCTTGGTGATATTTCTCATTTCCACTATGTATTCACTGTCCATGTCCGTCTCCATATCCGATCCGGTATTTCCGCTGCCCTATCCAGCCTACGTCTTAAAGTCCTTTAAATGACTCAGGAGTTTCTCCGTTGAAGTTGGCGGCCGGAACGATCTCACCGCTCTTGACCTTGGCAAAGGCTTCATCGATAGCCTTGATCGTATCGGCTGAAAGCTGCTGCCTTCCATCTTCCTTGACATAACCCGTTGAATCGGTATCCGCACCAAGCAGGGCATTCTGCCCCTTGAAGGTTCCGTCCTTTATCGCATTAAGCTGTCTCTCAACATTTATATCCATTATCTTCAATGCAGAAGTCAGCACAACGTTTCCGCTGCCGTTGCTGCCATCATTGTACTGATCGACATCACAACCTATGAAATATACATCCTTGGCTTCCTTAACTGCTGTAAGCACTCCGTTTCCCGAACTGCCTGCCGCCGCGAAGATAACGTCAACTCCCTGATTTATAAGCGCTTCACCTACGATCTTGCCTGTGGCCTCATCACCGAAATCACCTACATAATTACCTCCTACATTAGCTCCGGTAACATCCGTACCTGCATAGGAAGCTATTTCAACTACCTCTGCATCGGCACCGTAATTCTTGTTGGCATAATTGACACCGGATTCAAATCCCCACTGATAATTAACATTGGAAGGATATGCGATCCCGTTCACCACTGCCACTTTTCCTGTCTTTGTCTCCATTGCCGCAGCTATTCCCGCACAGAAGCCACCCTCCTGCTCCTTAAACTGCATCGCATAAATATTGTCAACCTCCTGCTCATTGCCATCGGCATCCGTAGGATAAGTGTCAACCAGGATAAAATCAACATCCGGATTCTCTTTAGCTATCGAGCCTATTCCGGCAAACTGGAACCCGCAGCATACAATGACATCGTAATCGGCTACTATATCCGCAACCACTTGTACCGCAGCTGCCACATCTCCGCTCTCCTCCTTGACCGGAGTGACCGTGGCACCGGGATTCGAGGCGATAAATGCCTGTATTCCTTCATAATTGTTCTGATTAAATGAACCATCATCAATACCCGATGGTGAACTGACAATGGCAATCTTAAGCCCTGATGACTGTGTTGAAGGCGCCGTACCCTGAGCACATCCGGTCATCATGGCAGCCATCGTCACAAACGCGATCACAATTGAGCATATTTTCTTCCTCATAATATACCTCCTTCTCGAGACATGTTTTTTTATACGTCCATCCTAGCATAGTATATTGCATATGTAAAATTTTTTTGGTTATATATTTCGATTCCTGTAACATCTGCTATTATTACCTTTTTCGCTTGCATTTGTTTTTGCCTGTGTTATAATACCCGGAAGTTTGACAGTCCAACCTC
>DFKQ01000027.1 GCA_002373875.1 Lachnospiraceae bacterium UBA3641
TTAAAAAATATGTAGTCAAAGATATAGCGAATAAAACTGTAAGATATTATCTCTTAACGGCAAAATTCATAATCCCGTTGATGGTATGAATCACAAAAAATGGAACCGCCGTCCCTGCCAACAGGTAATTTCTCTGCCAAAGTCCTAAAAACAAATAGTACAACGGAACAACGGCAAACTGAGTGATTATGATCAGCCATCCATACTGGTAACCCATATAGTACAGTATCCATCCAATAAAGTTGATCAGGATCATCAGAATCATAAGAAAAAGGAATATCTTTTCTTTTGTTGTTTCTTTCGGAATAAGTTTAACATCATCCCTTACGATCAACATCAGCAGAATCATAGACAAAATACCAAATATTCCCTGTACTGTACCAATCCATTTGATCTCATTCGACATATTCATGATTGGATTTGATGCAGGTTTTATCAATGGCATAACGATATATGGAATCTCTTGTATCACAAATGCTGCTATACCTATAAATGATATTCCCAAGTAATAGTTCTTGAACAAATGTAAAAACTTTATCATATTACCCGTCCTCGTTAAAACATCCGGTTTATCTTCTGATTTGCTGTTTATCCGAGCTGTTTTCCAAATTTGTGCATAAGCCAGTGAGCAAATTTCAGATTGGCTATCATGAATAAAATGCCGGCAACCATAAGCAGAATCGTCGATAAGTTAAAAACAATATATTGCGAACTTTTTATTAAAATGATTACTGTTACAGGCAGGCAAATGATACTTGTGATCAAGGATGGAATGTACTTCCTTATATAGATGCTCTGTCCGATATGCACTATAAAATGTGCCATAAGAGAAAACAAAAGCCCAAACCACAAGGTATATAACACATCATTTTCAAAATAATATGCCATCAGACTAACTCCGAAAAACGGAATGAACTCTTCATATACCGCAAGTGCCATTCCCGCGGTTGTAAAATCCTTGTACGCTTTAGTAATTATCGGAAATCTCTTAAAAATTTCCGGATTATTTTTGAAGAACCATCCGAATCCTATAATCTCTTCCATATCATGGAATATGAATATAATCGGAAGCAGTAATAGATATTCTCGCATTTTATCCTCTTAAAATCACCATAAATACGGTGGTCTTCCTTGTTTTTCCGGTAAAGGATGCCGTCACTTCCTCCCAAAAAGCCGGGATTTATGTGATAAGATCAAGACGACTTCTTATCCTTGCGTTGATGCTCTCTATTATCGTTACGTTATCCTCGGGTTGAGGTACTATCCACAGATCAGCATCAGCAGATGATCTATGTGATTTTCCTGCTATTATCTTAACCTTAACCGCGCTTCTTTCAAAGAATTTGTTTAATTCTTTGAATATATCACTACAAAACTTTTTCCTTTTGCAATATCCTTAACCTGAATATTATCAAAACCAGCTTGTTTCCCAATGGCTACCAATTGTTCAGGCTCAAACTTCTTGAAACCTTTTTTTGTATATGCTAAATCATCAAGAAATTCTTTCGTATAAACAACATTGTAAAATGAACCTCCTGCCTTTAATACTCTGTAAATCTCTGAAAGACCTTTTACAGCATCTCTCCAAAAATATACAGTATTTATTGATGAGACTGCAAAAAAGAAATCATCATCGTAAGGTAAATCACAACAATCTCCTATTTGCAAATGCAATTTTCCCTGCTTCGCTGCCGCTTTATTTCTCTCTGTAGCCTGTTTTAGCATATCCGCAGAAATATCAATTCCATACAAGTCAGATTTTGTTTTTTTGTATAAGTACTTCAAGAGATAACCATTCCCGTACCCAATATCCATAACTTTATCATCAGATTTAGCGTCAATTAAATCAACTGTCTTTTTATACATTGATTTGTTTATTACATTCATAATGACACAACAGATTCTTCCGACAAAGCCATGTGGATTTCCAAACTGGCTTCCTATGTATTCTGCAAATTTACTCATAACAGCATTCTCCGATTAATGTCTCATCGTATATCTGCTTTTCTATAACAGAATAAGCAATCCAATGCAGTTGATGCCATTCCATTTATAAGTAGTATCGACTGCTTTTTTTATCACCATACGTCAAATAATTCACTTTTCTTCACCAAATCCCGATTTGCTTAACCGTTTATACTGTAAGATAATCTTCCTAAGCTTCATTTACTAGTTTCCCGGTTATATGCTCTATATCCAGTTCCAGACAACATACACGAGGAAGGGCATTTTTCATTTCCTTTTCAAGATAAGCTTCATCATCCGTAAACTTTCGACAGAGGCAGGTACAGATTTCCTTTTTCTTTTCTATATCCGTGACCTCGTGTATCCGTCCAAACGCTATTACGCTACGGATATTAAGAGCCCATTCGCCTTCTTTCCGATAGCCCTTATCCATCACACAGTAGCTCACCTTATCACATTTTGATATCGCATCAAGCTTATGTCCTTCCTTCGCGCAATGGAAGTAAAGCTTCCTGTCACTCTCCGAAAACCAATGATCCAACGGGACACCATAAGGATATCCATCATCTCCAAGAACAGATAATACGCCCCGTGGTTCGTTCTTCAGGATCTCTATACATTCCTCGTTTGTAATCTGTTGCTTAAAGCGTCTCATTTCCCTGAACATCTATCTTTAATCTCCTATCTTTACTTCAAATACAAGCACAGTTTCCTCTTCGTTTAGATGATGAACTTCCGGTGCGTAAGGAGCTGATACAGTATTCCATAGCCTTTTTGCGGCAAAATTCTTCTCGTTATATTTGATCTCCCATTTACCGGGGTGCTTAGTCAGTATCATTCCTGCAGCGTCAAATGCATAATGCTTCCTACGATAAACAGGGAATATAGTAAACTCGGCCATTGTATAATCAGGCGACTGCCCAATATTAGAGTACGGGCAAATAAAAGCGAATCCAATAAAGGTATCATCACTGTATATGAAATATGCTGTTCTCATCGGATCTGTGAAGTACTCATCAAAATGCCCATAATGATAATTCCCATTTTTATCCATCGGATCGTCATAAAAATTGGTCATCTCATACAGATATTTCTGGTTTATGTTCCAGAGTAAATCTCTGTCCTTTTCTTTAACTGTCCGCAATATGATCATATAATTCTCGCCTTAAATAACCGGACGGATTGAAAACCCGCCGTTTCTAAAACCGTTATTCCCTATTCCGATGAAGTTAGGGACAAAATACAGGCAAATAGCCCGATCAGCAAAAGGAACATTTCGTGATGAAGACCAGTAATATCCGGATGCCCCTGCTCCTTCTATCGCATGAGAACGATAATATCCGGCTGCCGGAAGAAAGATGCTTTGGTCCGTATAACCTTCTTTCTTGCTCGTAACACGGCATCCAGGCGTATCATCAATACTGGTCCACTCCCAGATACAGTTACAACGGTTGCAAAGTTCTTCCCATTCAGCTTCAGTTGGTATATGCCATTCTCTGCCCCAGTTTACGAAAGCGGCATCATCTGCCGTTTCCAAAGCGAGTTTGTTATCCTCGTAATTGTATTTTGTCAGATCGTCCGCAGAGATTCCATGCTGATAGGCGTCCCAGGTATAATCGTCTTTAGTGCCTGTTTCTCCCCATGCAAAATAATCGCCGTGATCGGTGATCCTGTCAGCTCCGATATTCATGGTCGCCCATTTTACGGAGAGACCAAGATCGACGTATTCTCTACTCATAATCTATCCTCTCTTTATCAATATACTACAATCTTTCACAGATCTAGATGCTGCCTTATGTCATACCCTTCCTGTTTCAGTTGCGAATCGAGAAGATCATAGCTTTCCGGGATCACCTTTATAAGGTTCATGGGCTTTGGAAGCTTTTTCATATTTTCTACAGGGATCTTTTTATGATCAAGAAGCTTTATATACTCCGGTGAAAAAGGTTCTATCATCTCTGCTTTTCCCTGAACCTGTAATCCCTTGAGATTGCCAAATCCATCATACGCATCATATATTGCCAGGCTGACATATTTATTTTCTTTAAGGCCAATGAATTTCAGACCGCCTTCTGAGAATAGGTAAATAGCTCCATCCAGATAGTTATATTCTATCGGGGTACAGCGTACAAAATCTGATGAAGCGGTAGCAAGAGCGCAAGTATTACGCTCCTTGATAAATGCCTCTATCCATTCTTTAAGCTTTTCCTTTTCCATTCCTTTAGAGGCCGCTTCTTTGTGAAGCCTCACACGACTAAAGTCGCGTGCTTCCATACCCGGTTTTCTAAGGTATGGACTCATTGACTACAGATACGGTCTATGCAGCGATACCATATCTCATTGGATATAGTTCTCCACTAAGACTAATGAGTGTAGCCAGAGTGCAGGTGCTTCTCCTGGCTGCCTGAGGAACTTTTGCCTCAAGTGCCAACCTCTCCTTTGCAGGCAAGGATTTTAGTATTTCTCTTATAAAATATCTTGCTCCTATATTGTAGGATGCATTAAGGTCACAGTTATAGATCTTACCGCTTACAAACCTGCATACAGAATAAGACGAAAGATCAGCTTCCCGGCCTCGTGATATTCTTCCGGAGCCATCATAAGCAAACCTTGATGTACCCCAGGCATTGATACGGCTTATGCGTATACCCAAACGGTGAGCCTTATCCGATACCATAGACTGGACATAACGTGCTTTCCATAAATTAAGCTTTTGCTTCTTTGAGCCCCGTTTCCTGCCAATAAGATCAAGATGCTCGAATACTATGACATCGGCATTATATAAAACTGCGATATCCATAATGAACTGAGCTGTCTTTACAGCTATGTTGTCATTGATGCCTTTGGCCTTAGCCCATAATTTCGGAGCTTTGCGGCTGCCATGCTGCTGTGCCTTCTTTATGCGGTTTACTGAATGAGTCAGAGAGTCGTATTCTTTAGGGAGCTTAAGGAAGTGCCTCCCTAAGATCGTGCCATCCGAATGCATTATTGAAACCGCCGCAGGCGAGTTTATTCCAAGGTCTACAGCGACAATTCGTTGCTCATGGATATCGGTTTTATTAAGTTTTACCTCTTCCTCAAAGGGAAACTCGAGGAACCATTCTTTTCCCCGCTTTCTGAGGGTGGGGGATTTCATCTCACGATGAGAACAGTGGTTTTTGATATAGTCAATATCCGATTTCTTTAGGTCTATGGATATCCAGTCCCAGGTATTACGGATATATACCTTTATCCTGCCCTTATATATATCGGTAAATTGATACATGTTTCCCCTATAAAGAGAAGGATATATGAACCCTGCTTTGGGATATGATGGGATCTGCCCTCTTTCGTAAGGATCGGTATCTTCCCAGTTGGAAAGACTGCTCTTATATGACGATACTTTTCCGATAGCTTCAGCCGTGGCAGCCCGCCTTATATAAGAGGGCATCTTATAAAAGCATGTATCGAATTCATATTTTGGATTGGGATTATCATCTGTTTTGTGGATTAGTTTTTCGCAGTAATTGTATTTTTCTTTTGATCCGAGATTTTGGATAGCGTCCCATTCATTAAGACATACCTTGATAATATAATCGACAGCAGACCTATAGATACGGACTGTATCCTTGAAAATATGATTGTAATGCTTTATTTTGACCTTATAGGTAGTAGTTATCTTCATATGAAAATTATATCACATGAAACGTATGTTTGCAAACATATATTCGATATTCATCATATAAATATCTATATCTGGGCGGCTAACTCATGACTAAAGTCACGAGAGTGCGCCGCCTTAATATTCAATCCAGTATCTTGCCTGTTCATCATAGTCAGGTTCCCACATATCGATCACTCCCATTTCTTCCACACATCAGGCTGATACCCGAGTGTAGATTGTTTACCGTTTCTGACAACCGGTGTTTTGATCACCTGCTGGTTTTCAAGTATTATCTTCATCTGCTATATATTTGATCAGCGCCAAGGTATCCTTGTCTTTTGTGCTGGGATCGAGCATGTTCTCGATGCCGCCGTTTGTCTGAGCAACAGAAGTGAGTTCTCCTTTGCTCATGCCTTTTTCTTTCATGTCTATGAACTGATACTTTATGCCGCGCTCCTTAAAGAATCGCTCTGCTTTCTTCGTATCATTGCATTTCTTTGTTCCAAATATCTGTATGTTCATGGTCTTCCTTCCTATCTTCGTTCTATCAATTCAGTTTAAGGATTACAACTTCCGGATGATTGAAGAATCTTGGAAGCGGTGTGGTCTCTCTTGCCAATCCACGGCTGACCTCCATAATGCTGCCGTTTGACAGTTCATATGTACCGTTAACATATTTAGCCATAAATCCCTGGTCGGGTGCCAATAGCCCTTTGTTGATGAAGGGGATCCGGAACTGTCCTGCGTGAGCGTGCCCGGTGAGTATGAGGTCAAAATCATACTTTTCGTATGTGGATACTCTCTCGGGCCTATGACTTACAAGGATTTTAACATGAGAATCTTCTGTTTTGCCATAGGCGCTGCGAATTTGTTCCTCCCATTCATCATTTCTTAAATATGTGGGATCGTCTATGCCGCAGATATCCAAAGTTGAATTTCCAAAGGATATGGTATCGCAATCCCCATCAAGGACTTTAACACCTGCACCTTTAAGATATTCCTTCATTTCATCGATACGGCCGCTCCAGTATTCATGATTACCGGATACATAATATGTAGGATACTTGCTGCATACCTGCTCTACCAGCAGATGCGCATTTTCATCACTTAAGCGGTTATCCAATATGTCGCCGCCAAGGATCACGATGTCCGGCTTCTCCTTTTCTATTCTCCTGACAAGCCAGTTCTGATTCTTCCCGTAATAACAGGAATGAAGATCCGTTATGAGTGCGATCCTTATTTCTTCAGGATCCCCATCTATAAGGTCGAGAGATATCCGTTCAGTTACGGGTACCCATGACCATAACATCAGAAATATGAGAATAAGAGGGATGGCGATCCTTATATATACTTTTTTTGACTTTAGTTTCTTGCTCATCTATCTGTGTTAAGTGTTTCTTTACAACGTTCAATAAGCCTTACGATTTCTCCGAGTCCTTTCTCGTCCTCTTCAGAAAATCTGCCTTTTATAGGGCTGTCGATATCCAATACTCCAATCACACGGTTCTCACAAAAGATCGGAAGAACGATTTCAGAATTCGATGCGCTGTCACAGGCAATATGTCCCGGAAAGGCATGAACATCCTCTACCCGTATGATGCGATCTTCTTTAACTGCAGTTCCACACACGCCTTTTCCTACAGGAATCTGTGTGCAAGCAGTTTTGCCCTGAAAAGGACCTAGAAGCAGTTCATTATCAAAAAGCAGGTAAAATCCCGCCCAGTTGATGTCCTCCATAGATTCAAATGAGACAGGGGACGGTTCTCTGTCTCCCTTTTAACTCGTGATTCAAGAGTCACGGGGACAGGTTCCTTGACTCCCACTGCCGTGATTTGTCTTTGGGAATCGTGGGAATCGAGAACCGTCCCCGATTTCCTCGTCCGCGGTGATATCAAGCTGGTCCATCTGTTTCGATGCGGCAGATATGAAAATATCACAGTCAGCTCCCTCTTCTATCTGGGTTTTTAACGTACCCGACCAGTCGAAATTGTACGTTATCACAATATCCGGATTTTTTCCATGTAGGCTTTTCCTATCTCCTCCATGGTCTCGGTCATAGATGCCGCCGCAAATACGATGAGTTCCGTCGGCTGTGTCCTTCCGGTCACACCGGGCATATTCTTTTCTTCTTTTACTGCACTGCCTGCGCATCCGCAAATTGAAAATGCACAAACAGACAGCACGACTACTAATGCTGCTGCCTTTTTCATAATATCGATCATCCTCCCATCCCGTTGGATCTCCCCAACGTTCACAGATTATATTATATGTTATTATTTGCGATACTACACGTTAAGTTCTTGCACAAAACAGAAGGATATCCTTCCATTGGGATATCCCTCTTATCCGGTATATTCAATATGACCTGCTTAGCATACCTTCGGTATCATGGTCATAAGACCAATCGCTATGAGCAGAGGTATCGCTATATACAGAAGTCCTCCGAATATCATGAGGAGTATAACAGCCGGCAGGAATATAAGGTATCCCGCGATCTTAAGTAATCTGTCTTTTATCCTTTATTAAAATCAGATTAAAAACGTTCTTAGTTATTTCCAACCCTGAATGCCGATATCTCATTCTTAAGACCGTTCATGTCGCTGTCCAATACGTCGGCGGTTCTGCCCAGCCTGTCAACGCTGTCAAGAAGCGAATCTGCTATGCTGCTGACCTTGGATGAACTGTCTGACGTACTGTTTATGATCTCGGATATCTGCCTTACCGCAGATACCGCCTCCTTGCGTTCACTGTCAGCGAGCATGGCTGAGTCGGTTATCTTCCTTACTGCCTCGATAAGAACCTGCATCCTTTCACGTATCTTATCAAATACTTCTATAACACTCTCGACATCACCCTGTTGCTGCCTTACAACCTCTTCAGCGTGCTGTGCGCTCTCGACACTGATCCTCGAATGCCCGTCTATCTTACCTATCTTATCGTCGATCTCGACCGTGGCCGAAGATGACTGGTCGGCAAGCTGTCTTATCTCATCGGCAACCACGGCAAAACCCCTTCCTGCTTCTCCCGCCCGAGCCGCCTCTATAGATGCGTTCAAAGAAAGGAGATTCGTCTTGTTTGAGATCGCATTTATCGTCTCGACAAACTCGGTGATACTCAGGGCATCCTTCTGAAGCTTAAGGATATTCTCACCAACCCTGGCTGAGAGCTCTGATGTCTCGGCTGCTCTGACGGCCAGATTGTTGACCATGTCGGTACCTTCATTTATCATCTGCTCCGTATCCTGTATCGCTCTCTCGATCTCATCAACATCGGCATTTATCTCCTTGATGCGTTCCGAAAGATTATTGGTTACACTGATACACTCTGATGCATGCTCCTCCTGCCTTACTATTCCGGCATTGATCTCATCTATCGCCGCGCCTATCTGGCCCGAATAATCCGAAATGGCCGTGGATGCTTCATTTACATCACGAGCCGATCCTTCCAGGTTATATGCCGTATCCGACAGTTTATAGATCAGTTTCTTATTGTTGACTATCATGTTTGAAGCGGAACTTGCAAGGAACTGGAACTCGTCCCTGCCCTTAGCCTTGACATCAACGGTAAGGTCACCGTTTGCAACTTCATCAAGCTTCTTTGAAATACGTTTCATGTTATTTTGGATGCCGGAAGCTATTATCGTTCCGATAAGAGCAGCCAGGACGGCTGCGACCGCCACCATTATGACCGTCATTGTCTTGATCGATTCCGCCTGTCCGGTAACTGTTGCCATGGGAATGAGCGCACATACAGCCATGTTATTGAACTCACTCTTTTTATACATATAGATATAATCACTGCCGTTGTATGTTACATTCTTATATCCCGCTTCCATCTCGGGATCATAGAAACTCTGATTTGTAAAAACCATATCCGTAAGGACTGTTTCCGAATCCGGATCGATCGCAAATTCGGAACCGTCGGGCAGCACAAGCCCTACTGTGCTTCCCTTTCCGAAATCCATACCATTAAGGATATTGAATATGGTCTCCTTGTCCACATCAACTATGATATATGCAAGCTTTGATCCATCCTGTATCTGGAAGCTGTACAGATATCCGTTCTTATCAAGAGAAAGAGCATCATCAATGATATCATGAGAGGATACCCAGCGCGGAAGCTGGGACGGATCGTTGGTCTTTTTCAGCTCTTCAAGATACTCGTCATAAACACCCGGAAGCTTATCCTGAACTGCGGTACTGAGCATATCATACGCATTCTTCGTAACTATATGGATATCTTTAATGAAAGGATTGGTTGACTGTGAGGACATGAGCACAACTCTCTCATCCGAGTAGTATTTTCCCTTCTCGGCAGGCTTCTTCCCGGGCATACCGATAACATAACTCTCTATACCCGCATCCAGCATATATCTCATGGCTTCCGACTGAATGAAGGTATTGCTCATATCCAGATAATCCACAGCCATATCTATCGTCTGTGTTGTCGATTCTATAAATCTGTCATTAAGACCCTTTGCGGACTGACGGTATGATATATACCCAACCACTGCCATAAAAACCACCGGTATGATAAAGCAGGCAAATATCTTATTCCTGATACCCAGCAATCCGACGCGTTTCTTCTTCATGTGTAACCCTCCGCTTTGTTTATTGATCTGTAAAGATGTTTTATTTGGCTGAAAATATGACGTTCATATCACCGTCGTGATCGGCAATATGATTCTTTTGCCATGATATGTATATTCTATCACACATTATGCGTCAACTCTATCATTATTATTCTTTTCATCATTTCTCCCGTTGTTTTACAGTAACATACTCATGAGATAAACCACAATCCCTTGTATAAAGGGATTTCTTTTTGTCAAGATTTATGAATATATATGTTGCGTACTTGTGTATAATACTTATATGGAATCGGGGACGGTTCTCAATTCCCCCGATCCACAGGGACAGGGTCAATAGGTCGCATCTTCCGGCTCATACATTCCTGCTATACAGCTTTTCTTGCAGAAGCAGATCCCGTAGGATATGACTCCGGCGTAGCCTTCATCAAGTATCCCGTCCTCGTACTTCTTATCCCTTATCTGGGCGAAGGCTTCCTGCAAGCCTTCATCCATCTCATTGAACTTCTTTCTCACCTTAAGCTCGAAGATGTAAGCGGGATCTTTGGGATTCATCGGATAAAGAACTATATCGGGGCGTCCGTCTCCGGCTTCCCTGTTTGATTTTGCCGTATAATCGGTAACACCTATCAGCATTGACAGCAGATATCCGTGATAGAAGCTCTCCGCATTATCAAATGTGCTTATCGATTTCTTAAGCATTTCCGTCAGGATATGAGCCATCTCTTCGGTATCTTTTCGGATGACAGCCTTATGCAGATCTCCCCGGTCCGTCGATTTAACTGTCTTGTCAAACCAGACACGGATCTGGTTCCTGTAAATGCTGTTTATTTCAGCATTCGGAATACACATGGTAATGTATATATCATCGTTTTCCAGCCGTTCGGATACCTTCTTCATGTATCCGGTAAAATACAGGAAGTTCCACAGGTTGTCCTCGTTCTCACGGATATCCCCGTAGGTTATATCTTCATGTATCCGTTTCTCTATTGTACCGCCGCTTATCAGAGTATCGAGTTCTTCTCTCATGCCATTATCCGCATTTTCGATAAGCTCCTTTATTATAGAATTGGATGAGGTATTGGCCCAGTAGGGCTCCGCGAATCTTTCCGGAGCTCCCACATGCTCGCTGACATAAGTTGTCACGCTCCACGGATTATATACCTCGACCTCCCCGAATAGATACCCGTCATACCAGTCCTTTACCGTTTCTGTGTTACACTCAAGATCATAAGCCCGGAGCATTTCCTCAGTCTCTTCCTGCGTGAAGCCAAAATATTCTCCGAAATCCCTGTTTCTTATGGATACAATCTTAAGATTATTAAGTCCAGTAAATATACTCTCCCTGCTTATCCTAAGGCACCCCGTCACCACAGCTCTCTCAAGCGCATCATTAGTCTTAAGGGCTGATTCAAACAGGGATCTTATAAAGTCGATCATCTCATCATAGAAGCCCCTGAACCAGGCATTCTCAAGGGGAACATCATATTCATCGATAAGGATTATAACATTTTTATCATGATAGAGCTTGAGGCATTCCGATAATGTTTTTATCGCTGCCGTATATTTCGCACATTCCTGCTTAAAACCTTCATTCCATTCATTTTTACCGACAAATCGCATCTCCTTCGCGTTCCAGATGGACAATCCGTTCAGCAATTCCCTGAATTTTTCTTTAGCCTCGTCCGGAAGCTTGTCGGATTTAAGAACATAAGAATGGCGTGAAAATTCTCCTATTATCTCTTCTCTCAGCCTTATGAACGCTCCATAAAAATCACCCTGCTTAGCAGACTTAAGCGACATGTTTATGACCGGATACTGTCCCATCATACCAAGGATCTCATCTCCTGCATCCATTATCTTCATGCCCTCAAAATACCGGCTGTTATCTACGGCATTACCGTTACGGTCATATTCAAGCTCGAAAAAGGTGCGGATCATGGACAGGGCAAGGGTCTTACCGAACCTGCGTGGCCTTGTAAAGAGCGTAGTCTTCCCTCCCTTATCGAGCAGTTCCTTGATAAGCATGGTCTTATCGACGTAATACATTTTTTCCTTGGTGAAATCCTTAAAAAATTCGTATCCTATGCCTATCTTCTTCATATATACATTCCTCAACCAAAACAAAAACCCGCTTTAAATGCCTTTGATTCAAAAGCCTTCCCGTATTCCGAAAGATCATAGAGTTCCACCGGGGGAAATGAAACCTTTCCTTCGCTCAGAAGCTTTATCGCAGGTTCGAAGGGACCGCACCGGCTCCCGATCAGGCTTATCTCGTTTACCGCAAAGAGGCTCATATCCACGCTTGTCCTTCCCGCATATGTACTCTTAAGGACTATCGTCCCCATCTTACGGACTATGTTCATTGCAAGCTCTATCCCGGATGCATTACCCGCGGCATCGACAACGTATTCAAAGCACTCATCGGCAGTTAAGCTCCTGTACCCGTCCCCTTCTTCATAATCCGACAGGAGTGTTGTTTTTGCAAACGGTTCAAACATTTTAAGCTTATCTTCATGCTTCCCGATAACGGTAAAATCTATTCCTGTAAGCGAGAGCACCTGCGAGATCATATAAGCAAGCCTTCCGTCTCCTATAACAGCTGCATTCAACGATGGATCAGGCCTTACCTGCTTCACTATTTCAATCGCTGCAGCCAGAGGTTCCGTAAAAATCGCTCTTTCCGGAGCCAGCTCCTTTGGAATCGGATGGATGAGGTGGTTTGCCAAAGTCATATACTCGGCAAAGCAGCCATCTCTTGACATGCCTATGACCTTACGGGACAGGCAGTGCTTCTCCCGACCCGTCCGGCAGTATAAGCAGGTCCCGCAGCCTTCGTTAAGCTCTCCGACGACGATCCTGCCGACAAGGTCCTCTCTGTCACTTCACCGACAAATTCATGCCCCATGATACCCCGGAAATCAGGACGGTAACCCTTAAGGATCTCCTTATCGGTGCTGCATATGTCAGCAAGCAGCACCTTTATAAGACTGTGTCCCTTACTGCACTGCGGTATCCTGAGATCTTCCCTGTATACGGCCTTACTCCCGTCAAAATATATTGCCCGCATATCGCTTCTTCCTTTCATAAATGTACTCTGTAGAGAATCATGGACGATTCATTTTCGTGTAAACCTGCGTAACTTGGGAAGTACCTCCTTAAGCGTCTCCATGGTCAGGTCAAGTTCTTCCTTCTTTGTCTCCACGCTCATCGAAAACCTTATGGTAGAATCAAGGAGGTTTGGCTTAACCCCTATTGCCTTAAGGGTTGCGCTGATTGCCGGCTTGTTTGATGCACATGCCGAACCCGACGAAACATAGATCCCCTTCTCCTCCAGCGCATGAAGAAGAACCTCAGCACGGATACCTTCAACCGAAGCGCTTATTATATGAGGGGCAGTTTTTCTTACAGCCTCTGCCAATGTATCCGGCCAAGCTTGTACACCACATCCTGCCTCTTTAAGTCCATCTATATCTGTAGTTTGCTTTTTTAGGTTATCTCCTGCAGTGCAACTCAATCCTCCTGATATTTCTTTACAGGCTTCCTTGTCTGCAGTACTTCCCATCTTAGCTTCATTATAGGCTGAGGCAGCTTCATATCGTGTAAGTCCGTTTATCGTAATACCCTCAAGCTTCATCAGTTCATTGATGAAGCAGGTCTTAAGCTCATACAGCCTGTTCATCTTTTCGTCAAAGTCAGTGTAAATGATCTCTGCCGCCTTAGCCATACCCGCTATCCCTGGCACATTCTCGGTCCCGGATCGTAATCCCTTCTGTTGTCCACCGCCGAACATGATGGGATTTATCTTAACATTCTTATTTACGTAGAGTATCCCCACACCCTTGGGACCATGGATCTTATGACCACTGACAGACAGAAGATCTATCTTCTCCTTCCTGGGATTGATCCTGACCTTACCGAAGCCCTGGACCGCATCAACATGAAAGAGAATGCTCTTATTATATTCCTTGATGATATGTCCCAGTTCAGCTATAGGCTGCAGGGAACCGATCTCATTATTCACATACATTACCGATACAAGTATCGTATCATCCCTTAGAGCTGCCTTAAGATCATCTGCTCTTACAAGCCCCGACTCATCCACATCAAGATAGGTTACTTCATAGCCTTCCTTCTCAAGATAGGCGCAGGTCTCAAGAACCGCAGGATGCTCGATCTTAGTCGTTATGATGTGCCTGCCTGCCCTTGCATTGGCCCTGGCGCATCCGATAAGAGCCAGGTTATCTGACTCTGTCCCGCCCGATGTATATACTATCTCCTTAGGATCTGCCTTAAGCAGGCCTGAGAAAACATCCGTCGCATACCTTATGTGATTTTCCGCCTCGACTCCCACCATATGCATGCTCGACGGGTTTCCGTAGTATTTGTCCATTATTTCGGACATATATTCCCTGACCTCATCGAAGCATCTTGTTGTTGCCGAATTATCCAAATATGCTGTCATCGATTTTCTGTCTTTCCTTCTGTTTTGTCTCTATGCCATGAAGACACGGGGACGGTTCTTCTGTCTCCATTCATCTATTCAAGAAGATACACAAGCCAGGACAGGACCGTCATCCCTGCCGTCTCGGTGCGAAGGATCCTCCGTCCCAGCGTGATCGTGTCAAAGTCACCCTCAAGCGCCAGATCAACCTCACCCTCATCAAATCCACCCTCGGGGCCTATGAATACAGCCACGGACTGGCCGGGCTGTATACTGCCCAGGATATCCCTTGTTTTATCCATGGCTTCCATATCCGCAAGCTCGTAAGGAAGAAGCTTAACATCTGCATCCTTACAGTATTCCACCGCTTCCTTAAAGGTCATTACCTGCTTGACTTCAGGTATTATCCGCCGCTTGCTCTGCTTGGCCGCGGCTTCTGCAATGGCATTGTAGCGGGTGATTCTGGAGGCTTCCCTTTTCTTATCAAGCTTAACAACCGACCTCTTCATGGCTACCGGGATTATCTCATAAACTCCCAGTTCAACCGCCTTCTGGATGATGAATTCCATCTTGTCGCTCTTGGGAAGGCCCTGAAACAGATAAATCTTACATGGAAGTTCCACATTATTTTCTTTGATGAAGCGGAGCTTAAGGTGCACCCGACCGTCCTCGTAGCCTGCTATCTCACAGCGGTACTCCCGGTTATCTGAAGAGTCTTTCATTGCTTCCATAACTTCCGAACCCTGAACATCTAAAGATATTGCCCCAACGGATGGAATACCCGAATCCACAGTATTAGAAGTTGCCACCACCGACACCTCTTCGCCTGTCTTCATCCTAAGCACGTTCTTTATGTGATTAACGTCCGGACCCTCTATATAAATATCATTACCGCAGATATTCTGCGGTTCAACAAAAAACCTGTACAATCCTCTTCTCCAGTACTGATATTGTCATACCTAAGTATTATGCTTATTTGCGGGCGGTCACGCTGACCCACTCGCCCCGGTGGTTGACTTCAAGGACTTCAAGGCCTGCTGCCTTGACTGCATCAACTACTGTCTGTTCCTTATCCTCTATGATGCCGGAGGTGATGTATATTCCGCCCGGCTTAAGCTGGTTCACGATCACGGGTGTCAGGGGTACCAGAACTTCAGCAAGGATATTGGCCACCACGATGTCATAGCAGTTATACCCAACCTCGTCCTGAATTTCCTTAGAATCTATGATATTTCCAATGATCAATTTAAAGCCCGCTTCATCAAGTCCGTTCTTCTCCATGTTATCCTGCACAGCCTCAATGGCACATGGGTCAAGATCGGTACCCACTGCCGATGCGGCTCCGAACTTATAAGCCATGATGGACAGGATACCGGAACCCGTTCCCACGTCCAGGAGCGATACTCCGCTTCCAACCTCAATCTCTTCAGGATCGGAATCTTCTTCCTTTTTTACTCCACCTTCGGATAATGAGATACCGGAGAAATCCTTATCCTCTTTCATTTTTTTAATATACTTCCTAAGCTGCTTAATACACAGCTGGGTCGTCTCATGCATTCCTGTTCCGAAGGCCGTACCGGGATCGATGTGTATGATCATCTTCCCTTTATCCTCTTCCCTGACCTCTTCCCATGAAGGAACGATCAGGATATCCTCATCACCCGGTTCATCCGCGGTTATATAAAACTGATGGAAGTACTGCTTCCAGTTGTTTAAATAGTCAGTATCCTGAAGCTGGGTCGCGATGATGGTACACTCCCCCACATCCATAAATGACTTAAGGTCATCAAGCTCTGCCCTGACACTGTCAAGCATGGGGCCGTTGTCCTCATCCGCATCCAGGTAAAATGACAGATAGGCAATCCCGTCATCAGCCTCGGCCTGCGGCAGGATATCAACGAACATGGCTGCCTTGTCCTGATCCGACAGGGGAAGTTTATCCTCGATCTCCACTCCCTCTATCCCAAGATCCATAAGGGTGGAGCTTATTATATCTTCTGCCTCAGTTGTTGTCTTGATCGTATATTTATTGAATTTCATCCTTCCTGCCTTCTCCTTATACTTCGATTCCCTGTTATTACACAGTATATCCCTGTATTCTACCTGCTGAATATCTTTTACCGTTAATAAGAATTATATTTCCTATCCGTGCCCCCTATAAATACCTCGTATTATCACCGGCCCTTAAGACCTCCAGCACCTTCTTGATATCCGCCGTAGCCCCTTTATCGCATATAAGTGTCGCATCAGCGGTATCGACCACAACTATATCCTTAAGCCCCACGGCTGCGATAAGTTTATCCTGCGCCTCGATGATACAGTCCTTAGTATCGATCGTGATTGCATTCCCGCTGACTACGTTGTTGTCTTCATTAACTGACTTTATCCTCTCAACTGCCAGCCACGAACCCACATCATCCCAGCCAAAATCACCCGGTATCGTATATATCGAACCCGCCTTCTCCATGATCCCGTAGTCTATGGATATGGATTCAAGAGTCGGGAACACTTCGCCAAGCACCTTGTCCTCATCCCCGGTACCGATCGCGTCCTTAATAACGTTAAGCCCCTTAAGCATGTCGGGAAGGAATGCTTTATATTCCTTAATGACAGTCGAAACCTTCCACACGAACATACCCGCATTCCACAGATAGTCACCACTTGCAAGGTATTCCCTTGCCTTATCAAGAGATGGCTTCTCCACGAACTTATCAACCCTGTAGGCGCTGCCCCTTTTCTCACCCTCGATGTACTTGATATACCCGTATCCGGTCTCTGGGTAATTGGGCCTGATCCCCATGGTCACGAGATTATCCCCTGCTTCTGCTATATCGCAGGCTTCCCTGATAAGCTCCCTGTACCGTTCCCCGTCCTTGATAAGTGAATCCGACGGGAGCACCATCATTACCGCATCATCGTATTTCCTTGATATATGCATAAGCCCCAGTCCGATGCAGGGCGCCGTATTCCTTCCGATGGGTTCACAGAGGATATTCTCATCAGGTATCCCCGGAAGCTGCTCCTTAACCAGGTCCTTATAATCTTTATTGGTCGCGATATAGATATCCTCCATGTCAACAAGATGCAGTATCCTGTCAACCGTAAGCCGGATCATGGTCCTCTCATCATCAGTCAGCGAAAGGAACTGCTTGGGCATGTTCTTCCTGCTCCTTGGCCAGAACCGCTCACCACGTCCGCCTGCCATAATAAGTGCTGTTGTTTTCATATGCTGATCTCCTGTCTAATGTAATAAGGTATACACCCTTATGACGAATCCTACCAATGTATACTTCCTATCAACTCCGCCGGAAGTGAGCTCATGTATGCGTTGGAATACTTGGGGTCACCCGTGACCTCTTCATCGAACCAGGATGCGGGCTTATAATCGGCCGCTGTCTTCTCATCCGGGAATTCAACCTCCGCAACCACGGTTCCCTCAAAGGGTTCATCGAATACGTCAAGCTCGATCTTTATCTTCCCCGACTCCATCGTCCGGGCAAGCTCCGGCCGCCCCATCAGGTATTCCCCTGTGAATGCATCTTCATTAAGCGGTATCAGATACCTCTTCTTGCGGATTATATTCCCGTCAGCCTTCCTAAGCATATGGTCGTAAGATGCCGGGTCCAGGGCCATGTTATACTCAACCTTGCCTATCCTCTCAGCCACTTCACTGTCCTTCTCTTCACGGGTATCCATGAACATTTCATTATCAAGCCCCAGATGATCCTTGCTGCCCACGATCTCACCCTTATAGGTCATGTAATATATATCATCTTCACGCCTTACCCGAATGGCCGGCCGCACATTTAAGTAGCCCTGCTCGATCACATGATAAGGGTATTTATCAAGGTCTCCGGGCAGGGACCTTACTATGAATTTCCTCTCTATCTCTACGCCCATCTTACCTTCCTCTGAATATCTCTGTAAAATGAGTCACTTGTTACGTCCCCTGACTCCCAAAATGAGTCACCTGTTACGTCCCCTGACTCACGTCCCCTGACTCACATGTTTCATGAAAAAATCACACTCATCATCATTGCATATTTTAGCACTCTCAAGTCCTGCATTGCAATGGAACACATGATGAAGCGGTTCGGAACCGTTCCCATAATATCTGTAAACGAAGGGAACTGAATTCTCCCTTAATGCCTGCTCCATGAAGGGTGCCTGATACTTTAAATAGTCACCCGGGCAGGTCATCATAAACACCGGCGGATAGTCACCGGTAACCCAGCGCGTAACGCATGTAAGCTCAAGCTCTTCCCTGCTCCCGCCCTCCTTAAGAAAATCAGCCATAAGCAGGGGCGTATCCTTATCCGCTTCATCATCTTTCGTAAGGTCGTACTTACCGCAGTTAAGAGCCACAGCCCTTAAGCAGGCCCTCATGCCGCTGTCATCATTCCCTAAAACACCCGATCCTGCAGGCAGGGTTATCCCTACTCCCGGATATTTATCCTTAAGTGCCTTCACGTAATCCGGATTGGAATAAGCGGCAGCAAAGAGTCCCAGCAGGTGCGCTCCGGCAGAATCACCCACCGCAAATACATTATCCGTATCAAGACCGTACTTATCCCTGTTGTCGATCATCCATTTCATCACGCTGCATATATCCTCAAGCTGGGCCGGGAACTTACTCTCCGGGGCAAGCCTGTAGGAGAAATTAACCACCGCAAAGCCTCTCTGTGCAAGGCTCATTCCGTAGTATTGATACACTTCCTTGTCACCGTATACCCAGGCTCCGCCATGGACTATCATGATAACCGGAAGCACCCGGTCATCAGCAACCGATACGGCTCCGGTTACCGGTCCGTCTTTACTTCCCGGATATCCTGACAGGTTCCCCGGCCTGTACACATCAAGCAGATGGTACTTCTCATCCGGTCCATAACTAATATCATCATACCTTATCACATCATCCGGAGTGGTATAATGAGCATCTCTTATCATATCTCCCGCCGCGAATTCCCTGCGGATCCTGTCACTTAACTGAGACATATCTGCACCTGCCCTTTCATGTATATTTCCCGCTCATAAGACATTAATTTCATGCTATCCCATTATACCCAAACTGACCGGATTCAGCAATACGGAAGCCCGCCTGTGTGAGCCGGGAACCATCCCCGGAATGACAAAGTATATTTTTGATGATATTATATTGACGATACCTCCGGATATCCGCAATAATAAGCCGATAGCAGCAAAACCCGGATCCGGCTCCGTGAAAGAGGCACAGATGACACATAATATAGAAAAATACACGGTAAGACCATTAAAAAACAATGACAGATTCACGGTAACAGTACCGGGATCAAAGAGCATAACCAACCGGGCCCTGCTCCTTGCGGCCATGTGCGAAGGCCCCTGCACTCTTAACGGAGTTCTCTTCAGCGATGATTCGAGAGCCTTCTTATCATGCCTTAAGAATCTAGGGTTTGAACTTACCATAGATGAGGAAGAAAGACGAGTCACCATAGAAGGTACGGGCGGCCGTATCCCAAACAGAAAGGCCGGGATCAATGTCGGAAGTGCCGGAACAGCCGCCAGGTTCCTTACGGTGTTTTTAGCCTTTGCCGGCGGTGAATATGAGATGAATGCATCCCCTCAGATGTGTAAACGCCCCATGGAACCCCTTATAAGCGATCTTAAAAAGGCGGGTGTTGAAATAACCTGCAGGGGAGAGGAAGGGCACTTCCCATTTACTCTTAAGTCATCAGGGATCACCTTAACGGAAATGGTAAGCAATACGGATATAAGCTCCCAGTTCGCAAGCGCCATCCTTATGGCCTCACCCCTGCTTGAAAACGGGATCAGGCTTATCCTTGAAGGATCAAGGACAAACGGTTCATACATAAATATAACGTTAAGGATGATGTCCGAATTCGGATTCAGCTTCACGCGCAAGGACAACATAATAACCGTCAGCTCCTGTCGCAATACGAACTGTCCTGAAGAAGCGGTAATTACGAAAAGGCCCGGTATATCATGCTACGATATCGAACCTGATATATCGGCTGCCTGCTACTTCTACGCAATGTCCCCCATATGCGGCAAGATCATGCAGGTAAAGGACGTACACCCCGATTCCATGCAGGGTGATTATCAGTTCATTAAGTTTCTTGAGCAGCTGGGATGTGTTGCAGCAGACGATAAAGACGGCGTTATCTTAAGCCCTCCCCCAAAAAGGGAATACCCGGGACTTGACATAGATTTGAAGGATTTCTCGGACCAGACCATGACAATGGCCGTGACCGCAGCATTCGCCACATCTCCCACGACCATACGAAACGTCGGCCATATAAGGTATCAGGAATCGGACAGGCTTCATGCGATCATAAATGAGCTCAACAGGCTTGGCTGTAAATGCAGCGCAATAGATGAAGATACCGGCATACATATAGAACCGGGCGCTCAATACGGAAGTGCTCAACATGGGACTTCCTACCATGGAGCAGATATAGAAACCTACGAAGACCATCGCATGGCAATGGCCTTCGCACTTGCAGGTCTTCGCATACCCGGTGTGAACATATTAAATCCCGGATGCTGCCGCAAGACCTTCGGGAACTACTTCGAAGTCCTAGACTCCATATGTGTAAATATAAAGAACAGCATATAAATTTATAATATCATGATTCAGGGGTCAAAACTATACTTTTATATGATTAACGGATTGTTCCGTGTTACTATTCACAGCCTAATCGCCCTCCTAGTTTCTCCTATCAATAACACATGACGATTTTTCTCATCACTCAAATGCCAAAAAAGTAAGATTTTATCGAACTTTTTGGCATT
>DFKQ01000091.1 GCA_002373875.1 Lachnospiraceae bacterium UBA3641
CGGAGAGTTCACGCTTAAGAGCGGCCGCAAGTCCCCCTTTTTCATGAATGCAGGAGCATACGTAACAGGCACTCAGCTGCGTAAGCTTTCGGAATACTACGCGAAGGCCATTCATGACAACTTCGGCCTTGACTTTGATGTCCTGTTCGGGCCGGCATACAAGGGAATTCCCTTAAGCGTGTCAACCGCAATGGCCATAAGCGAGCTCTACGGTAAGGACGTAAGGTATTCAAGCAACCGCAAGGAGGTTAAGGACCACGGCGACACGGGAATCCTTCTGGGCAGTAAGCTTAAGGACGGCGACAGGGTTGTAATGATCGAGGATGTGACCACGTCCGGGAAATCAATAGAGGAGACCTATCCCATAATCAAGGCCCAGGCGGATATTACCGTAAAGGGTCTCATCGTTTCATTGAACCGGATGGAAGTGGGGCTTGGCGGCAAGGTCAGCGCACTTGATGAGATAAGGGATAAATACGGCATAGAGGCAAGGGCCATAGTCGACATGAACGAAGTCAGGGAATGTTTGTACAATAAGCCGATAGACGGAAATATCATAATAGATGATAATATAAATGAAGCACTCGATGCTTACTATAAGGAGTACGGAGTTAAGTAATGGCAAGGCCGCAAAAGATTCGTAAGAGAAAGAGCTTCATGTTTACATCGAGGCATTACTCGATGCTGAGTATCGTTGCCTTTGTAATGGGTCTGTGTTCGCTTGCCGGTATGGTGGGCTCCATACTGATAGCCTTTTTCACGAGGGGTAAGCCCCCGGTACATATCGGCGGTGTCGGCCTTTTTGGCATGATCGGAAATGTTGTCGGACTTGTGGCGGCCATGAATTCCCTTAATGAGAGGGATATTTTCAGATGGGTGTCCTATGGAGCGCTCGGCCTTAACATAGCAGGTATCGTTTTATGGATATTCCTTATATTTATGGGACTTTGAATCGGATATTTTCGGAGGGATGATGTTAGAGGAAAGATATAAACTTGTAATGGACAGGATCTTGGGGATCCGGAAGGCTCCGGGGCTTCCCGAGCCTTTTGGCAGCTGTTTTGAAGGGATGGCTGCCTTTGTTTTCCGGTTGAACGAAGTATATTCAGCCGTTAAAGAGGGAAGGCTTAATGAGATGTCCATTGATGCCCTTAAGAGCCTGAACGATGAACTCTATAAGGATATAACGGGTAAGGCCTACGGGCAGAGTCACTTAAACCCCGGGTATATGGCTTCGCTTGCCGCAAAGGCCGGCTGCGATGAAATGCTGCTTGAGTACCTGTGCTTTCTTGCCTGTGAACTTCGAGGGCTGATCCCCTATGCTTTTGAAGGCAAGAAGGAGATCCTTACCATTTATTTCGAGCTTTTTGTGGAAGTGTACTGTATTTTTGACTCAGCCGCATCGGAAGGCCGCGGCATTCTTCCCGAAGGTGAAGAAATAAGGCAATGTATCTACTGGTTTGAGAGGGATAACTGTGAGATAGTGCTTACCGACCGTATAGGGGAACAGCTTGATCCCCTGTGCGATTTTGCTACCCGTATAGTAATGGACAGCGATCTTGAGGATTTAAGATATCTTTATCTGTATGGTGAGTATATTACCGGGGCCGAGACGGAACTTGCACTTTTTTTGAACGGGATGTCTCAGGAAGAGATAGATGACATGGCAAGGACATATACGGAAGGCTACAGGATAGGCTTCGAGAAAACGGGGAAGGATCTTGGCAGGAAGAAAACGGTTAACATAAGATATCCGATCGGCTTTGAGCGTATGATAAGGGCGGCTATAGTGCAGTTTAGGGAAATGGGACTTGAGCCGGTCATATACAGGGCAGGCTCTCTTTCATTGACGGGTAAGGGTGTGAAGAAGACCGGTTATTACGGCGCCAACCCCAATAAGCAGTACGATTACGATCATCGCGAGGATGCGGGGATTTATCTTGACAAGGATTATGTAAACCGAAGGCTGGATGTGTTAAGGGCAGCTTATGAAGATAACAGGGAACTGGCTGCGGTTCATGCGGGGCCTGCGGTCGTTGAAGCTTTCGGTGAGGAGCCCTTTGCGCCGAAGGAGTGCAGGGCGGCTATAACCCTGTCGAAAAAACAGCGGGAGCTTTCGGTGGAGAATGCGGACAGGACAGGAAGGCTTGTGAATGAATATATCAAGGGAGATGAGAGATCCTTTACCATAATCGCATACCCCAAGCCGTATATAGGGAAGGACTTCGATAAGATATTCAGGGAGACGGTTAAGTTAAATAATCTGGACTATAAGAAGTATGAGGCCATGCAGCAGATCATGATAGATGTGCTTGATAAGGTAAGCTATGTGCGGGTGGCCGGTATGAACGGTAATGAGACCGAGATGATAGTTGCCCTTAATGAGCTTAATGATCCGGAACATGAGACCAATTTCGAGAACTGTGTTGCCGATGTCAATATTCCCGTGGGAGAGGTGTTCACGTCACCCAGGCTTAAGGGTACGAGCGGCCTCCTTCATTCTCCCGTGATATATCTCGGGGGACTTAAATATGTGGATCTGCGGCTTGAATTTTCGGCCGGTGAAATAGTAAAGTATTCATGTGGGAACTTTGATGATGATGCACTCAATAAGAAATATATAGAGGACAATCTCCTGTTCCATCATAAGACCCTGCCCCTTGGCGAATTTGCCATAGGGACCAACACGACCGCCTACAGGATGGCAAGGGATTTTAAGATCGAACAGCTGCTTCCGGTTCTCATAGGCGAGAAGACCGGCCCTCATTTTGCGGTGGGTGACACATGCTACAGCTACGAGGAGGATCTGAAATCATATAATCCGGACGGTAAGGCGATAGTGGCCAGGTCCAATGACTATTCTGATCTTCGGGATACGGAGCCGGAAAAGGCCTACTTCCACTGCCATACCGATATTACGGTACCCTTTGATGAGCTGGAGGGAGTGTACGCCGTAATGATGGATGGTGAACAGACAGCGATCATAGAGAACGGGTTATTTGTTCTTAAGGGTCTGGAGGAATTGAACGGACCGTTGATAAGCGGTAATGATGTTTAACGCACTTGCATGAGAGCGGAATGTTGTATATAGTTATATCCGATAACGAAATGGCATGTCGTTTTGTTATCGGAAATTGTTTCCGTTAACGAGTATACCATATGATGTTATAAGGAGGATGCTATGGCAAAAGTAGGTATTGTAATGGGCAGTGATTCCGACATGCCGGTTATGGCAAAGGCAGCGGAGATCCTTGATAAGTTCGGGGTTGATTATGAAATGACAATAATCTCGGCCCACAGGGAACCGGATGTCTTTTTCGAATATGCGAAAGGAGCTGAAGGGAAGGGATTTAAGGTCATAATCGCCGGAGCGGGTATGGCAGCCCATCTTCCGGGTATGTGTGCGGCGATCTTCCCCATGCCGGTTATAGGCATCCCGATGCATACGACCTCTTTGGGAGGACGTGATTCCCTCTATTCCATTGTGCAGATGCCCTCCGGTATCCCGGTGGCAACGGTTGCGATAAACGGAGGGGCTAATGCGGGATTGCTGGCGGTAAGGATGTTAGCCATGTCGGATGATGCCCTTCTTAAGAAGCTTAAAGATTATAAAGATGAGATGGCTGAGGGTGTTAAGGCCAGGGATTCAAGGCTTAAGGAAGTAGGATATAAGAATTATTCGAAGTAAACGGGATCATGTAACAAATATATAAAGATCATAACCAAAGTCACGATTAAAAGGAGAAAAACATGGATTACAAAAGTGCCGGAGTAGACATTGAAGCAGGTTACAAGGCAGTGGAGCTTATGAAGGAGCATGTCAAGACCACTATGCGTCCCGAGGTCCTGTCGGGTCTTGGCGGGTTTTCGGGAGCTTTCTCCCTTGAGAAATTCAAGGATATGGAGAGCCCGACCCTGGTTTCGGGAACCGATGGTGTCGGTACCAAGCTTAAGCTTGCCTTTCTGCTTGATAAGCATGACACCATAGGTATTGACTGTGTTGCCATGTGCGTTAATGATATAGCATGCGCGGGCGGCGAACCATTATTTTTTCTTGATTATATTGCATGCGGTAAGAACGAGCCCGAGAAGATAGCTTCTATTGTAAAGGGTGTGGCAGAAGGCTGCCGTCAGGCTGGATGTGCCCTGATAGGCGGTGAAACTGCCGAGATGCCGGGCTTCTATCCCGAGGATGAATATGATCTGGCCGGTTTTGCGGTAGGTATAGTTGATAAGAAGAAGCTTGTTACGGGTGACGATATCAAGGCGGGGGATGCGATAATCGGTATAGCTTCCTCAGGTGTTCACAGTAACGGTTATTCGCTTGTCCGTAAGGTGTTTCCCATGAGGGAATCCTGCATGATGGAGCAGGTATCTTCTCTGGGAATGACGCTGGGTGAAGCACTCCTGACACCCACCAAGATCTACGTTAAGGCCTTAAGCAGCGTGAGAAATGCGTCTGTCACGATCAAAGGCTGTTCTCATATCACGGGCGGCGGCTTCTACGAGA
>DFKQ01000002.1 GCA_002373875.1 Lachnospiraceae bacterium UBA3641
TATAGTAAACGAAATTATTTATTTCGTTTACTATAGTTATTCAGTATAAGATTCAAGGAGCCGTGAAGCCACAGCTCCTTTATATCATACACCAAATTCCAGAGTCGTGTTGCTCTTAATATACAAACATATATATCCTACAGTCCTACATACACTCCATCCTTGATGACAACAGCTTTGGGAGCCTTGTTAACCTCACCATTTGCCGTCCAGGTCATTCCTTCACCTGTAATTCCGTCTACGGAGAATGAAGGATCTGAGAATACGGATACAAGGATATTACATATCTCCTCGTTGGACTTATCCGTTACGTCAAGGTCTCCGTTCTTCTCGGCATAGAACTTAAGGGCTTCATATATTGCATAAGGACAGTCATATCCGTCCGCTGCGAACTGGATGGGAACCTCTTTGAAGCTGTCCTGATACTTCTTGACGAAGTTAACAGTCTTATCATCCTTGGCATCTGCCGAGAAGGGGGTAAGAAGCATAACGCCTTCTGCGAGCTTGGTGTCAAAGCCTTCAAGACCCAGGATTCCGTCCATTCCGTCCACTCCGAACATAGGAACCTTATATCCCATCTTATCTGCCTGCTGAAGGATAAGTGATGCAGGTGTGTAATAAATGGGAAGGAAGATAAGATCCGCGCCCTTATCCTTGGCATCGGTAAGCTGAACCGAAAAGTCATTGGCGGTATCATCGGTAAAGGTCGTTGTTGATACAACCTCAAGACCTACCTCCGCAGCCTTAGCAGAGAATGTCTGGTAGATTCCCGTCGAATAAACATCTGAGTTGTTATAGATGATCGCTATCTTACTTCCGATGTTATTATCCTTTATGTACTGGGCCGACGCTGAACCCTGGTTCGGATCCGAGAAGCACAGCTGGAAGATATCATCACCCTGTTCGGTAACGGAAGTTGCGGATGCGGAAGGTGTAAGCATAAATACCCGGTCGTTGTTTGCTTCGGCTGCAACAGCAACACAGGGCGTAGTCGTCACACAGCCTACAATGGCCTGAACCTTCCAGTCCTTTAACTTATTATAGGCATTGACCGACTTCTCGGCGTCATGCTCATCATCCTCAGGCTGGTATTCCATCTTAAAATCACTGCTTATCTCATTGATCTCGTCAACAGCTATCTTGGTTCCGTTGGTAACAGCGTTACCGTACAGAGCTGCCGCCCCGGTAAGCGGTCCGATCATACCTACCTTGAGGGTACCGGTAAGAGCTCCCGATCCGCCCTCCGAACTTCCGGCCGCATCGGCAGATCCTGCATCGGCAGCTTCTGAACCGGCCGCTTCCGCATCGGCAGCGGGTGCGCTGCCCTGCCCCTGATCGCATGCTGCTAATGAGCAGACCATTACCGCCGACATCATTAATGCAAGTAACTTCTTCTTCATAATATTTCTCCTCCTTTAAAGCTTTTGGTAAATCCTTAAAAAAGATGGCGGTTCTGCCTGAACCGCCCTCGTTTTTTATGATTATAAGTACAAACCCATATTATGTCAAGACTTATGTGATTTTCGACACCAAAACAGCCGGGGTGGGAGACCCGGCTGCTTTGTGTAACTTGTATCTGTTATAGGATGATAAGATTTCATCTCATATTGGTCAATCTGCGACAAATTCGAATCCGCTCATCTGATCGGCTCAAACCCTCCTAAATCAAGGTCAGGTCCTTCGCCATCACCACCGGCTCATATCCTCCTAAGTCAAGGTCAAACATGACACCGATTAAGCTAATCCGGCAACTGGCTATCTTCCCCAAACCGCCGTTCTTCGCCTACGCATCTTCAGCCACCCATACCGTCCCGGTTTACCCGACCCACGATATCCGGCCTATGCTCAACACCGCCTCGCATCTACATCTCTCCGACTTCTCCGCCCCAGGTTAAACCCCGGCGATCCCTCATCATCGACTTACCCTCTTGGGAACTTATTCGAACCCTCGAAACAGCTTCCTCAGCATCAACAGCAGCCTACGGATCAGACCCTATAGCTTTGCGTCCTTACCTTTCGATAAGTTTGCCAATATTCAATTCATCTTATGGTCTTATTATATCATTCTTTTTCTGCATGTCAACAGGAAATATCACATTTCGTGCATTATATGACACTTTTGTTGATTATGCACAATTAATCCGGTAAGTGGATCTAAAATAAGCCCTTAATTTGTTGCTTATTACCATATATATGACTTTATTCAAATAAATATCTGTCCCTGAAAATGCCGTGAACAAAGAACCTCTGTTTCTGGGAGCCGGCCCCGGTACAGGTCACAAGGGTGATAGAGGTCTCCTCCTCATTTGGTTTGGCCTCACACTCAGCCATTGAGTAATCCAGGGCATTTCTGATATACTGTCTGTATTCCTTGGCATTCTGAGCGGAATTGTACATTGATGAATCCTTTTTATCTATATAATAGGAGTATATCTGATACCGGTATATTCCATCTTGCATGAACAAATAAATGTAAGGATCATTCTTCGCCAGTGACGGGTCCTTCCTGAGCTTTCTTAAATTACCGAACATGGAGCCGTTCTTCATGGCATGTCCATATAGAAAGGTATTGTACATGGTAAGGTCGGGCTTATCCATGCAGTCCATAAATACGCAGCCTGCAAAATTGGGCTGTCCTTCAAAGGTGTTATGCAGATAGTATTCATTGTCTGCCCCCTGTACTACAGGATACGAGATTCCCACCGAACCCACATACAGCCAGCCTATGTAATCCCTGTTCTTTTTCTTAAGGCCCTCGTAATCAACCTCCATATCCGGAAAGTCACTCCTGTTTGGATTGTTCCTGAATTCCCGCTCTTCCTCCTTACCAGCCTCTTTATTAACCTCTGTCTGCGAAGACGTTTCGGGGGAAACATACTCTTCGAGTGCCGAATATTCTGCTTCAGCCCTTTTGTAATCATATGTTGTTTTTCCTATCATGACAAGACAGATAATAATGCCTGCGCATGCCAGACCTATAATGGTAAACCTGATTCCGGAATTCATAATTCACACCTGTATAAAATGATCAATATACATATACAAACTCAAAAAGCCGACCGGTATTTAACCGGCCGGCTCTCTATTATTTTATTTTATCCGGGATCAATTTTCAAGTCCCTTCTTCTTTCTGCTGGCGATCATCCATACTATTGTTCCAATGCATGCCACAAGAAGTGTGATCCACAGTGCTATCGCACTTGCATCTCCCGTTGCGGGACCTACTCTTGTTCCGAGAACGCCTGCCTTAGGCTTACTCCTAACACCGAGAACTCCCGATACCTTCTCTGCCGGAGGTATTCTCTCTCCGAGTACTCCGGTATCGATCTTCTCGTTGGTTACGGTTGCAACATTCACAACTGATGAACCTGCATTGTCTGCATTTATCGTGAAGGTATATACCAGGGGATCACCATTTGTATCCCTGTTGGTCTGATAGCCTTCGGGAGCCTTGGTCTCAATGAAATAGTAATCATCCCAAGGAAGATCCTCAACCCTGATCCTTCCGTCCGAATCAGTCGTGTAAGTTCCGTATCTGTAGTAGGCATCCGAGAATACCGTACTTGCTGCGGCCTGACCTGTTGTTGTCGGAGTCTTACTGTAAAGCTCGAACTCCGCACCGGCCAGGGCATTTCCGTCTTCATCGGTCTTAAGCAGGCTGGCTGATCCGAGAAGCCTCGGATCCTCGAAGGATACAGTTACGTTTACTCCATGGTCGGTGATCGAGAATCCTATTGTCTCACTCTTTAACTCATAGCCCCCAGGAGCCCTGGTCTCCTTAAAGTAATAGGTTCCGTAAGGCATCTTGTCAACCTTGAGTTCCCCGCCCCCGTTAACCACAAGTGTCTTGGTACCGCTTCCGGTCTTGGAGTAGGTATATGAACCTGTAGTACCGTTTACCGCAACCTCCTTGCCATCCTTGGTGAACAGGGCGAACTCTGCTCCGGCAAGCTTCTCACGGTTTGTTGCATCATACTTGGTTAGCGTTACAGACCCGATTATAGGATCATCAAACATCTCAACCTTCTGCTCTACTCCGTTTGTACCAACCTGGAATTCCACAGGTCTTGCAAGTGCATAACCGGCAGGTGCGGTTATCTCCTTGAGGATATATACCTCACCTATCTCAAGAGCTTCAATATAATGCGGTGTCGTTCCCGATGTCCACCTGTCAACTTCCTTATTATCTCTCTTCCTTATAATGCTTAATACAGCTCCGGGAAGTTCCGTATGTTCAGTGGCATCAAGCTTGCTGATAACGACCTTACTGGGTGTATTGGTTATATCATTACCCTTAACCTCTGAAATATAGCCTGCCAGCTCCTCCTCAGCGACACGATAGCTTATCTCCTTGCCATTCGCATCATACCTGGGCAGCTGTTTACGTCCGGGTGTACCAAACTCATACCTGCTGCTTGTGTTCTTTATTACATAAGTGTCAACAAGCTCATCCTTACGTCCCGTCGAATCGGTTGCGTACAGATTTATCGTTACCGAAGGTCTCTTGCTTGAATCACCCCTGTCATTCCAGAACTTGTTACCGGTGATCTGAATATATTCCTGCTTGATCGTATTTGTGATGCTTACATTCGCAACGCCGTCCTTAACCTCAAGCTCATCGCCGCTGCCGCTTATCTTAACATCATATCCGAGTGCACCGGCTTCCTTAACCTCATAGAAGAACTTATGTCCGTCTGCCGTGGAGGCCATGTCACCTTCTTCATTTCCGAAGCCAAGGTTATATTCATACAAACCTGTGAAGCCAAAGGTGTTGTCAGCGTTAAGCTTGGTCTCCCTGTACAGCTTACCATCCCTGTAGAGCTGGATCGTAACATCAGGCCTCTTCGCTCCGTCGGGATCGATCCAGGTCTTGACACCCTTAATCTCGAAAGGTACAGCCTTGGGTGTATTCGTGATCCTTACCTCATCATTGTTATAGGTTATGCTGTATACATAATTATCCGATCCCGTCTCTTCTACAGTATACTTATAAGCATTACCCGTAGTAAGGTCGTACTTGGGCAACTGGGAGAAGGTGAACTGGGCAACTCCGTTTGTATCCTTGGCACCACCTGTGATGGTTACGCTTTCTTCCTTACCGTCTCCGTCAATGTCTGCCCTCTTACCATTCTGTAACAGCCAGATCGTTATGTCGTCATACTTAACATCATTAAGTATCTTACCGTTCTTATCCTTGAGAAGCGTGAAGGTCTTAACACCCTTCAAGTCAGTATACTCCTGATTAAGAACATTCAGGAATCCCGACATAAATACCACCGTATTCTGGTCGCCGTCCTTCTTTATCTCAAGCTTGGTCTTGGTATATTTCGGATCGTCCTTTTCATACATTTCCTCAAATACATCATAGGTGTATTCATAATTCTGACCGTTTGAGGTCTTGTATCTCTCAAGATCACCGAATGCGAAGCTTGTCGTTCCGTTTTCAAGTACTACAGTCCTGCAGGGTTCCTCATCCATCTTACCCTGCTCTGCCGAATCCCTGTAAAGCTTGATCTTAAGATCAGGATACTTGAAGTCGGCTTCTATATTGCCTTCGCTGTCTCTTGGTAATACCCATTCCTTCTGGCCGATTAACGATGTGCTTCCCTCCTTGTAATCATACATGGATTCTTCGCGGATCTCACCGTTATCCTTCTTAACATCAGCACCTGATATAACCAGTGTCACTGGATCTGCCACCTTATAACCTTCGGGTGCCTTAACCTCCTTAAGAGTATAGGTTCCTGCAGGAAGCTTAACGGGAATAACCTCTGCATACTGTGAAGCCTCTTCCTCGCCCACATTTCTTACACTGAGGAGTACGGGCTTCTCCGAACTTGTCCATGCAGCTACCTTCTCATCTGCGGCATTATAAAGCTCCATGCCGGCCCCTGCAAGATACTTACCGGTTCCGATATCCTTCTTACTGAGCCTTATCTCTATCGGCTTATCCCTCATAACTACCGGGCTTGGCTTCTGGTTGCCGTTTTCATCTATTGTGAATACCACATCCTCTGCCATCGCATATCCGTAAGGCGCGCTTACTTCATGCAGCGAATATGTCTTGCCGGGTATGAGCTTAATGCCGTATATAACGTTATACTTAGCATATGCAGCCTTCTCTTCAGCCGTCAATCCTTCAACGGAGGCTACAGGTGTAACCAATGTCTCCTTCTCCGAAGATACGAACTCGGTTATGACATTACCCTCTTCATCGAGCAACTGCAGGGTAGCTCCCGGAAGCTCATCATCTCCTGTTACAGACTTCTTGGAGAATACCGCCTTAACACTCTCATCATATACGGTCTCCTGCTGAGTTACCATGCCATTGGCATCCGTTTTCTCAAATTCATTATAATCCTTGACCGTAAAGAATATATCAGCTGACTTAACAAATCCATCGGGCGCCTTCGTCTCAACTACCTTATACAGGTTACCTACCCTAAGAAGGCCATACTCGATAAGTACCGGACCGCTTGCGGGTGATATCCATGAGAATATCTGATTATACTCATTACCATTCTTCTCATACAGTGCCAGCTCAGCACCGGCTACGTAATCATCCTCGCTTCCTCTCAGTCTCTTCTTGCTTATCGCAACCCTGATCGGACGATCGTACATGGTAAGAGTACTTGTAAGTTCCGATGCACGGTCTGCCTTACTTACCTCAGCGCTTGCCGATGCATTACCGGTCACCTGGATCCTTCCGTCACCCTTTACCATAAAGCTTATAGGCTCAGCTGTGTAGTAGCCCTTAGGAGGATTGGTCTCCTCAAGCACATATGTCTTACCGACTGTAAGCTTGCCGTTTATTACATGAGGCTTACCTGTGCTGATCCAGGATTCTACGGGCTCGGTTCCGTCCATGATCCTGAGTGCCGCTCCACTCAGTTCAACATCTGTTCCCAGCTCCTTCTTGGATATCATTGTATTGATCGGAGCGTCTTCCATGATTATGATCATGCCGTTGCCGCTTCCGCTTACTCTTGCGCTTGTTTTAACGCTTCCATCCGGATTAACGCTGAATACTATATCATCCGCCACACCGAAGCCATCAGGTGACTTGGTCTCCTTTATGATATATGTCTTACCTGACACGATCAAGGCACCGTCAACACCTGTCTCAAAGAACTTAGGTGTATTACCGCTGGTCCAGCTTGCGATCGGAGCTGCTCCGTCAGCTATGGTTCCCTTCCCGTCAGCCTCATACAGTTCAAGCTCTGCTCCGGGAAGCTCTTCACTTCCTCCAACCTCTCTCTTGGATATATATACCTTTATGGTCTTGTCATCTATCTGACATGTAAGAGGTGTTGTAAGTGAATCGCTTACATTTGTTGCATCAAGTACAACACTGTTGGTGTTGGCTGCATCTCCTTCGGGAAGTACGTATCCCTCAGGTGCCTTCACCTCCTTGAAGTAGTATGATCCCCAAGGCAGCCTGGTAACCACGATCTCCTTACCGGTAACATAAGCTTTAAGCTCTTCAGCACTCTTATAGAGAGCACCATCCTTGTATAATTCGAACTCACCGTCCGAAACATTCAGATAATTCTTTACGTTTGCAAGGTTTGTGCCTGTCTTGACAAGCCTGATGCTTCCTTCAGCCTTCGGATTGGGAACCTCATCAGCAACAACTTCAGTTCCATTCTTATAAACAGTTACATACTTCTCAGGCTCACCCTTCGCCACACGATCCTCTGCCGTAATAGTAAAGGTATAGATATCATCTCCGGCAACATAACCGGCTGCCGCAGCTGACTCCTTATCCTCCTTAAAGTAGTAGGAGCCCATGGGCAGATGGTTAACCTCCACCACTCCGTCTGCATCAGATGTGATGGTTGTTATAAATTTATCACCATCCGCATTGTATACATTGAATCTTATGTTTGCGATCCTGTCTTTGCTGAAAGGATCTATCTTAATAACCTTAGCCGATGCAAGTATCTCCGAGTTGACAAACGTGAATTCTATCGGATCCTCCAAAGGATTGCTCTCGGTTATGCTGAATGCAGGCTTAAAGGCCGATACCGAATAGCTTATTCCGGCGGGTACACTTACCTCTTCGAAATGATAATCACCATACTCGAGCCTTCCGATAACGTCAGCGGTGATCATACCTTCTTCATTGGTCTTATATGTGCCCAGCTCTTTATTATCGGTATCATTGATAAGCGCGAACTCAACTCCCGCAAGCGACCCGGGCTGTTCACCGTCAAATACCTTCTTAAGGCTTACATAGCCGTAGCCCTTCTTATTTGTTACTGTTGTTTTTTGAGGCTGCATGATGAGGGTTGAATCATCCTGATTACCCGCATCGATGGTAAGCACATCACTCTTAACGACATTTGTCTCGCTTATTGCCTCATATCCTTCAGGTGCCTGAGTCTCAAGGAAATAGTAGCTTCCCCATTCAACATCACTGACAGTGATGATACCCTCTGCCGATGTCATGAACTCACCTGCTGTTGCACCATACAGGGCCGATACATCCGTATCTTCCCCATCGCCAACCTTAAAGAGCTTGAACTTCGCGCCTGCAAGCTTTTCCTTTGTTTCCTCATCTTCCTTGATAAGCTCAAGGGTTCCCTTAAGCCTTCTGTTTACTACAGGGCCTATCTCCAGAGTCTTTGTAACATTATCGGCACCGATAACAAATTCATACCTCTTGCCGGGTTCTGTTATCTCATGTCCCTTAGGTGCCTTGGTCTCAACGAAGAAGTAACTGTCCCAAGCCAATCCGCTTATTCTGATGTAACCATCGCGGTCAGTGGTGTATTTACCATACTCGTATGAATCACTGAACAGTGAAGACAATGTCTGCCCAAGTGTCTTAGGAGTCTTGGTGAAGAGTGTAAACTCGGCGCCGGCAAGCGGCCTTCCTTCTTCATCAACCTTCCTTAAGATAACCGAACCCTCCTTGGGGGTGTTATATACGGTTCTCTTATCCGTAAAGCTTACAAGCTGACCGTCCCTGTCTATAAAGAAGGACAGATTTTCATTGTTGGGCTCAAATCCTTCAGGGGTTATCTCCTTGAAATAGTAAGCCCCGTAATAGAGAGGTCCTATCTTCTCATTGTGGTCCGCATCCTCAAGCTTACCCCTTGCATTGGTGAAATATGAAGCCATAAACTTGCCGCTTCCCTCAACACCGCTGTAAAGGTCAAACTGAATTGATTCCAGAGGCTCTTTTGTTGCCGAATTCTTCTTCAGCAGTTCAACATAACCCTTAATCCTGTCATTGGATATCGCATCAACGCCGGTGTAGGTCTTTGTGAGGTTATCACCGTCAATGGTGAACCTTCTGGGTGCAGTATCTAAAATATGTTCGTTATCAGTTGATTTCTCAACAAGTACATATGATCCCCACTCAAGTCCGTCCTTACTTGCGTATCCGTTCTTGTCAGTAATGAGAGTGGCTAAAGTAGCTTCAGCATCTCCTGTTCCGTTATCGCGCTTCAGTTCGAATACCACTCCCTCAAGAGGTCTGTTATCTATGCTGTCAAGCTTCAGGAGCTCTACCGAACCGTATTCGCGCGGATTATCGATCTCAATATTGATAGTATCGTTTACATGCTTTGCATCAATAACAAACGGATATTCCTTTTCGGGATCGAACCTGTATCCGCTTGGTGCAGAGGTTTCCCTGAAGTAATACGAACCCCACTTAAGGTTGCTGACTTCAAGCAAACCGCTTGCCGGTACTGTGTAGCTGCTTATAAGTTCATCATCGCCCTCGGTCTTTAAGTAAAGATCAAATGTTACTCCGCCAAGATTCCCCCTGCGTTCGTTGTTAACGGTATAGAACTTATGAAGCTTAACGCTTCCCTTCTTGGGCGTATTGATAACCGTATTGCCGGCAACATTTTCAAGCCCTACGGTCTTGCCGTTATCTTCCCTGGTGATCGTAAAGGTCAGAGGCTCCGTCAACAGCTCGTAAGCATCATCGGGTGTACTTACCTCAAGGAAATAATAATTACCTGTTCCAAGGTTCCTGTAGCTTACAATACCGAATTCATTACTTGTTACGTTGCTTATAAAGGCATCACTTCCGTTTTCACCGGCACCCTTCTTGTAAAGTGCAAATTCAGCACCTTCCAGAGGCTGCCCGGCATCCTTCTTGATAAACTCAACATCAGCCTTGACAGGAGAATTCACAAAGGTGATCTTGATCTTAGGATCGTCATCAGCCTCCTGCTCCTTCTCTATCTTAAAGCTCAAATGCTGATCATTTAATATAAACTTCTCCGGAGCCTGAGTCTCCACGAAGTAGTAGGAACCGTAAGGAAGCTGCTTAACCGTGATCTTACCGCTTTCAGGTGTTACAAGTTCCTCTTCACCCTTCCCGGCAGAATACGTATATACTCCTTCCTCTGCCGCTGCCGTTACATATACTCTTGTACCATCTTCCCTGTAGAGTGCAAACCTGGCATCCTTAAGAGGATTGGCAGGTGTGGAATCATCCACCTTGAGAAGCTCGACATTGCCGAAGATCTTAACATTCTCCATCTCTGCCGTGAGAGGAGTCTTGATGCTGTCCTCGACATTGGAAGCATTAATGGTCAAGGTTCTGCTCTTCTTATTCTTGGGAAGTGCGTACCCTTCCGGTGCACTTACTTCTTCGAAGTAGTAATCACCCCATGCAAGATCGGTGATCACGATCTCACCCTTTTCATCGGTAAGGTATAAACCGTCTTCCGTAGCGGCCGGGATCTCCGTATCAACTCCGTTCACAACCCTGATAAACTTAAAGGCTGCTCCCTGAAGCGCTTCCTTATTGTCGCCGCGCACACCGTACTTAACAAGCTTAACGCTGCCCTTATACGGCTTGTTCTCCTTGGTGAACCTGTATTCTCCGGTGTAATCAAGCTGAGTTGCGCTTATTGTAAACTCAATAGGATCATTGTTTTCGAAGTAATAGCCCTTGGGTGCTTCCACCTCTTCGAAATAATAGGTTCCCCACTCAAGATCTTCGATCGTAATTGTACCCTTTGCATCTGTTGTATAAGTATCCACAAGCTTATTCTGCGTAAAGAGCAGGAAGAGCTTGGTCTTGGCATAAAGCCTGAACTTGGCTCCGGAAAGATCTATATCTTCCGACTGATCCTCGGATTTAACGTACTTATACAGTTCAACCTTACCCTTCTTGGGTGTGTTGTAAACGATTCCGTCATTACCTGCGGTAACAACTTCGTTCATATTAGCCTGATTGATGGTGAAATGATACTCTTCGTCGTTCGGCTCATAACCTTCCGCAGGCTCTAATTCCTTGAAGAAGTAATCACCTGCCTTAAGATCCTTGTTATCATTGGTTATAATGACACCCTTCTTGTTGGTTGTCATTCTCTCATAACCCTTAACAGGTGTCTTATCATTAGCATGATACAGACCGAATACCGCACCTTCTACAGGTGATCCGGTAACACTGTCCTGCTTGATAAGCTTAGCCTGCCCGTAAATAAGCTCATTATCAACGCGAAGCTCATTACCCTTAAGGTCAACCGTTATCTCTTCCGATACATTCCCCGCATCAACCTTAAATGCGTATTCCTTGTCTGCCTCGAGGATATATCCTTCCGGAGCCTTGGTTTCCTTAAAGTAGTAGGTTCCCCACACAAGATCGCTTACCCTTACATAGCCATCAGTATCGGAAATGATACCCTTCTTTATGGGGTTCTTATCTCCCTTCCTGTAAAGATCAAATACAGCTCCTTCAAGACCCGTATTTGTACCCTTGATGGTCTTCCAAAGCTTAACCGAACCCTTCTTGGGCGTATTGATAACCACATCATCACCGTTCTGAACGGTATCTGCATTATCGAGCCTTACAACCTTGCCGTTATCGGCTGCCGTTATCTTGAAGGTATATTTCCTGGCATTAAGCTCATATCCTTCAGGTGCCTCAACCTCCTGGAAGTAATATGCTCCGGCACCAAGATCCTCCTTAACTACCTTACCCTTCTTGTCCGATGTAACCGTACCCTTATCTATCTCACCTTCATCGGTTACCTTGACAAGCTTGAATACAGCGCCTTCAAGACGGTTGTTATCAACATCAGCCTTAACGAATTCAACATCCGCCTGAACGGGCGTGTTTTCAAATTCGATCTCAACCTTCACACCAAGCTCATCAATGTTGAACTCATAAGCCGAAAGAACCTTATTGTAATTGTCAGGTGCCTTCTCCTCGTAGAGCCTGTACCTTCCGTAAGGAAGACCTGTAACATTTAAGTAAGCTCCGTTGGTATCAAGTATCTTCCTTGAGCTTAAGAAGCCTGCTTCCTTGTCAAATGAATATGAACCTGCCGAACCGGTCAGATCAATATTCTTCTCACTGCCGTCTACATACTTAACCAGGCTGAACTGGGCTCCTGCAAGCTCATTGCCCTTTTCATCGACCTTCTTAACCTCAAGTGAACCATAGATCGGAGTATTGCTCATTTCGATCGTATTATATCCGACCGTAGAGAAGGTATTTGTCTCATTAATGGTTACACGTTCTGTTTCTGCTGCCGAACCTGCAGGCGTTACAAATCCTTCGGGCGCCTTGACCTCCTTGAAGTAATACGTACCCCAGGGAAGGTCACTCACGCTGATACGGCCCTTGGAATCCGTGGTATAAACCATATCCTCGTTGGGATAAGGTGCATTATCTTTATACAATACAAACTCTGCGCCCTCAAGCTCGCCGCCTTCACCGTCATTCTTTATCAGGGTGATGGCACCGTTTTCTTCAGTTTCTATTGCACCCAGTTCTCCCGTAAGTTCAACATCCAGATGAGCCTCATCTATCGTAAAGCTGTACTTAGTGCTTGTATCGGCCACATAACCCATAGGAGCCTTAACCTCAATGAAGTAATAATTGCCCCACGGAAGATCCTCTACGGTTATGATACCGCCGTTTGCTGTGGTGTATGTGCCCATCGAGAAATATTCGGTACCGAATACCGCCGCAATGCTTTGCAGTGCTCCCTTGGGATTTGTTGAGAACAGTTCGTATACTGCCCCGTTAAGCTTAAGGGTTCTGTCAGAATTATATTTCTCGAAAGTAACCCTGCCAGGCTTTCTTGTATTCTCAGCGGTAATCTCGATGGTTTTATCCTGTTCCCTGATACTGAATTCATAAGGAATGGTATTAAGCTCATAGCCATCGATCGTTGCAGTCTCAACAAAGTAGTAGTCGCCGTATTCAAGCGCTCCTACCTTCTCTTTGGATATCATACCGTTAACGGTACTGTAGCTTCCGATCTTTTCTATCTTCTGAGAAGCTGTACCCTTGCCATATACCCTATAGAGATCGAACACGACTCCGTTGAGCAACTTGCCGTTATCCTGTTCATCTACCTTAAGAAGCTGTACATACCCCTTTATAGGCGTATTTTCAAGCTCAAGCCTGCCCGTTTCCCCGGTATAATCAAGAGATGTTGCCGATATAACGAACTTAACCTGATCGGTATTGGGATTCATGCCTGCAGGTGCCTTGGTCTCAAGGAAGTAATATGATCCCCATTCGAGGTCATCGGCCGTTATGATACCATTCTCATCGGTCGTATAGGTACCGCCAAACTTCTTACCATCCTTATAAAGGGCAAACTGAGCACCTTCAAGCCCAACTTGAACACCATTCCTGTCAACATACTTGAAGAGTTCCGCCTTACCCTTAAGAGGTGTGTTTACTATCGCTGCAAGAGAGTCGATCTTCTTCGAGATACCGGGAAGAGTGATCGTCTTTCCGTTGTCTTCTTTCCTTATCTCAAAGCTGTAGTGATCCTTATTCACTTCATAGCCTGTTACGGCCTGCTCCTCGAAGTAATAGCTGCCTTCCCCGAGTTCCTTAACGAGAACATGTCCGTCAGCGCCTGAGGTCAGAGTATTTACCTTCTCGAATTTACCGTTAATGCTCTTGTAAAGATCGAACTTAACCCCCTTAAGAGCCTTGTCATTTCCATCTACCTTTATGAATTCCACATTGGCTTTAACAGGTGTATTCACAAAAGGCAATTCAACAAGAACACCATTACCCGTGATCTCAAATGTAACCGGTGTTGTGTTTACATTAAATCCTACGGGAGCTGTCTCCTCATATACACGATATTTACCGTAAGGCAATCCGGTAACATTAAGAATACCGTTTGAATCAGTCGAAAGAACCTGAGCTGATCCGGCCTCGTTATAGCTGTAGTTACCGGCCTTACCGGTTACCTTGACGGAATTGTCGGTATTTGACTTATCAACGCTGTAGAGCTTAAAGGTCGCGCCTGCAAGAGGCTTGCCGTCCGAATCCTGTTTCTTAAGCCTGAAGGGTGCATATATCTTATCGTTGTAGGCATTGATCTCAAGTGTTTGGGTTACGTTCTTCGCATTTATCGTTGCCGATTCGGTATTGGCGGCACTTCCTTCCGGAACCGCATATCCGGCAGGAGCTGTGATCTCCTTGAAGTAATATGTGCCCCATCCGAGATTGGCTACATATATTTCACCCTTGGCATCGGTCTTATATGTCGTAGCAGTATCGGGATACCGCTTTCCATCCTTATATAGTTCAAATTCAGCACCTGAGAGCTTCGATGCATTGGCGCGATCAGACTTGATGAGCCTGAGGCTTCCCTTAAGCCTTCTGTTGATTACCGTATATTTAGCATCGTAAGAACACTTAACGCCGCTGAAGGTTATAAGGCTTGAATCACTGATCTTCTGATTGGTAAGTCCATCCTTACCGACCTTGAAGGTCATGACTACATTACCGAGGGAATAGCCTTCGCCGGATGCGGTTTCGATAATGCTGTATGTTCCGTAAGGAAGTCCGTCTACATAGAACTCGCCACCCTTGGTGGTAAGCTCACTGGTTCCGTTCTTGTCAGCCGAATAGGTGTAAGCACCCGGAGTTCCGCTTACATATACAAGCTTATCGTCGCCATCCTTAAGGTTGAACCTTGCACCGTCAATCTTCTCCTTGCTGGTATCATCCTTCTTTATAACGGTGACCTTACCGGTTGCGTGTCTCTTATTTGTAACGGTAGCATTCTGCTTGCAGGCTGCAGGTGTAATGTTGATACCGTTATCCGATCCTAACCCTGAGTACAATACATAATACTCATGCGTATCACCCGACTTGATCTCATTATTGTTTTCATCGATCTCGTATACGTAATACTTCATTCCGTCCCATCCGGCAGGAAGGGAATTGAAGGTTATCTCGCTGTTACCCTTAACTGTCTCATAGTGGAAGCCGATATATGCATTTCCCTTGGTGTCATAGTATATCTTGCTCCCGTCATCACCCTTTCTGTAAACAACAACCCTGAAGTCCTTGTCGTCCTCCACATGGGTGATCGTGCAGGTACTTTCTTCCTTAACCTCTTTCTTAACCTTGAGGGTACCTGCATAATATGCATTTACAAACTCAAGTGAGGACGAGGAAATAGGCTGGCATTCCTGACCCACTATGGAATTATCATTGACATATGATGATCTTCCGACTACCTCAACCTTCCAGGCTCTCTCACCCCAGTCAAAGTACGTATTTACGAACAGCTTGATATAAACCGGCCTCTGGGTATAGAACACGCCCGGAATCCGATCCTTGGCTGCGGGTGTCCTTTCGGTTATCTTATACATATAAACCTTAGTGCTGTTGCACCTGTCCGGCTGGAAATATACCTGCCCGAAGGAACCGCTTCTGCGATCCTTGGTAAGGGTTATTGTCTTCTTCTCGGGAATAGGACTGTCCATGCTTATTCCCGAATTGGTTGTACCGCCATCAAAACGTTCTATATCAAAAGTGAAGGAAGCACCATCCGGCCATTCACCGCCGTATGCAGGGTATTTGTCCACCAGTCTCTTGGCTGACCAATCGGTTCCGTCATTCTTATAGAACAACTTGGTTATGGTGAAATCAAAGGGAACGCCCTGCTTGGTCTGGTTGTTGAAGTTGACCGTTCCATCACACTTGTACTTAAAATCATCATAAACACCGGGCTTGGCTTCAAGGCCGTTTCTCTTATATATTGCCCTGCTCTTGATCTTATATGCATTGGCAGCCTTATCAAGCTCAACCACGACCTGAATGCAATACTCGGTCGGGTCCTTATAATACTTACTGTCAGGGTCTTCAAACTCACGTTCCTTTACTATATAGGAATAGGTTCCGGCCGCATTATAGTATATAGGATCAAAAACGATTGACTTACCGTTGTTCTGGACAGACTGAATAAGCGTTTCCTTTCTGGTTGAGAAATCATAAGAATAAAGATCAAACCAGAACCTCTGTTTACTGTTCGGAGTCTCCCAATCAACGGTCTTCTCCGCTGTAAGATCAAAACGGCAGCCGACTGCGGGAGGCATGTCATGCCATACGCAATGCCACTCGGTACCGCCAACCTTGGTGATCTTATCAGCTATCACCCAGCCGGCAGAAACCGCGTCGTTTGAGAAGGTGGAGCCGGGTACCAGGAAAGTACCTGCCACCGAACCCACCGTACTGGTCTTGGTTGCATTATAGCAGTTGAATATAACATTCTGACACACAAGGTCTTCGTCCGAGTTGCCGTTGGTTGTCCATGTCTTGTTACCGATCGTGATCTCGAACTGCTTAAAGCCTACCGTCGCATCCGGAATATTAAATACAACGTTCTGGCCTTCGTCAAGAATTATCTTGAGCATATTTGCCTTGGCATATTCGCCGGGCGCAAAGTTGATGTAATAGGTACCGGTACCTGAACCCTTTGACTTAAAATCAAGAACGTCCCTGGCATTGTCATGATAAACAACCTTTGAAAAGTCATATGCAGGAACCTCGGAAAGGTCGGCGGCAGTTGTCTTGGCAGCCTTGACCATATCCGACACGGCAGACTTGATCTGGGATTCGGTATATGTTGTCGTATCGATAACAACACCGGACCTTCCCCTCTTCAGGTCATCGCTCATGTTATTGAATGCGTTTTGGGTCGTATATACAACATAGTCGGTGCTGTTGCCGTTATTGTCTATAAGGAGTCCGCCGCCTTCATAAGCGCCTATCAGTGACTTACCGGCATTACCGCCTGCGTTTCTGGGCGCAGCCATGGGACCGTTGCCCCTTGCCGTACCGACAGCAACCGTTGATTCGAAGTGGCCGGAAAATGTTACATCATTTGCAACAATACCGTAACCACTGGCGCTTCCAAGCACGCTTCTGAAGTTGGCATCGGGACCCGGGGTCATCTTGCCGGCTGAGGTAAATGCAGCCACCGAAAAATCACTCAACGTGAAATCAGTACTCTCGCCCGATACCGATGTCGAATCGTTTACCAGCTCAACCTTAATATCGGAGGCCGAAATATCTGTAGCTTCCGCCGTTGTGTTGACACTGTCCTTAACATCCTCCTTAAGGGGAAGATGGATTACCTTAACATCCTCACCCGACTCAGCTGCAAGGTCTTCCTTGAGCTGATCCTTCTTGAACTGTACATTTATCCTGACCGTACCATCTTCAGGCTGAAGTTCAACCCTGTTCCCGTCTTCATCCGTCACGTAAAATGCAATATCGTAGAGGAGAACGGTCTCGTCGGATATCACTCCGCCATCTCCCATTATCCTGTCGGCATTATCATTTAACGCCTGCATATAGGCATCATAATTATAGCCGGGTGTATTCTCCGTGATCTTGGTCACAATAAACTCGGCATCATCGGGAATGGCGTCAGCGTACTGAAGTGTAGCCGTAACGGACACTTCAGCATCCTCGTATTCGTAAACGCGCTTAACCGCCTCTTCAGTTTCTTTTGTAATTTCATTGTCCGATACGCCGGCCTCATCGGAATCCTTCCCGGTTTCGGGAGCGGTTATATCCTCTGATGCTTCTGTTGTATCTGCATCATCAGCTAAGGCAGCCTGATCTTCTTCGCTGTCATTTTCATGCTCAACCTTTACGGCTTCACTTCCCTGAGATACGGACACGCTGACAACTCCGTTGTTTATCGAATCAACGGAGTAAGCTGCGGAAATATTATCAACATTCTCGCCTTCAATATATATAGTAAATGCATTATCGTTTAAATCAGAAAGTCTAATTGTAGTCGTATTTTTGTCAAGGGAGGAAATCACCCCGCCCTTAACGGAATTGCCCTTATATGTTACATCAGCCTCTGTATTGATGTGGAGATTGTAATACGCATTCTTCTTAAGAGCCGATGCATCAATCGCAAGACTCAGGTCATCATAGCCCGATCCCTTAAGCTCAAAGCCGGATTCAGTCACACGCAACTTTTTCTCGGCCTTGACCGTATCCTCGGATATTAACGCTATCTGCGGATTACCGTCTTTTCTTATCGTATATTCCGCTCTAAGACCCGATGTAAGATCCGTTGCCTTAAACACCGTCTTTCTGCCTTTAAGGCCACGGATATAAAATACATTACCGTCTCCCTTGCCAAACACACCTGTAAGGTCTTCATCGCATTCAGGTTCAGCATCTGTCTCTATATCAAGCCTGAAAGAGTCAGACGAAGTCATCTGATCCGTGTTGACATACAGGGTAAGCTCCTTAACACCGCTTACTGCGATGGAGCCTTCGAGCGCCTCCACCGACTCTTCCGCTTCCGATGCCAGATCATCTTCCTCTTTTGAAGCTTCGGAACCGGCTTCGGCCACGGCTTCATCCGCATCGGAAATGATCTCGATATTGGCAGGAGCCGATTTATCCGGCAGGCTGTCCGAACCGGTATCTGTGATATCGATTACACCCTCGGAAGAAATGCCGTCAGATGCCTCTTCGGAGATCTCATTGCTTACAACGATATCACCTGTGACACTCGCCATAACGCTGTAAGTGTTTTCGAGCAACATGGCTGCGAGGGCTATGATCGCAACCGCCGACTTGATTGACTTTCTTTTTTTCATAGCGTTCTCCTTTAAATAACTCCCCTATAGAATAAGACTACCTGTTATGCTCAAAGGGTTCATAAAAATTCAAAACTATAAATTACATCACATTATAACATCATTCGGTGATTTTCGCACTATTATTTATTAATTTTTTTATAAATATCGCGGCGCAGTCATACTGCATTTTATTTGTGACAATTATGATTGTAATTTTTGCACAAAAAATCAGGAGATATGGCAAATGTCATATCTCCTGAGCTTTTTCTTCTATATTAATACCCTTAAATCAACTGTTTCAATTCTTAACCTTAAGCATTAACGATCTGTCCAAAGTCAGGCTTAAGGGAAGCACCGCCGATAAGGCCTCCGTCTATATCGGGCTTATCAAGGAGCTCGGCCGCATTGGCTGCATTCATGGAGCCGCCATACTGGATGCGTACTTCCTCAGCTGTTGCAGCATCATAAAGCTCGGCTATATAATCACGGATGAGCTTACATACCTCTTCGGCCTGATCAGCCGTTGCTGTCTTACCTGTACCGATAGCCCAGATCGGCTCATAAGCTATAACAAGGTTCTTGACCTGGTCGGCGCTAAGACCTGTAAGATCCCACTTGATCTGTCTCTTGATCCAGTCGGCATATACGCCTGCCTCACGGAGCTCAAGACTCTCGCCGCAGCAAAGGATCGGTGAAAGGCCTGCCTCGAATGCCTTCTTAACCTTCTTATTGATAAGGATATCATTCTCGCCGAAGATATCCCTTCTCTCCGAGTGGCCGATTATGATGTACTTAACTCCGGCATCCTTAAGCATGGGAGCCGAGATCTCGCCTGTGTATGCGCCCTTGTCTTCAATATAGAAATTCTGGGCACCAAGCTGCACGTTTGAACCCTTTATTGCCTCGGCTACGGGGCAGATATCGATTGCGGGTACGCAGTATACTACGTCCACGTCATCATTCTTTACAAGGTTCTTAAGTGTTTCTACAAGTTCCACGGCTTCGGAAGGGGTCTTGTTCATCTTCCAGTTGCCGGCAATGATTCTTCTTCTTGACATGGTGTATGTCCTCCTACTTTTTCTCACTTTTCTTGGCGCACACTCAAAAATGCTTAGCATTTTTTCGTTCGTGTTGCGCGTCCTATCCTTCACATATGCTGCATATTTGCAAGCAAATATGCTTAATTACGAAAGCCCCATCATGCGCTTCATGCAAGCATGGCGCAAAATGTATCTTCCGTAATATGCATATGCAATTTACTTATCATCTGCTGCATAAACTCCGGGCAGTTCTTTGCCTTCAAGAAACTCAAGTGAAGCGCCGCCGCCTGTTGAGATGTGGCTCATCTTGTCAGCGAAGCCTAACTGGTTGCAGGCTGCTGCGGAATCACCGCCGCCGATGATGGTTGTTGCGTCTGTCTCGGCAAGAGCCTTGGCAACAGCTATCGTACCCCTGGCAAGAGTAGGATTCTCGAATACGCCCATAGGGCCGTTCCATACAACAGTCTTGGCCGACTTAACTGCGTCAGCGAAGAGCTCCTGAGTCTTGGGACCTATATCAAGACCTTCCATATCAGCAGGGATTGCACTTGAATCAACATAGCTTACATCAACGGGTCCGTCGATGGGATCAGGGAATGATTTTGCAATGCCGGTATCAACAGGAAGAAGGAGCTTCTTACCAAGCTTATCGGCCTTAGCCATCATCTCCTTGCAGTAATCGATCTTCTCATCATCAACCAGTGACTTACCGATCTCGTAGCCCTTGGCCTTAAGGAAGGTAAACGCCATACCTCCGCCAATGATAAGGGTATCAGCCTTCTCAAGAAGGTTATCGATAACGTTGAGCTTATCGGCAACCTTGGCGCCTCCAAGGATAGCAACGAAAGGACGAACGGGATTCTCAACAGCATTGCCCAGGAAATCGATCTCCTTCTGCATAAGATAGCCGACTGCATTGGTGCCGCCCTTCTCGGTTATATACTTGGTCACAACGGCAACAGATGCATGAGCCCTGTGAGCCGAACCGAAGGCATCACACACATAGTCATCAGCCAGATCGGCAAGTTCCTTAGCGAAGCCCTCGCCCGCCTTCTGAGGCTTGGTCTCTTCCTCGCCCCTGAAACGTGTATTCTGAAGAAGAACAACATCTCCGTCCTTCATATCCGCAACAGCTTTTGTTGCATCAGCTCCGGTAACGTTGTAGTCAGATACGAAAACAACATCTTTACCGAGCTTCTCGGATAATCTCTTGGCAACAGGTGCAAGGCTCTCCTTCTCATTGGGACCTTCCTTAACCTTACCAAGATGTGAGCAAAGTATAACCTTAGCTCCGTCCTTTATAAGCTTATTGATGGTAGGGAGTGCAGCAACGATACGTGTCTCGTCAGTAATCTCACCATTCTTTAAAGGAACGTTAAAGTCACATCTTACAAGTACTCTTCTGCCCTTTGCGTTAAAGTCGTCAACGCTCTTCTTGTTTAATGACATAGCAATGTCCTCCTCGTTTTTTATTTACCAACGTCTTGTATTATATCATATATCCACGACAAAATACACCATGTTTTATTGTTTTTTGCGGTTATCTCTTTATTTCAAAGCCTCCCTGAGTCTGTGCATCCCGTCCTCAACAAGCGAGGCGGGAGCCGCTACATTCATGCGCAGAAAGGCAGATCCGTTGCCGCCGTATATCGATCCTGCCGACAGAAACAGTCCCGTCTTTTTTCTTATATCCATCGCCAGGCGCGCGGAATCATCCGTATATGCGCTCATATCAAGCCACATAAGATAAGTGGCGTTCTGCTCCACGCATCTTATCTCAGGAAGTTCCTTCTTTATGAATTCACGGACCAGACATTTATTCCCTTCAATATAGTCCCTTAACCGGGTGAGCCATTCCCAGCCGTCATCACAAAAGGCGGCCACGGCACAATCTATTGCGAAGGCTCCCGGTTCGGCAACCTCATCGGTGTTAAGCGCCCTGTCCATCCGCTGTCTGAGCCCCTCTTCCGGAACGATCACCGCCGCACTCTGAAGGCCAGGTACCCCGAAGGTCTTAGTCGGTGCCACAGCGGTTATACTGTTGTCCCTGCACACATCCGAAACCGAAGCAAAGGGGACATACTCACAGCCGGGAGCTGTCAGGTCGCAGTGTATCTCATCCGAAAAGACCAGGACATGATGACGTTTCGCCAATTCCCCGACCTTCTCAAGAGTTCCTCTGTCCCAGATCCTGCCCCCGGGATTTTGAGGATTACAAAGAAGAAGCATGGTGGCAAGCGGGTCACTCATCTTTTTCTCAAGGTCATTAAGATCCATCGAATAGACGTTGTCACTGTATATCAGGGGATTCTCCAAGACCCGGCGGCCGTTGTTGATTATGGAATTAAAGAACATGTTGTATACAGGAGTCTGCACAATAACCTTTTCAGCCGGTGTTGTGAACTTACGGATCGCCGTGGATATGGCCGGTATGACACCTGTTGTGAAGATCAGCCATTTCTTTTCCAAATCAAATCCGTGATGCTTCCCCCACCAGCCCCTGTATGCTTCATACCATTCATCGGGAATGATACCGTAACCGAAGATCCTCTCTTCTACACGCCGTTTAAGCGCATCAACGATACAGGGGGCCGTTTCAAAATCCATATCAGCCACCCACATCGGCAGCTCACCTTCTGCAACATCCCATTTAAGACTCGATGTATTGCGCCTGTCAATGACTTTGTCAAAATCATATGCGCTCATTACCACAAGCCCTCCGGAGTATCAGTCTTTACATCTATTGAATCACAGACGATCTTTGTCCTGCCGGGATCAATGACATCCTTCTGTATTACAAGATGCCCGATCCTGTCTGCTGCTATCTGTCCGCTCTTTGGATTGAATACGCTCTCGATCCCGCCCCTGATATCCGCTTCAACATCGGAATATTCAAAGGCGAGCGTTGTATTGATAAGCCTGCAGTTCTTCATGACAAGATTATCAATATAGCACATTCCCTGAAGGCTCTCTATCGTGCAGTCTATAAAGGTCAGGTTCTTTGCATTCCATCCCAGATATTCGCCTGTGACAAAACAATTCTTCACCGTTACATTATCCGTATTCCAGAAAGCATCCTTGGATGCCAGGTGCGAATCGGATATCTCCATGTTGACAACACCATCAAAGCTGTAATTCCCTATAAGATCGATATCCGAAGCCTTCACGTTGCTGCAGCCCATGGCGAAATAATCACCGGTCGCCCTGACAGATTCGAGAGTAACATCGGTGCAGTTCCAGAGAGTCTCTTCCGCATGAGGGATCAAAACATTGCTGAGGGTTATGTCCCTACATCTGCGGAAGTTCTTGGGAGCTTCCACTATCGCATTTTTCATGCTGAAATTATCGGTATACCACACACCCGCCCTTGCCATATCAAAAAAGGTCACCTTTTCGAGTTCAACCCCCTTGCAGTACCAGAAGGGGTATTTATATCTGAACAGGCATTCCCTTGCAGTTATATTGCAGGCTTCCTTAAGCGGTGACTCACCATCCTCGAAGACACAGCCGTCAAGAACGATATCCCTGCTGCCGAATAGCGCTCTCTCCTCAGTAAACTTTTTGTCTTTTATTTCTTTTTTCATAAATCAAACCATCCTTTTTTAAGATATGATCTACCCTTATTACAACACATCCTCAGAACAGCATTCCATCAGTTCTCCAGTTCAAAATCCCCGGGCTGAAGCAGCGACATGTCCGCGTCCGGTTGGGCAACGAGGCGGCGGGACTGATTAAGTATGGCCTCCTCTATCTTATTTCTTACAAGGCGTCCGTTTCCGGCTTCACGGGCATTGTTAAGCTGAGTTGCGTTAAAGAAATCAAGAAGCGGCTGCTCGGCCTCCTTATCAATGACATAGCCCTTGGATCTTGCGGTTATACGCGCTATTGCAAGGAGTTCATCTCCGGTATAGTCCGGAAAGTCGATAATATTGGGAAAACGGCTCTTAAGACCGGAATTAGCCTCAAGAAAGTCCTCCATCTCCTTGCTGTAGCCTGCAAGTATGACTATGAGGTTATCTCTGTTATCCTCTATTGCCTTAACAAGTGTATCAATAGCTTCCAGCCCGAAGGAATCCTCATCCCCACGATACAGGCTGTAGGCCTCATCAATAAAGAGGACACCTCCGATGGCTGACTTTACCACCTGATTTACCAGAGGTGCCGTGTGTCCCACATACCTCCCAACCAGATCACCTCTGGATACCTCCACAAGCTGACCGCCTGACAGAATGCCGATGGCCTTAAGATACCGGGACACTATACGGGCAATGGTTGTCTTGCCTGTTCCGGGATTACCGGTAAAGATCATATGCCGGTTGAGCTCTCCTGCCTTAAGACCTTCCTCCCGTCTTCTCTTTTGTACCTCGTAGTACTCCTTAAGTCCGTGGATATAGTCCTTGATCTTTGTAAGTCCGACAATTCCATCAAGCTCCTTCTCAACTGCATCCAATTCACCGCTGTAGCCACCGGGCAGATACTCACTCATGGTAAACCTCTCACCCCCGGTCACTATTTTCGTTCCGTCTTCATCGCAGGCAATACCCACCGGTTCCTTTAACCCGTCTTCACTCTCAAGCATGCACTCGGAAAGTGCAGTAAGAGCCTCATCGTAGGCATCTATCACCCCTTTAAGGGCCCGGCCCCTTCCGGTGCATGACAGTGCGTATCTGTCATAGGTCTCATCTATGTTAAGTTCACAGCCCAGCTGCTTTTTAACCCTTGCCTTAAGGCCTTCGTGCAATTCCCTGCCTACAGCCGCAATCGCCTCATCCGTAAGAACAGCGGTCTGACATATATCTCCAAGAGAATTGACAAAAGGTGCTCCCATAATGTCTGCGAGCTTCGAAACCGGTTCATCGCCCAGGAATACAAGATACTTACCCGGAGCCTCAAGCGATCCTACGGTCTCGCCCGCCAGGGCGTTGGTCACGCTCACCAGTTGTCCGTTCTGCATAACATATCTCTCATTCAGCCTGCTCTCCCCTGTGGCCGCAAGGTCTGCGAGTCTTGTAAGAAAGGCAACATTACAGGAAGCGAAGTTCTCAAAAAGGATCACCGGCTCCCTACTCTTAAGGGCGGAATAAAGATCCTGAACGAAGAGCTTCTCCTCAGCCGGTGTGGGATACAGGGCCAGATCCATCCTGTATATTCCCCCGTCCGTCAATACACCTCTCTTATTAAGCTCCTGTGTTATAAGGGAAAGCGAATAATGCCTTCCGCTGCATGAGGGTCCTGTAATGTAGATGCTGTTTAAGGCGTCATTACTGTCCCTTTCCGACACAAGGGGTCTCTTGAAGGCGATCACAAGCTTTTTTATGTATTCATCCTGTCCGAAAACCTTCTCCTTAAGCCTGTCATTAAGACCAACGAACTTCTCTATAAGTTTATCATCACCCGCAAGTCCGGGCCTTACTTCCGATGACTTTGCAGCCGGTGTCCCAGTCTTTGCGGAAAACTCAAAATCAGACTTTATGTTTTTATTAAGTTCACTTAATGTCGCATTTATCTCATCGGCATTGGACTTTAGCGTACTTTCAAGCCGGTTAATGTCAGCCATTGCGGCTTCGGCATTTTCAGAGGCTCCTGCCATCATGGAGTTCCCGCTGTCTATGATCGGACTTAAAGGCTTCTGGCCCGTCCGCTCCATAGTTATTACCGAGAGGTTGTCATAAAGGGTCCCCCCGTATTTTTTCTGCCGTCTTTTTGCGGCCTCAATATCATTTACCGTGTAATTAGCCTTGTTCGAACCAAACATTCTGTTCATCTGCTCTTCAAAATCGCTCATGATCTTCTCCGTAATGAGTCAAAAGATACGTCCCCTGACTCTCCTTAGAAAATTTCTTCCATCTGTGCGTATATTTCCCTAAGTCTCCCGGTGCTCAGATCGGTCTCATTCAATATGGTATATCTGTCAGGCCGGCTCGCTGCAGCGCCCTGCCACGCCTGTACGAAGATATCCTCTGTCACACCGTTGGCCGAAGGCTTCACAGGGATCGCGTAGCGTTTAATCGCCCTTACAAGTTTATCTGTCTTTCTGCCCTGAAATATGCATGCCGGATATGTGCCCATGGCCGTGGCTATACCATGGGGAACAGCAGTCGCTTCCGAATGATTCTCTTCAAGGGCATGGCAGAACAGATGCTCAGATCCGCTGCTTGGCCTTGAACAGCCCGCTATCTCCATGGCCAGTCCGCCCATTACCAATGCATCCGTAAGCCTGCGTATAAAGCTCTTGCTTTTCAGTTCCTCCATCTCGCCGTGAAGCATGCTGTCGCAGGCCATATGAGAGATCATACAGGCAAAATCATCCACCTTATCACCCACCCTTCTGCCTGCCAGCTTCCAATCATGAATTGCCGTATATTTTGATACAGTATCTCCTATACCGGCCAGGAGCTGACGGTCCGGCGCACTCTTTATCACATTGATGTCAACTATTATCGCATCGGGTATTGTACACCTGAAGCTCTTCCTCGCCTTCCCTTCCGTCCCGAGGACCGATACAGGGGATGCAAGGGAATCATTGGAAAGAGTGGTCGGAAGCGATATCAGCCTGGTCTTTGAAACGAAGGCAGCAAATTTGGCAAGATCCAATACCGTTCCTCCACCGAAACCTATCACCAGCTTAATATCGTTCATTATTATATATTTAGCCAGCCTGACTGCGCTGTCATAGTCCGTTTTCCCGATCAGATACAACTCACTTTGGGGGAAATCATTCCCCACATCATCAAGGATCTCTCCGAAAATACTCTTGAGATTTTCCTCGGTCACAATGATGGTCCTTGAATTCTTAAGCTCCGGAAATACATCCTTCATACATTCCGGTATATCGTTAAAAATCCCCTCCGCAACCACAAGATGATAGGGTAATCTGAATCTGTTCACTTTTATCTCCTCTTACTGATATATGCTTTATACGTTTTTACGATGCCTGACAAAAACCAAAACCGCAACAGTCAGGCATAGCAATACAGAAATTATACCAACAAATGGCATCTCCTGCAATTTAATTTACATTTCAGTAACTTCGTATAAAGATCACAAACGGTCGTTGCCCTTGCCGGATTCGATACGCTTAACGTATTCATCCGGGTCCTTTATCATATTCGAAAACTCCATGAAGGCATTAAGAACAAGGCTTTCTTTATTACATGCTTCAGGGTTCTTGCCAAGCTCTCTTACAAGATTGTATTTATCCATCTGCCATACGTAAATGTCCGACATCCCGTAACCGCGGATCTTCAGCCTGTCAAGAAATGTATGATTATCCGCATAATAGACAAATTCATCATAGAGCGCACCTTCATTAATAAGGCGTGTCCACAGTTCATCGGCGAAGCCCTGTTCCTTAAGCGCATATTCACATAATTTATATAGAAACTCCATGGCTTTTAGCTTTCTTGCATCGTACAGTATACCCATTAAGAATCTCCTTATCCGTAAAGCGCGTATTTAGTACACATAGTCAAAACAAGCCCGGCCAAAAGACCGGGCTTGTATCAATCATTGTTTAATTAAGATCAGCCAAGCTCAGCGAAGTACTTAATTGTACGAACCATC